>NZ_JAHXPU010000017.1:0-304216 GCF_047308185.1 Pantoea sp. B65
TGCCTGGCGGCTGTAGCGCGGTGGTCCCACCTGACCCCATGCCGAACTCAGAAGTGAAACGCCGTAGCGCCGATGGTAGTGTGGGGTCTCCCCATGCGAGAGTAGGGAACTGCCAGGCATCAAATTAATACCATTTCCCGTGACGCGGAAGTGAGAGAAATACCTGAAGTCAGACAGATGTCTGAAGTCAGTACAGAATCGGTGGAGCGGTAGTTCAGTTGGTTAGAATACCTGCCTGTCACGCAGGGGGTCGCGGGTTCGAGCCCCGTCCGTTCCGCCACTTATTACGAAAGCCCTGAGCATCTGCTCAGGGCTTTTTCGTATGTCTGAATCTCATATTTTTGCGTTTTAGTCAAAAGTGTTAGGTTTAGTTACGGCTTTTTCAGCAATAATCTGGCTGTCATACTCTCCCCACTTTCAGCAACAATATGAACAATGAGGATATGATGGCAATTCCCGCTTTTGGTTTAGGTACTTTCCGTTTACAGGGTGATGTGGTTATTGCATCAGTAAAAAATGCGCTCGGGCTCGGTTACCGGGTAATCGATACCGCTCAGATTTACCAAAATGAAGCAGCTGTTGGCCAGGCTATAGCAGAGAGTGGGGTGCCGCGTGAACAGCTGTTTATTACCACCAAAATATGGACTGAAAATCTTTCCGCAGAAGCGCTGATCCCCAGTCTGCAGCAGAGCCTTGCTAAACTGCGTACGGAATATGTCGATCTGACTTTGATCCACTGGCCATCACCGGGCGCAGCGGTCTCTGTGGCTGAAACCATGCAGGCGCTGGTCGCGGCGAAAGAGGCTGGACTGACACGTGCCATTGGCCTCTCTAACTTCACCACGGCACTGATGCAGCAGGCTATTGATGCGGTAGGCGTGGACGAGATTGCCACCAACCAGATTGAATTACACCCGTACCTGCAAAACCGTAAGGTCGTTGAGTTTGCCCGACAAAAAGGGATCCCTATTACCTCCTATATGACGCTGGCTTATGGCAAGGCGCTAAAGGATCGCCTGATTCAGGCGATTGCCGACAAGCATCAGGCCACACCGGCGCAGGTTATTCTGGCGTGGGCAATGCAGTCGGGTTATGCGGTAATTCCTTCATCGACCCAACGCGCGAACCTTGAAAGCAATCTCAAAGCCCGGTCACTGATGCTGCATGCTGAAGATATGGCGCAGATCGCCACGCTGGACAGCAATGACCGCCTGGTCAGTCCGGAAGGTCTGGCGCCCGCCTGGGATTGATAATTTAAAAGCCACTGCCGGACAGTCTTTACTGGCGAAGACTGTCCCTTTCTCCCCTCTGCCTGCTAAATTCCCCCTGCGCACCGGCGTATATTCTCCCGCTACACCGTCTTTCACTTTCATATTTCTTATCAATAATACTTTCCCCTGAACAGATTACCGCTGGTTGTAAAATCGATAAATTGTCTGGTCCAGCTAAGCCGGTTCTTACCAGCCCGGGTTTATTTTAAAGCTGACAAGCAGATTAATGTGAAATAAATCACAAAACCAGCAACGGTTTATTCACGGAAAATAACAACCAAAACCAGATTTAGCTCACAAAAATAAATCAGATAAAAAACAGTGGATTACGATTTTTTACTGAAAAACCACTAAAAAATAGCGTGATGTTTATCACAAAAATGAGCGATTTTAATGGCTGTCAACACCCTGTGTTAACAGAAATCGTTGCAAAAGTGTGATCTACTTCGAAAAAATTAATTCGACCATCATTAACATTAATTCCACATTCACCGGTGAGTATTTATCTGAGGTCAACCATGAAAATAGGATTAGTAATTAGTGGTGGTGATGTCAGTGGAATGAATAATTTTCTGTTCCAGATTAACAGGATGACGGAATCTGAAATGGTGATTTTTGATGGTGGTATTAATGGTTTAATCGAAAACCGGTTTAAAGAAATTTCGCGGCGGGATTTGGTTGATTTATCGATTTCTCCGGTGCCATTAATTTCATCAGGCAGGAAAGAGGATAAGTGTAAGAGATCTGACTATGAAAAAATCGTCAGGAACATCCGGCAAAAAAAACTTG
The DNA here is from genome assembly GCF_047308185.1 of Pantoea sp. B65. Taxonomy (NCBI): domain Bacteria; kingdom Pseudomonadati; phylum Pseudomonadota; class Gammaproteobacteria; order Enterobacterales; family Erwiniaceae; genus Pantoea; species Pantoea sp. B65. The sequence continues at coordinate 2,061 of NZ_JAHXPU010000017.1, forward strand.
ATTGTCTGATTATGGGCGGCGGAGATGGTTCTTTTCAGTTTTTGAAAGTGCTCAGTGGTTATGGTGTTAACTGTTACGGCGTAGGCATGACGATTGATAATGATATAACGGGTAATAGTTATACCATTGGTTTCTCTACTGCCTGTGAACAGGTGATCAGCGAAGTAGGAAAATTACGTAATACCGGACGTGGTTTGCCAGGACGAGTGTTTATGATTGAGCTGCTGGGCGGTTATTGCGGCGAACTGACGCTACAGGCAGCGCTAAAGAGTAATGCGGATATCGCACTTATTCCTGAATCTCCGTGGGATATTGATGTTCTCGCCGGGAAGATCAAAAGTAAAATTAAGCTACAAAATAGTGTGATTATTTTATGTTCTGAAGGTTATACCAAAGAATATACCCCCGGATTTCAGGGGGCGATAGATACGATGATCGGTAAAATCGAACATAAGATCGGTATCAGAATCAGAAAAACAATTCTCGGCTATGGCCTGAGAAGCGGTACTCCCACTGGAGAGGAGATTATACAAGGCGCTATTCTGGCGGAAGAGGTCGTACGATGCATCAATAGCGGCCTGACAAATAAAATAATCGTAATTAACAATAATAATAAAGCTATACCGATTGATCTGGAAAACTCGAACAAACGTTTGGTTGATGAAGATAGTAATCTCTACAAACTGGCTAAAGTAAATAACCTTATCTGAGGTAATAATATGCTTAAAGTACTCTGCGTATGTGGCTGCGGTCTTGGCTCAAGTTTTGCCATTGAAATGAGCGCCAAATCTGTATTGCAAAAGTTATGTATCGAAGCTGATATCGATCACACCACGGTATCGGAAGCGTCATCGTTTAAATATGACATTATTCTCACCCAAAAGATGTTTGCTGATATTTTAAACTCGGATGCCAGTGAGGAGGAGAAAAAAAGAGTCATCGTCCTTAATAAGCTGACAGACAAAAAAGAAATAGAAGAAAAAATTCTGGCTTATATGAACTCGAACTGAGAGATGAGGTGGTAAGTGGACGCTATTATACATTTTCTTGTGAAGGATTTGCTGGGGCAGGCTTCAATACTGATTGCTTTAATCGCCATGATTGGCCTGATCCTGCAAAAAAAATCCGTCGGTAAAACCGCCGAAGGGACCTTTAAAACTCTGCTGGGTTTTCTGATCATGATGGCTGGCATCAACATCATCGTTGGAGCCTTAACCTTTCTGAATGATATCTTTACCAGCGGTTTTGGTATGAAGGGATATATTACCGACGTTGCAGCGATTGCCGGTGTGGCAAACCGCGAACTCGGTTCGGAAGTGGCTCTGACGCTGTTGGTGATCTTCGCTGTCAACATCATCATTGCACGCATTACGCCGTTTAAATATATCTTCCTGACCGGCCAGGCGCTGTTGTGGATGGCAACCATTGGCACGGTAATTGGTTACAAGGCCGGGCTGACCGGGGCGACACTCATCCTTACCGGTGGCATATTTGGCGGGATTATGGCGGTGTTAATGCCGGCCATCGCCCAGCCTATCGTGCGTAAGATTACCGATTCTGATGATGTCGCGCTTGGGCACTTCTGCACCATTGGCTATCTGGTACAGGCGGCTGTGGCGCGCGCCATTGGGAAGAACTCCCGCTCAACGGAAGACTTAGAACTACCGGACAATTTCAAATTTCTCCAGGACACCTATCTGTCAATGGCGGTGGTGATGATTCCGATGTACATCATTCCGGCGATCTTTGCGGGTCCGACCTATATCGCCCAGTTTGCTAACGGAATGAATTACATCATGTATTCCTTTATGCAATCGATGCAGTTTGTCGCCGGGGTATTTGTACTGTACAGCGGTGTGCGTTTACTGCTGAATGAGCTGGTTCCGGCTTTCCGTGGCATTGCAATGCGCTTAGTACCCAATGCCAAACCGGCGCTCGACTGTCCGGTGTTATTTCCCTATGCACCAAACGCGGTTATCGTCGGCTTCCTTGCCACTACCGTCGGCTCGATTATTGGCATGATTGTGTTCCCGATGTTTGGTCTGGCGATGATCCTGCCCGGGCTGTTAACCAACTTCTTTGCTGGCGGCGCTGCCGGCGTGTTTGGCAATGCCATGGGCGGCAGGAAAGGAGCGATTATTGGCGGGGTTGTACATGGGTTATTTATTACCTTCTTACCTGCCATCTTAGTCCCGCTACTCGAAACATTCGGTTTCAAAGGTGTCACCTTTAGTGACTCGGATGTGATCAGCACCGGGCTGGTATTGGGTCATGCTTTCCAGAATGACTGGCCGTTCGTGGTTGGCTTTATCGCCTTTGTTATTGTGATTGTCTGGTTTGCTAACCGAAAACTGACAAAGTAATTCGCTTTATTGCTGGCGGCTATCGCCTGGTATCAATCGCATCATCGAGAAACGATGTGAGGAGATATTATGTTTTCAAAGTTAAAACAACTGTTTAATTCAGATGAATCTCAAGGGGGGAGTGAAAATGATGAGGCAGCAGCGAGAATAGAGACGGAGTTATCGCAACTGGAATCAGGTTTATTACAAAACCCGGCAGATAACGCCATTCAGAAACAGTTAATGGTTAAATATAACCAGGCTGTGAAGATATTTTCGGGCAATAAGCACTACCGTAGTCGGGTTGATGATGTCTTTGTGAAAATGGATGAGCTAAGGAATACCATTCGCAGAAATATATGAGGTGATATGAGTATTAAAGAGTTCCTCTTAAAGAACAAATATATTCAGGTGCGGATTGATGTTGATTCATGGGGAGAAATCATAGAACAAGCGGCAAAGCCATTAATTGAGGGTGGGTTTGTTACTGCTGAATATCCGCAAGCTGTGATTAATAACACGATGGAGTATGGGGCGTATTACGTTTTTGATGAGGGTATCGCCATTCCTCATGCCAGACCGGAATGCGGAGTAATTAAAGATTGCTTTAGTATGGTGACGCTTACGCATCCGGTGTCAATTAACGGCAGTGAACCAGTAGATATTATTGTGATGTTTGGTGGGGTGAACAGTGATTCTCATATCACTGAGGGCATTGCATCGATCGTCGGCCTGCTGGAACAGGAGGAAACGTTATCTCAAATCAGACGAGCCACAACAATTGATGAAATTATTGGGTTACTATGAAAAAACTGATTTTAGTTAACGGCATACCGGCATCAGGAAAAAGTTCTGTCGCCAGAGCTCTTTCTGAATATTTTAATTTTCCTGTGTTAAGTATTGATGAGATCAAAGAGCCGTTTATGGTTCAGTTTTCAGACATCATCGACAGGCCATTAAATCGCAAGCTGGGATATGCCGCCTATGAGTCCATGTTCAATATTGTGAAGAGTTCACCACCGGATACGGTTTTTATTATGGATGCCTGGTTTGGTTTTCGCGAACGATCGGTTTTAGCTGATTACCTCGCGATGTGTGGTTGCCAGACGGTTATCGAAATATGGAATAAAGTCTCGCCCGCGCTGGTTGCCGAACGATATCAACATCGCTGCGGCTGCCGCGTTAAGGGACACCCCGGTGAAGAATATATTCCTGAATTAATTCTGTTGGCGGAAAAAGCGCAACCCATGGAATTCGGTGAGGTATATACCGTTGACCAGGATAAGGGTGGAAATAATGAAGACCTTATCTTGTGGGTTAAAAACCGCCTGAACTAAATCTGATTTAAATACATTATCTCTTGTACGAGGAATTAACCAATGAACAAAATGACAACGGCTGAACGTCGTGGCTATCAAATGATCTGCGATGCTACCGGTTCAATGATGGTTGTTGCCTGTGATCAACGCGGTGGTATGAGAACGCTATTGGCCGCGACGCCGGAAGAGCAGGCGAAAATCAGCAATGAAACCTTAGGGAAAACGAAATACGATATTACCAGTTACCTGGCATCGGAAGCCGGATGCGTTTTAGTCGATCCGATTTGCGCAGTGCCTGGTATTGTTGATGAGGGAGTGGTGCCGCGTAATACCGGTCTGCTGGTCGGGCTGGATGCCTCTGGCTGGGATACTTCGCCGCAGGGTTATCGTATTTCAAAAATGGTTGACGGAATTAATGCACGTAAAGTTCGTGAGCTGGGCGCCACCGGCGGGAAAATCATGATCTACTTACGTATGGATACTCCCGAGGCCAATAGCGCTAACCTGGCGACCCTGCGCGCGGTGATTGATGATTTTGCCCGCGAAGATCTGTTCCTGGTCGTGGAGTTTCTCACTTACCCGCTGGAAGGTGAGAGCAAGGAAGAGTACCAAAGCAAGATCCCGCAGCTGATTCAGGATGGTTGCCGGGCCTGTATTGATTGTGGTTCTAAGGTGCTGAAAATCCCCTATCCGGGAACCGAAGAGGCCTGTGCAAAAGTTACTGAAATATGTGGCGAGATCCCATGGGCGGTACTGTCCGCCGGCGTCGATCACCAGACCTTCCTGAAACAAGTGGATATCTCGCTGCGCAATGGGGCATCGGGGGTGATCGCCGGGCGCTCATTGTGGAAAGACTGTATTTCCCTGGATCGCAATGTTTCGAAAGAGAAATTGTCCTCAATTGCGGTATCCCGACTACGCGATATTCAGCAACTGTTGATAAAATACAAAAAAGAGCTGGTTAACGTGTAACCCCATGTTTTGCTTGTCTGGCCGTCAGCGCTGAATCTCTGCGGCCAGACGTTTTTTTTCGGATGAGGCTGATGAACAATAAACTGGATCTGATCATTTTCGATTGTGATGGCGTGCTTGTAGACTCAGAAATTATCGGGATCCAACTAACCCTCTCGCTGCTGGGTCAGCAGGGGGTAGATATTGGGTTTGACGAATTTATCGCCGGTTATAGCGGGCTGGCATGGGATGAACTGATTAATAAAGTCAGAGCAGAGAAAGGCGTTAGCATTACGGAAAGCATTCATCAGGAATTTTATCGGTTATTGCTGGAGAGCTTTGCCGAAAAGTTAACCCGCATCGCTGGTACTGAGGAGGTGATTAGCACCCTCCCGACCAGCAAATGTATCTGCTCAAACTCGGGTTCAGAACAGTTAGAGTATATGCTGACTTTAGTCGGACTGAAGCATCTGTTCGCGCCGAATATCTTTTCCGCTGTCGATCTGGGGCCTGGCCGTTCGAAGCCGCAACCTGATATTTTCCTGCATGCCGCTCAGGTGCTGCATGCCTTACCCGGCAACACTATCGTTATTGAAGATTCGGTACATGGGGTGATGGCGGCGAAAAGGGCGGGTATGTATGTGATTGGTTTTACCGGCGGCGCCCACAGCGACCGTCATCATCAGGCCAGGCTCGAATCTGCCGGCGCCAGCGTGGTTATCGACTCGATGTATCTGTTGCCCGCTGAAATCGATCGCTTTCGCCATCGGGCAGCCTGAAGCAGCGGCTGGCGGCTAGCGTCCCGGCGGATATTGTCCATTGATCCATGCGCTAAGGAAATCAATAAACGCGCGCATGCGCATATTCACGGCGCCATCGCTGTAATAGACCGCATTTAACGGCATCTCTACCGGCAACAGCTGGTCGGCAAGTAACTCCACCAGGCTGCCATCGGCAATCTCCTTATCAACCATATATTCCGATAAACAGGCAATGCCATTGCCACTCAGACACAGCTGCTTAATGGTTTCGCCGCTATTGGAGGAGGTCGCCGGGGTAATATCGAACAGCTGGCCATCCTGCTGAGCCAGCGGCCAGCGGTTAAGACGCGGCGCGTCAACAAAAGCGAGGCAGTGATGCTGACGCAGATCGTCGACGCTGTTCGGTGTGCCATTCTGCGCCAGCCAGGCGGGTGAGGCGACAATCTTGCGATAACTGATAAATAGCGGACGGGCGCGCAGGCTGGAGTCGCTAAGGTTGCCAATGCGGATCGCCACGTCGACTTTACGTTCAATCAGATTAATAAAGTTTTCCGACGATACCAGCGACAGGGTAATTTCCGGATAGCGCTCGCGGAAGGGTTTAATCATCGGCATCAGCAGATGCAACACTACCGGCGTCGCCGCATCAATACGCAGCAGACCACTGGGGACCTTCCGGCTCTCGATCAGCTCATTTTCGGCGCTGGCCATCTCCTGCAACAGTTTCTGCACCCGGCGGAAATACGTCTCCCCCTCCTGCGTCAGCTTAACCTGACGGGTGGTTCGCGTCAGAAGCGCCACACCGAGCTTATTTTCCAGCTTTTTCACCGCCCGGCTTACTGCTGAATTAGCCATCGCCAGCTGTTCTGCGGCGCGGCTGAAACTGCCGCTCTCCACCACCGCGACAAAAATGGTCAACTCTTCAGATGTCGCTTTCATTATTGCTCCATCAGCAAAAGTAAATTGAAATTCTGCATCTTTTTGTTATTTAAGCATGCGCTGATACTGAGCGCCATCAGATAACCTGAATTACCGGAGCGACCGATGCCGTTAGCGTTACTTGCACTTACTATCAGCGCCTTTGCCATAGGCACCACTGAATTTGTTATTGTTGGCCTGGTGCCAGCCATCGCGGAACAGTTAGCGATTAGCTTACCTTCCGCCGGCTTACTGGTATCCATCTACGCGCTTGGCGTGGCGATTGGCGCCCCGGTGCTGACGGCGTTAAGCGCAAACATGCCGCGTAAATTATTGCTGGTCAGCCTGATGGCGCTATTTACCGTTGGCAACCTGATTGCCTGGCTATCGCCAGACTATGAAACCCTGATTATTGCCCGACTGCTGACCGGTCTGGCGCACGGCGTATTTTTCTCGGTAGGTTCGACCATCGCCACCAGTTTAGTGCCGAAAGAGAAAGCCGCTTCAGCGATTGCGTTAATGTTTGGTGGCCTGACGGTGGCGCTGGTGACTGGCGTACCGTTAGGGACTTTTATCGGCCAGCACTTCGGCTGGCGCGAAACTTTTCTGGCAGTGTCCGTGATTGGCCTGATTGCGCTGGGCAGCAGCCAGCTGTTGATTCCACGCAATATACCACTGCGCGCCATGGCGGGCATTAAACAGCAGCTTAGGGTGCTGACTAACCCACGTCTGCTGATGATCTATGCGATTACTGCGCTGGGCTACGGTGGGGTATTTACCGCTTTCACCTTCCTGGCGCCGATGATGCAGGAGCTGGCGGGGTTCTCCCCTTCGGCGGTCAGCCTGATTCTGCTGGGATACGGTATCTCGGTGGCGATTGGTAATATCTGGGGAGGCAAGCTGGCCGATAAGCATGGCCCGGTGGCGGCTTTAACCTTTATCTTTGCCGCGCTGGCGTTGTTGCTAGTCGTGTTCCAGCTCACCGCATCTGTTCAGTACGCTGCGCTGGCGACGGTATTGGTCATGGGGATCTTCGCTTTTGCCAACGTACCGGGTTTACAGGTTTATGTGGTACAGAAGGCTGAACAGTCAGCGCCGGGTGCGGTTGATGTCGCCTCCGGCCTGAATATCGCCGCGTTTAATGTCGGCATTGCGCTGGGGTCGGTAGTGGGGGGGCAAATTGTCAGTCATTACGGCCTGGCGCAGACCCCGTGGGTCGGGGCGCTGATTGTTCTGGTCGCGCTACTGTTGGTGATATACAGCGGCCGTCTTGATCGGGTTGCCCGGCCGGTACTGAGCTGAAAAACAGCAACGGTCTGCAAAAGCCGGCCGTTTTGCATTTACTTTCGCTATGACGCGCGTAAATCAGCCGTACCGATTGAAACTCAGACGCAAAGCCCCTATAACTGAAAGACGAGATACTACACTCAGCAGTGAAAAAAGGTTCGGGCGGTAAAGTGCACAAGAAAACCTATGCCATGAGATATGTTGCAGGTCAGCCAGCGGAGCGGATTTTTCCCCCTGGAGCGATGCTGCATGTAGGTGATGCCTTACCGCCAGGAGTTCCGTTACCCACCGAAACCACGCTGCGGGTACTGGTATGGAATATCTTTAAGCAGCAGCGTGCTGACTGGTTATCGGTGCTGCAAAACTTTGGTAAGGATGCGCATCTGGTTCTGCTGCAGGAAGCGCAGACCACACCGGAACTGGTGCAGTTCGCCACCTCCAATTATCTGGCTGCCGATCAGGTGCCTGCTTTTGTTTTGCCCCAACATCCCTCTGGCGTAATGACCCTGGCCGCCGCCCATCCGATTTATTGTTGCCCGCTACGCGAACGTGAGCCGCTGCTGCGGTTGTCGAAATCGGCGCTGGTTACCGCTTATCCGCTGCCTGGCGGTGAGAGGCTGATGGTGGTCAATATTCATGCGGTTAACTTTAGCCTCGGCATTGATGTTTACAGTAAACAGCTGGGGCCAATTGGTGAGCAGATCCTGCATCATCAGGGACCGGTGATTATGGCGGGTGATTTTAACGCCTGGAGCCGGCAGCGGATGAATGCGCTATTTCGCTTTGCGCGCGAGATGGCGCTACGCGAAGTCCGTTTTACCGACGATAACCGGCGTAAAGCCTTTGGTCGCCCGTTAGATTTTGTTTTCTACCGCGGTATGCATGTCGCAGAGGCATCAGTCCTCGTTACGCGCGCATCCGATCATAACCCGCTACTCGTCGAATTCTACCCCGGTAAGCCTGAGCTTAACTGAGTATGTTACAGGCCTGCCGTCAGGGCAGGTCGTTGCATCTGCCATCGTTAAAAAAACCACCAAAGGAAACCGAGCTATGACCACGCAGAGTCATCACCAGCATGTCGATAAACAGTTTGGCGATCGTGCCGACGCTTACCTGAACAGCGCAGTGCATGCCAGCGGACGCGATTTACAACGTCTGAGCGAGCGACTCTCCAGCCTGCCAGCAGCCCGGCTGCTCGATTTAGGATGCGGCGGCGGGCATGCCAGCTTTATCGCGGCGCAGCAGGTGCGTGAGGTGGTGGCCTACGATCTTTCGGGGCAGATGCTGGAAGTGGTAAAGAAAAGCGCTCAGGAGCGCGGATACGGCCATTTAACCACCTGTCAGGGTTATGCTGAGGCCTTACCCTTTGACGATGCCAGTTTTGACATCGTGATCAGTCGTTACTCCGCGCATCACTGGCATGATGTCGGCCAGGCGTTGCGTGAAGTAAAACGCGTGCTGAAACCGGCGGGCAGAGTGATGTTTATGGACGTCAACGCCCCGGGGAATGCGGTGCTGGATATCTGGCTGCAAACCGTCGAGGCGCTGCGTGACACTTCACATGTGCGCGACTATAACCCGGGTGAATGGCTGACGATGTTTACTGAAGCCGGCTTAGCTATCAGCAATGTGTCGCAGGATCGTTTGTATCTGGAGTTCTCCAGCTGGATAGCGCGTATGCGCACGCCGGAAGCGTTGGTGACCGCAATTCGCGCCTATCAGCAATCAGCCTCTGACGAGGTGCGGCGCTACTATCAGTTACAGCAGGATGGCAGTTTCAGCACCGATATTATCTTTATCGAAGCCTTTAAGCCCTGAGCGTCGGGCAAAAAAAAGAGCCACTCCGCGGAGTGGCTCTTTTATCAGATAAGGACGTATCTGGTATGGCTGATTTGCTTAGCTGTCAGGCGTGGCGCTGTTATTCACAAACAACGTCAGCTTGTCGCCTGGCTGGATGGTTCTCGCATCACTAAGGATGCTGTTCCAGCGCAACACGTCTTTGGCATTAACACCGTGACGTTTAGCGATACTGGCAACGGAATCCCCTTTGCGCACCTGGTAGGTGATGCTGCTGTTAGCCGCCAGCGTCGTGCTTTTATCACCACCAACACTTAACGTCTGACCCGGTTTAATATTTGCGCCGCGCAAATTGTTCGCGCGCTGCAAATCTTTTACCGAAACGCCAAGGCGGGTGGCGATACCGGATAAGGTGTCGCCAGTGCGTACCTTATAACCGCCAACGCTGCTGCTGTTTTTCGCCACCTGGGTGGGTTGAACCGCAGCGATATCACCTGTCGCCAGGGAGTTACGTAGCGCCGCAACATTCGACTTCGGTACCATGATGTAATGGGGACCGTTTGGCGCCGTTGTTCCGCGTTTGTAACCCGTATTAAAGCTCTTCAGTTTGGTCAGTGACATGCCTGCCATATCGGCAGCCTGTGTCAGTTCGATCTGCTGACCCACTTCCACACGCGCCAGAGCGCGGCTTTCGTTAGGAGTCGGCAGTCGTACGCCGTAACGCTTGTTGTTCTTCAGGATTTCGCCCAAAGCCAACATTTTCGGCACATAGACCGTGGTTTCGCGTGGTAACGATAAACTCCAGAAGTCGGTTGGTTTCCCGCGCGCTTTATTCTGTTTTACCGCTTTCATGACGCGTCCTTCACCACTGTTATAGGCTGCGATGGTCAGTAACCAGTCGCCGTCAAACATGTCGTTCAGACGCTGCATCATATCCAGCGCAACCTTGGTAGATGCGACGACGTCACGTCGACCGTCATACCACTGGTTTTGTTTCAAACCATAATTACGCCCCGTAGCCGGGACAATCTGCCAAATGCCTGCGGCATTCGCGGCTGATGTCGCGTGGGGATCAAAAGCGCTCTCCACTATGGGTAGCAGTACCAGTTCCATCGGCATTTTACGTGTCTTAATCTGCTCGACTATCCAGTACATATACGGCTCTGCCCGTAATGTTACATCGTGGAGATAGCTCTTGTTCTTCAGGTACTTTTGTTTTTGTTCACGGATCCGGGAATTCTCCGGAACCTCCATCTTCAGCTCGTCGCTAATGAAATTCCACAGATCCTGGTCTTGCGCGAGGTTGGTTCCATCATCCTGCCAACGCGGAGACAACATTCCATCTGCGTACTTTCCATTTTCATCACCTTGACCTGCTGAAGACAGACTCTGTGCATGCTGGACTGGGGTGTTGGCATCATGCCTTGACGCCTGACAACCCACCAGCAAGACCGAGGCGAGTAATATCGCTTTAGCCTTCATGTGTGTGTCAATAGTTTGCTTAAAAGACGAGCAATCATACGTGCTCGTTTTCAACAACACAACCACAAATATCAAAAACGGTCTTTCAACTCGCGTAAACGGGCAAAAACTTGCCATTGAGGCTGTGGTGCACAATCGAACCCTATAACTCTTTGTAAATCAGCATCATGCGTTCTTAAAAATAAATTAATTTTGCGCTCAACGGCCAGTTTTGATGGCAAACTAATGCTGTTTTTAGCGCGTAACTCCTTAATTTGCAGGCAGTAGCGCGCAATTTCATTATCTTGCGGCAAGATCGCCTGCGCAAACTTCAGATTAGATAATGTATATTCATGTGCGCAACAAACCAGCGTTTGTTCGGGTAGTTTATTAAGTTTTTGAAAAGATTCAAACATCTGTTCTGGCGAACCTTCAAAAAGCCGCCCGCAACCCGCAGAAAACATGGTATCGCCGCAGAAAAGGTAAGGATAACTGAAATATGAGATATGTCCTAAAGTGTGACCGGGGGTGTAAATTACCTCAAATTCGTGACCCAAAATAGTCAGGCGATCGCCTTCACTGACGATCGCTGTCGCTCCTTTATCTTCTGTCTCTTGCGGTCCATACACCACTATTTGTGGCCAGATTTCCAGCAGTTGTTTTACGCCGCCAACGTGGTCATGGTGATGGTGAGTGAGTAAAATAGCCGTGGGTTGCCACTGATTTTGCTGCAGAGTGGCGATTACCGGATCCGCTTCGCCCGGGTCAACAATCAGGCAGTGACCGCTGTCATCATTTAGCGCCCAGATGTAGTTATCCTCTAGTGCCGGAATGCTGGTAAGATTCATAGTCACCTCTCAGAAGGCCGTGAAGGAATGAAGATGGTAAAGCATGAAGCCCGCTAAAACACGCCAAATTCTTAATGCTCCGAACTCCTGGGCGGACATGCCCTGGGGCGAATATTTTCGTGATGCACTTTCACATCATCTGCAGCCGAGCCTCGGCAAGCTGTATGGTTTTCACCTGCTTAAAATTGGCAATCTTAGTGCGGAAATTGATACTCAGGCTTGCTCCATCTCTCATCAGGTGAATGTCGGGGCGGAAGGTGAGCTGCTGCAGGTGATTGCCGATCCGATGTGTCTGCCGTTTGAATCCAAATCCGTCGATGCCTGCCTGCTGGCGCATACTCTGGCCTGGAGCGGTGACCCGCATCGCATTTTGCGTGAGGTTGATCGGGTGTTGATTGATGATGGCTGGATGATTATTAGCGGCTTCAATCCGTTCAGCCTGCTGGGAATGGGAAAAGCGATCCCGGGATTACATCGGCGCGCGCCCTGGAGCGGGCGGATGTTTAGCCAGATGCGGCTGCTGGACTGGCTGAGCCTGCTCAATTATGAGGTGATGCACCGCACCCGTTTTCAGGTGGTGCCATGGAACCGGCAGGGCGGAAAAATGATCAGCACGCACCTGCCGGCTTTAGGCTGTCTGAATATTGTCGTGGCGCGAAAACGCACCTTCCCGCTGACCATGACGCCAGCCAGGAAGCTGGCCAACACCGGACGTCTGCGTCAGACTGTCAATGTGACCCGCCTGTTCCGCGACGCCGGCGATCAGGATTCCGGCTGATAACCGATATCGTCAAAGGCCGGGTTACCGGCAGCACTGCGCGCCAGTTCATCGCAACGCTCATTTTCCGGATGACCGGCGTGGCCTTTCACCCATTCCCATTTAATTTCATGGTGGCTTAACGCCGCGTCGAGCCGTTTCCATAGATCGACATTTTTAACCGGTTTTTTATCGGCCGTTTTCCAGCCGCGTTTCTTCCAGTTATGGATCCAACTGGTGATGCCCTGGCGCACATACTGGCTGTCGGTGCTGAGTGTTACGGTACAGGGTTGGGTTAACGCTTCCAGCGCGACAATCGCGGCCATCATTTCCATGCGGTTATTGGTGGTCAGGTGATAACCGGCACTAAAGGTTTTTTCATGCTGGCCGTAGCGCAAAATTGCGCCGTAACCGCCGGGACCCGGATTACCCAGGCAAGATCCGTCGGTGAAAATTTCTACCTGTTTACGCATCTCTGGTAAACTTCCCTCTGACAAAACGCCAAGTCTGACATAAACGAGCCCTATGAGCACAGCAATTACACGCCAGATCGTACTCGATACCGAAACCACCGGTATGAACATGATAGGTGTCCACTACGAAGGCCACCGCATTATTGAAATCGGCGCCGTAGAGGTGGTTAACCGCCGCCTGACCGGTAACAATTTCCATATGTATCTGAAGCCTGACCGGCTGGTGGATCCGGAAGCCTTTGGCGTTCACGGCATCGCCGACGAGTTTCTGCTGGATAAACCGAGCTTCAGTGATATCGCCGATGAGTTTCTCGACTATATCCGCGGCGCGGAACTGGTGATCCATAACGCGTCGTTTGATATCGGCTTTATGGATTACGAGTTCAGTAAGCTGAACAAAGGCATTGCGAAAACCGATACCTTTTGCCAGGTAACCGACAGCCTGATGCTGGCGCGTAAGATGTTCCCGGGTAAGCGCAATAGCCTTGATGCGCTCTGCTCGCGTTATGATATCGATAACAGCAAGCGTACGCTGCACGGCGCATTGCTCGATGCCGAAATTCTGGCGGATGTCTTCCTGCTGATGACCGGCGGGCAAACCTCACTGTCATTTTCAGTAGAGGGTGAGCGTCAGGAAGCGGATGGCAGCCAGAGCATTCAGCGGATTACCCGGCCACAGTCGGCACTGCGCGTGTTGCAGGCCAGCGATGAAGAGGTCATGGCCCATGAACAGCGTCTGGATTTAGTGATGAAGAAAGGCGGCAGCTGTCTGTGGCGCACATAAGTGCTTCATAAATGTGCCAAAAAACAGTGTTATGATGAAAAAGCATGCAAACGCGTTTTTATCTGCTAAAAACCGTTGACGGAAAATCTCGCTACTATTAATATGCGCCTCGTTCCCGACGGGGAACAAAGCGCGGAGCGGTAGTTCAGTTGGTTAGAATACCTGCCTGTCACGCAGGGGGTCGCGGGTTCGAGCCCCGTCCGTTCCGCCAACATTCAGAAAGCCTGATTCAGTAATGAATCAGGCTTTCGTCGTTTTAGTCCTTCTGAATCGCTACCTTGCCGGTATATTGCGTCGCAGATACACCCGCGCGTTCATCGCGGGCAATCCAGCGATAAGCGCCGCCACTGAGGAAGGCGCCAATAAACCAGCTAAAGTTGGCTACCGCATGCAGTGAAGGAATAAAGCTGATCACCAGGCCAATCGCCACCGCTGGCAGCAGGGCAGCAATCGCTTTCGGGTTAAAGCCGCCGCGATACCAGTACTTCCCTTTGGGCGTATCGTCAAACAGATCGTTTACCGATACCGTGCCACGTTTAATCAGATAGAAATCCACCAGCAGAATACCGAACAGCGGACCAATAAAGGCGCCGAGCACATCCAGCGTATAGTGAATCAGCTCTGGCGACTGGAACAGGTTCCACGGCGTCAGCAGCACCGAACCTACTGCGGCGATCATGCCGCCGGTGCGGAAACTGATCTTCTGCGGCGAGCAGTTAGAGAAGTCGAATGCCGGTGAGACAAAGTTCGCGACAATATTGATGCCGATAGTGGCGGTGATCATCGTTAGCAGGCCAATGGCCACTGCCAGATCGTTACCCACCATACTGACGGTTTCGATGGGATCGGTAATCATCTTGCCAAACAGTGACTGGGTGCCGGAGACAATCACGACCGTGACAATAGAGAACAGCAGGAAGTTAAACGGTAAACCCCAGCGGTTGCCGCGACGAATTTCGCCCATGTTTTTGCCGTAGCGCGAAAAGTCGCCAAAGTTAAGTAACGGACCGGAGAAGTAGGAGACCACCAGCGCGGTGGCGGTAATCATCTGCCAGCTTTGCTCGCCGACGCTCAGTTGCTTACTGGCGAGGGTAAAGGAGATGCCGTCGAAACCGGTCTGCCAGACAATCCAGCCTGCCAGTGACAGCATCACGATATACACCGCCGGACCGGCAACATCGATAAAGCGTTTAATTGCGCTCATCCCGTGCCAGAACACCATCGCCTGTAGCAGCCACATCATCCCGAAACAGACCCAACCCAGCTGCGACAGACCCAGCCATGAGACCTGGGTCATTGGCGCCAGCGCCGGCCAGAACTTCAGCGCTACCAGCATCAGCGCACTGGCGGCAAGGTAAGTCTGAATGCCATACCAGGCGAAGGCGATCAGGCCGCGGATCACCGCCGGGATATTGGCGCCAAACACGCCAAATGCCTGACGACAGATTACCGCATACGGGACTCCCGCCATTTGGCTGGGTTTGGCGACCAGGTTAGCGCAGATCTGTACAATACAGATACCGACCAGCAGACACAGCAATACCTGCCAGCTTGCCAGGCCTAAGGTAAAGAAGCTGGCGGCGACCACATAGCCGCCCATACTGTGTACATCCGACATCCAGAACGAAAAGATGTTGTACCAGCTCCAGTTCTGGTCGCGCGTCGGCGCCAGATCTTCATTACACAGCCGCGGACTGTAGTTGGCATTGGCTTCGCTTGCCGACGCCGGGTTAACACTTTGACTATTTGGCATGAAACCTGCTCCTCTGAATGCACCGAATAACAAACTCTGTGGAAGGGGTATTGCAGGAAACAGGCCAAAAATGAAATTTTGTATACAGGAGTGGAATTTCATGTATACGATTCTTGTATGCAATGATGTTTACCGGAGTAGGTAATGAAGAGTGAAAATGGCCTGAAAACGGCCTCTGACCTGAATGATAAAGACGAACCCATCTATCAGGCGCTGATGTCAGCGATAGTGGAACATCAGTTGCCACCCGGAAGTAAATTGCCTGAAGAGGCGCTCTCGGAAGTATTTGGCGTCAGCCGTACCGGGATCCGTAAAGTGCTACAGCGCCTCGCGGCAGTGCAAATGGTCACCCTGACGCCCAAGCGTGGTGCACAGGTGGCGACGCCTGGCGTAGATGAAGCACAGGATATCTTTCGTACCCGTTCACTGATTGAGTGCGCCAACCTGCCTTTTGTGCTGGCGCACTGTCAGCCGCCGCATCTGGCGGCGCTGGAGAAGCTGGCGCGCCAGGAACAGCTGGCGCATGAAGAGCATGATGGTCCGGCGGCAATCCGCCTCTCGGCGGCTTTTCATATTCAGCTGCAGGCGATTTCCGGCAACCAGGTACTGACTGAAATGGTGACGCGGCTGACACAGCGTTCATCACTGGTGATTGCCGCCTGGGGCGCCCCGTGGCAGCAGGGCTGCCGCTGTCACGATCACGATCGTCTGATCGCCATGTTACGTGAGAAATCGCTGTCGGCGCTGACAGACGCGATGCAGCAACATTTCGCCAATATCGTAGCCAGCCTGCACTTTGAACGCAGCGGCGAGACGCTGCCTGACTTTGCGCGCCTGTTTGGTCAGCCCGGGAGCGCAGAGTAATGGCAAAACAGATTATTCAGGTGATTAATCCCAACACCAGTTGGGCGATGACGGAAACCATCGCCCGCGCCGCCCGTGCGGTGGCGGCGGCGGAGACTGAAATTGTGGCGGTATCCCCTTCGCAGGGTGTACCTTCGATTGAGGGCCACTTTGATGAGGCGATTGCCGCCGTGGGCGTGCTGGAGCAAATTAAACTGGGGCGCCAGCAGGGGGTCAGTGGTCATGTGATCGCCTGCTTTGGCGACCCGGGTTTGCTGGCGGCGCGTGAGCTGGCGCAGGGACCGGTGGTCGGTATTGCCGAAGCGGCGATGCATATGGCGACGATGGTCGCGACACGTTTTTCGATTGTGACGACATTACCGCGTACCCTGATTATCGCGCGTCATTTGCTGCAGCAATATGGTTTTGCGCATCACTGCGCGGCACTGCATGCTATCGACTTACCGGTGCTGGCGCTGGAAGATGGCAGTGGTATCGCGCAAGAGAAAGTGCGCGCGCGTTGTATACAAGCGAAGCGCGAAGATGGCAGCGGTGCCATTGTGCTGGGTTGCGGGGGGATGGCGACGCTGGCCAGAGAGTTAACGCTGGAACTTGGTCTGCCGGTTATTGACGGCGTGGGTGCAGCGGTGAAAATGGTGGAATCGCTGGTGGCGCTGGGATTATCAACCAGCAAACATGGCGATCTTGATTTTCCGATCCGAAAAACCATGACGGGCGCTTTTCAGCACCTAAACTGATAGTTCGGCTCGACGACAGGAAACCTGACAATGACTGATGCCGCAGAGAAGAAAGAATATAGCTTCAACAAAAACTATCCGCGCGATCTGCGTGGTTACGCCGGTAATCCACCCCATGCGGCATGGCCCGATGGCGCGCGGATTGCCGTACAGTTTGTGCTGAACTATGAGGAGGGTGCGGAAAATAATATTCTGCACGGCGACGCCGGTTCGGAGCAGTTTTTATCCGATATTATTGGCGCCGCCAGTTACCCTGAGCGCCATATGTCGATGGATTCGCTGTATGAGTATGGTTCCCGGGCTGGTTTCTGGCGCATTCATCACGAGTTTCAGAAGCGTGGCCTGCCGCTTACCGTGTTTGGCGTGGCGATGGCGCTGGCGCGCCATCCGGAAATCGTCGCAGCGATTAAACAGGCCGATTACGATGTGGTGAGTCACGGCTGGCGCTGGATCCACTATCAGGGGATGGACGCCAAAACGGAGCGTCAGCATATGCAGCAGGCGGTGGATGTGCTGATGGACCTGTTCGGTAAAGCCCCGACCGGCTGGTATACCGGGCGTGACAGTCCGAACACCCGTCGGCTGGTGGTTGAGCATGGCGGATTTACTTATGACAGCGACTACTACGGTGACGATCTGCCCTTCTGGACGCAGGTAACCTGCCAGGATGGTACGGTAAAACCGCATCTGATTATTCCTTATACCTTAGAAACCAACGATATGCGTTTCGCCACCCCGCAGGGGTTTAATACTGCCGAGCAGTTTTACACCTATCTGAAAGACAGTTTTGATGTGCTGTATGAAGAGGGGGAGAGCTCACCGAAGATGATGTCGGTTGGTATGCACTGTCGCTTGCTGGGGCGCCCGGGTCGTTTTAAAGCGCTGCAGCGTTTTCTTGATTATGTGCAGCAGCATGATAAAGCGTGGGTGTGCACGCGGCAGCAGATCGCCGAGCATTGGGTTAAGGCGCATCCTGCGCCGCAGGTCTGATCGCTATCTGTAGCGGGCGGAATTTATTCCGCCCGTGCCTGACGCAACGATTTCAGCTCATCAAACTTACCTGTGCCGCGACAATTCGCCACCCGGCTGGCATCCGTACCCATGTCTGCTGCTGACGACCGGTGCTGGCGCTGCCCTCACGGGTAAACTCGGTACTGCATACCGCATAATCATCACCAAAAGTGGTGATCAGGGTATTCTGCAACTGACGGGCTAAACCGGCGGACGGACGGGCGGCGCGGAAAGCGCGGATCTGCTCAATACCATATAAATTTTCACCGGCGCCGAGACGCACGGTGCGATGGTCATGCCAGAACAGCTCGTCCAGCACCGCCGTATCATTGCTGACCAGCGCGGTTTCGTAACGGTAAAATGCGGCGGTCACTTCGGCGATAATCGCCGGGCGATCAATATATTCACTGTTCATGGTTATTTACTCATCGTGACGGCTTGCGCCATAACCAGCCCCTGCTGTTCCAGCGCGCGGGCGGCACGTAAACACATCTCTTCTTTAAACGGTGCGGCAATCAGCTGCAGGCCAATCGGCAGCCCGCTGGCGGTTTGCAGCGGCACGGTGGTTACCGGCAGACCAAGGAATGAGATTGGCTGCGTCAGCATTCCCATATTGGCGCGGGTCGGCAGATCCAGTCCGTTAATGTGGATCGTCTCCTGACCAATGGTGGTGGCGCTGCACGGCGTCGCTGGCGCAATCAGTACATCGAACTGTTCAAACAACGGCAACACCTGCTGCTGGAAATGACGACGGAAGCGCTGGGCCTGCACATACCAGGCCGCCGGGATCATCGCCCCCGCCAGCAGGCGCTCGCGTGACAGCGGCTCGAAACGCTCCGGGGTGGCACGCAGCGCCGGTAAATAGTGGTTCCCGCCTTCGGAAGCGGTGATCAGAAACGCTGATGAGCGGGCAATTTCGGCATCAGGCAGCAGGACTTCATCGTTGCCATTCAGCGCGCGGGCGGCGGCGGCCACAGCCGCGCGCGCATCGTCATTACACCAGCGGTGAAAATAGCCCCCGAGCACGCCACAGCGTAGCCCCTCCTGACCTTTCTCCAGCGCTGCCAGGGTGGGTTGCACCGCCACGCTGGCCTGGAAGGCATCCTGGCTATCCGCACCCTGCAAGGCGTCATACACTGTCGCCAGATCCGCGGCGCTACGGGCGAACGGACCAATATGATCCAGACTGGCGACAAAAGGATGGCTGCCGCTGCGCGACAGACGACCAAAGGTGGGTTTCAGACCTAAAATACCGCACAGTGAAGCAGGCACGCGGATGGAGCCATTGGTATCGCTACCGAGGGAGAAGTGCACCAGCCCGGCGGTCACCGCCGCCGCTGAACCGCCGGAAGAACCACCGGCGATACGGCTGAGGTCGCGCGGATTATGGGTGGCGCCGTAATGACTGTTTTCGGTGGTAAAACCGTAGGCGTAAGCATCCATATTCAGCATGCCGGAGAGCAGGGCGCCAGACTTCGCCAGCTTATCCACTGCCCAGGCATCATGACGCGCAGCGGGACGGTCGCTGAACAGACTGGCGCCGGCCAGCGTGCTATAGCCCGCCACGTCGAACAGATTTTTTACCGCATAAGGCACTGCGGCCAGCACCGGCAGCGGCTGGCCGCTACGACGTAAACCGTCAATACGATCGGCTTCCTGCAGCATGCGATCGCGGGTCACCTGCGTCCAGGCATTAATTGCCGGGTTGTGCTGTTCAATCGCGCTCAGCGTCTGCCGGGCGATCTCGCGCGCGCTGATCTCGCCTGATGTCAGTGCGGATTGCAGTTCTGCAATTGAGAGCGTGGCCAGATTCATGCTTTATACACTCCCGCCACTTCCAGACGATCGTCGAGGGGAAAAGCCATCAGCGGCGCCGACATCGCGGCGATACGGGTAAACTGCGTCAGCAATTCGGCCCGGCGGGCATCATCTAATTCCAGCGCCAGAATCTGCTCCATCTGCGCCAGATAGGCCGCCCAGTCAGGGGTATTATTCATCAGTGTCTCCTGTTAAAAACCCGCGGCGCTGCCGTTACTGCGCGGATCGTACGCGCCTTCCAGCATGCCGTTGTTATGGCGCACGATGGCGCCCGCATGGCCGACGGCCTCGCTGAAATCAGGCAGGATTTCCACCTCATGGCCCAGCGCCCGTAGTGTGGCGATGGTTTCCGCGGAAAAACGGCCTTCCAGTTTCAGCGATTCGGATGCCTGACCCCAGGTGCGGCCAAGCAGCCAGCGCGGCGCACTGATCGCCTGCTGCAGCGGCACGCCCTGCACCACATGACGGGTAAACAGGGCGGCCTGCGTTTGCGGCTGACCATCGCCACCCATCGATCCATATACCATGATGCGGCCGTCATGCAGACGCGCCGCCGCCGGATTCAGGGTATGGAACGGCTGCTTACCGGGAGCCAGCGCCAGCAGATGGCCGGGTTGCAGGCTAAAAGCGGCGCCGCGGTTCTGCCAGGTAATACCGGTATCGGGCAGTACTACGCCGCTGCCGAATTCATGGTAAATACTCTGGATAAAGGAGACCGCCAGCCCGCTGCTGTCCATCACCCCCATCCAGACCGTGTCGCCAGGACCACGCCCGCTGCCCCATGGCGCCGCTTTCTGCTCATCAATCTGCGCCGCCATCGCCGCCAGACGGTCGCGGGTCAGCAGTGACTGCATCTCTTCACTGATATGCAGCGGATCGGTGAGGTATTTATCGCGCAGGCCGAATGCCAGCTTGGTGGCTTCGACAATCCGGTGCACGGTCTGCGCATCGTTAGCCTCTGCCATGTTTAACTGGTCGGTGATGCCGAGGATCGCCAGCGAAACCAGTCCCTGGGTGGGCGGCGTCATATTGTAGATCTCACCCTGCTGGTGAGACACGCACAGCGGCGTGCGGCGTTTTGCCTGATGACTCTGCAGATCTTCCAGGGTGATCGGCATGCCGAGGCGCGACATCTCCAGCGCCAGCTTATGCGCCAGCGGGCCGCGATAGAAGCTGTCCAGCCCGTCAATCGTCAGCGCCGTCAGGGTGTTCGCCAGATCGGGCTGGGTGAAACGACTGCCAGTGCGCGGCACTTCGCCATTCGGTAAAAAGTTCGCGGCAAAGCCGGGCTGAGCGACCAGTTCGCTAAATTTGCTTGCCGTGGCGGAGGCTTGTGACTGGGTAACCGGAATACCATCGGCGGCATAGCGAATGGCATCGGCCAGCAGACGCGCCAGCGGTTGCTGCGCGCCGCCCAGTTCCGTCGAAATTTTCAGCGCTTCCGCCCAGCCGCTGACGGTTCCGGCGACGGTGAGGGCCGCCTTCGGCCCACGATGCGGGATATGCTGTTCACCGCTGTAAAAATCGAAATGCGCCAGCGAACCGGCCGCACCACTGGCATCAATTGCCACCGGTTCGCCTTGCGGCGGCATGATCAGCCAGAAGCCGTCGCCACCTAAGCCATTCATATGCGGATAGACCACGGCAATCGTTGCCGCCGCAGCGACCATCGCTTCAATTGCATTGCCGCCTTCACGCAGCACGGCGAGGGCGCTTTCACTCGCCAAATGGTGGGGCGTCACCGCCATTCCCAGCGGGGCCATATTACTCTGAATCATCGCTTGCTCTTTTTTATCGGGTTACAGAGAAGAACAGTGAAGCAAGAGATGTTCCAGGTTGCCAGCGGATTGATGATTTGCTGCCGGGAAGATTGGCGGCGCGAAAAATTGTGTTATGTTCAGTGAAACGAAAGTTACAAGAGAGCGCCATGAAACAGCTTGATGAACGTCTGAGAAGTCATTACCCCCAGCTGTCGCCGCAGGAACAGCGCATCGCTGACTTTGTCTTTGACCACTTTGACGACCTGATCAGCTACAACAGCGCTGAACTGGCGCGGCTGAGCGGGGTATCGAAAGCCACGGTTAGCCGTTTGTTTAAGCGCTTAGGTTATGAAAAATATAAGGATATGCGCGATGAACTGCGTACCCTGCGCCAGAGCGGCATGCCGTTAACCGATAACCGGGATGCGGTGCAGGGCAACACGCTGCTGGCGCGCCACTACAAGCAGGAGATGGCGAACCTGACGCAGTGGGTAAACAGCATGGATACCACGCAGTTTGGCGAGATTATTCAGGCGCTGGCGCAGGGCCAGCGGGTATTTATTATCGGTATGCGCAATGCTTATCCGGTGGCGTTGCACCTGCGTCAGCAACTGGTGCAGGCGCGTACCCAGGTTTATCTGTTGCCGCAACCTGGTCAGACGCTGGCGGAAGAGCTGGTGGATATCACCCCGGAGGATGTGGTGGTGGTGGTGGCGTTTCGCCGTCGTCCGCGTATTGTCAGGCCGCTGTTACAGCAACTGCAGCAGGACAATATACCGGTGCTGCTGATCTGTGAACCGCAGGCGCAGGGGGTGATCGCGCTATCGCGCTGGCAACTGTTTGCCTCGCTGGATAGTGTCTCGGCGTTTGACAGTTATGCCTCGGCGATGAGCGTCGTTAATCTGCTGGCGAATGCGCTGCTGCATGAATTATTGTCGCAGGGGCGCCAGCGTATCCATCAGATCGCCGATCTGTATCAGCACCTTGACGAGCTGGAACAACGCTAACGGGGCACCATTTTGGTGCTTTGCCTCTTTTTGGTTCAATAGGTTCTCGCCGATTCCCGCCGGTTTTCCCTCCACTTCCGCGTAAAATCTGTCACTTATAAAAATTAAGCGGCAGCTTTGCCTCTGGCACATTAGTTGCAGAATGCAGTTAACAAGAATCTTTTGTTTCATGATTAACTAACCGGGGTATGATGATGAAAAAGGTATTAATGGCGGTAATGGGCGCGGCGCTGATGTTGTCTCAGGTAACAACGGCAAGTGCCGATCAGCTGCAGGATATTCAGAAACGTGGCGTGATCAGGATTGCCGTCCCGCAGGATTTTCCGCCATTTGGCTCTGTCGGCACTGACTTGCAACCGCAGGGTTATGACATCGATATGGCGAAATACCTCGCGAAACAGATGAAACTAAAGTTACAGCTGGTGCCGGTGACCAGTGCTAACCGCGTACCCTATTTGCAAACCGACAAGGTCGATCTGGTGATCTCCAGCATGGGGAAAAATGCCGAGCGCGAAAAAGTGATCGATTTCAGCCGTGCTTACGCGCCATTCTTCCTCGGGGTCTTTGGCCCGAAAGATGCGCCGCTGAAAGATGCCGCTGAACTGAGCGGCAAATCCATCGGTGTAACCCGTGGTGCGGTGGAAGATATGGTGTTAAGCGATGTGGCGCCGAAAGGGGCCGAAGTGAAACGCTATGAAGATAATAACACCACGCTCTCCGCGTATCTCTCCGGTCAGGTGCAGTACGTTGCCACCGGTAACCTGGTGGTTGCTGCTATTGCGCGTCAAAACGCCGATAAAGCGCCGGTTGCCAAATTTATGCTGAAAGACTCGCCGTGCTTTATTGGTCTGCGCAAAAACGAACCCGCGCTGAAAGCGCAGGTGGATGCGCTGATTGAGCAGGCGATTAAAGATAAAACCCTGAACAGCATGTCGGAAGAGTGGCTGAAAGCGCCACTGCCAGCGGATTTAGGCGCGTAAGGACTGAGCATGATCGGACAACTCAACTTTGCCGCGCTGTGGCCTCACTGGCCGGAATTGCTGTCCGGTCTGTGGGTGACCATCCAGCTGACGGTTCTGGCGACCATCGGCGGCGTCGGGCTGGGGATTTTCGGCGCCGCGCTGCGTAGCGGCAGGCCCGGCTGGCTAAGCCGCTTCTGGGGGGCCTACGTCGAGCTGATTCGCAACACGCCGTTTGTGGTACAGCTGTTCTTTATCGTTTTTGGCCTGCCCAATATGGGAATGAAACTGACCGCCGGCGAAGCCGCGTTGCTGGCGATGCTGATTAACCTCGGCGCCTACAGCACCGAGATTATTCGCGCCGGGATCCAGGTGACGCCAAAAGGACAGTGGGAAGCGGGACGGGTGCTGGGGCTGACGCGCGCGCAGACCTTTATTCGCGTGGTGCTGCCGCCATCACTAAAACGTATTTATCCGGCACTGGTAAGCCAGTGCATTATTGTGATGCTTGGCTCTTCGGTGGTGTCGCAGGTCTCTTATGAAGAGCTGACCTTTGCCGCTAACCTGATTCAGTCGCGCACATTTTTAAGCTTTGAAGTTTATCTGGTCACCACACTGATGTACCTGGCGCTGTCGATCGCCATGCGTCAATTGCTACTGGCCGCAGGCCGCAAATGGTTTGGGGAGCAGCCATGATGACCACTTTTACCGACTGGGACATCCTGCGCAATCTGCTACTGGCGGCGCGCTGGACGATTCTGCTGTCACTGACGGCATTTGCTGGCGGCACCCTGCTGACGCTGCCCTTGCTGCTGCTGCGCCTGACCGGTCGTCGCTGGTCATTGCGGCTGATCCGCGCTTATGTCGAGCTGTTTCAGGGAACGCCGCTGCTGATGCAGTTATTTCTGGCATTTTTTGGCGTGGCGCTGTTTGGCATTGATGTCACCCCCTGGACCGCCGCGTCACTGGCGCTGACGCTATATACCAGCGCCTTTCTGCTGGATATCTGGTACGGCAGCATTAAAGCGCTGCCTAAAGGGCAGTGGGAAGCCTCGCGCTGTCTCGGGCTGAGTTTTGGCCAGACGTTGTGGCGCGTGGTGGCGCCGCAGGCGTTGCGTATCGGTATCGCGCCGACCGTAGGGTTTGCGGTACAGGTGATTAAAGGGACCGCGCTGGCGTCGATTATTGGTTTTATCGAACTGACCAAAGCCGGAACCATACTGAATAACGTAACTTATCAGCCGTTTAAAGTTTTCGGGTTGGTGGCGCTCGGCTACTTCCTGATGTGTTATCCGCTGTCGCGCTACAGCCAATATCTGGAGAAGAAATTCAATGCCGCTCATCACCATTAATCAGGTACAGAAATATTACGGCGAGAACCATGTATTAAAAGGCGTGGATCTCGATATCGAAATGGGTGAAGTGATCTCGATAATTGGCCGCAGCGGCTCCGGCAAAAGTACCCTGTTACGCTGTATGAACGGGCTGGAAGGTTATCAGGAAGGCAGCATCAAACTGGGCGGCGTCACTATTACCGACCGCGACTCGCAGGCGCGCGATATCAGCCGCTCGGTGGGGATGGTATTCCAGAGTTTTAATCTGTTCCCGCATATGACCGCGCTGGAAAATGTGATGCTGGCGCCGCGTCGGGTGCTGAAAAAGAAAGAGAGCGAATGCCGTCAGCTGGCGGCACAGATGCTGGACAAGGTCGGCCTCGGCGATCGTATGGATTACTATCCGGCTAACCTCTCCGGCGGCCAGCAGCAGCGCGTCGCCATTGCACGCGCGCTGGCGATGTCGCCGAAAGTCCTGTTGTGTGACGAAATCACCTCGGCGCTCGACCCGGAACTGGTGGGCGAAGTGCTGAAAGTCCTTGAGCAACTGGCGAAAGAGGGCATGACGTTGATTCTGGTGACCCACGAAATGAACTTCGCCCGGGAAGTCGGCGATCGCGTGGTGTTTATGCATCAGGGGCGGGTATGGGAACAGGGCGACAGCCGTACGGTGTTCGCCGATCCGCAGACGCCGGAACTCAAACAGTTTATCTCCTCGGTGCGCGGCCTCAATTAACGCATCAGGGCATTTACCTAAGGAATGAACCATGGATATCACTCACTACCCGCAAATTAATCCGCCACAGCGTCTGCTGATGGGACCGGGACCGATTAATGCCGATCCGCGCGTGCTGCGCGCCATGTCGAGCCAGCTGCTCGGTCAGTACGATCCGGCAATGACCAGCTATATGAATGAAGTGATGGAGCTGTATCGTGCGGTGTTTCGTACCGAAAACCGCTGGACCATGTTGATCGACGGCACCTCGCGCGCCGGTATTGAAGCGATTCTGCTGTCGGCGATCCGTCCGGGCGATAAAGTGCTGGTACCGGTATTTGGCCGTTTTGGTCATCTGCTGTGTGAAATCGCCCGCCGCTGCCGTGCGGAAGTGCACACCATCGAAGTGCCGTGGGGCGAAGTTTTTAGCGCGGATCAAATCGAAGATGCGATTAAAGCCGTGCGTCCGCGCCTGTTGCTGACGGTACAGGGCGACACCTCCACCACCATGCTGCAGCCGCTGGAAGATCTTGGCGCCATCTGCCGCAAATATGGCGTGTTGTTCTATACCGATGCCACCGCCTCTTTCGCCGGCAACCCGCTGGAAACCGATGCCTGGGGGCTGGATGCGGTGTCTGCCGGGATGCAGAAGTGTCTGGGAGGCCCGTCGGGCACCTCGCCGATCACCCTCAGCCCGCAGATGGAAGCGGTGATCCGTAAACGTAAATGCGTCGAGCAGGGCATCCGCACCGCCGCCCATCAGGATGGCGATGATGAGATGATCTACTCCAACTATTTTGATCTCGGCATGGTCATGGATTACTGGGGGCCGGAGCGTCTTAACCACCATACTGAAGCCACCAGCGCGCTGTTTGGCGCCCGGGAATGCGCGCGCCTGATCCTGCAGGAAGGTCTGGATAACGGCATTGCACGTCATAAGCTGCACGGGGATGCGATGCTGGCCGGTATTCAGGGCATGGGACTGGAAACCTTTGGCGATCTGTCGCATAAGATGAATAACGTGCTCGGCGTGGTGATCCCGCAAGGGATTAACGGCGATCAGGCGCGTAAGCTGATGCTGGAAGATTTTGGCATTGAAATTGGCACCTCATTTGGTCCGCTGGTCGGCAAAGTGTGGCGTATCGGCACCATGGGGTATAACGCGCGTAAAGATTGCGTACTGCAAACCCTCGCCGCGCTGGAAGCGGTACTGAACCATCTCGGCTTTAAAACCACGCAGGGCGCGGCGATGCAGGCGGCATGGGATCTGTACAGCAACGGGAGCCGCTAATGAGTGGCTGTCTGATGAACGCAACCGAAGCTGCACAGGCTGCCGCCCGGGTGATGGCCCGCTGCGACGCGCTGGCGGAAATCAGCGAAACCGCCGATAAGCTGACGCGCGTTTATCTGTCACCGGAGCATATGCGCGCCAATACCCGGGTGGGCGAGTGGATGGCTGCGGCCGGTATGCAGGTGTGGCAGGACAGCGTCGGCAATATTTGTGGCCGCTATGAAGCCGCCGCCGCCGGCGCACCGGCGCTGCTGCTGGGGTCGCACCTTGATACGGTGCGTAATGCCGGTCGCTATGACGGCATGCTTGGGGTGCTGACCGCTATCGAAACCGTGCACTATCTGCATCAGCGCCAGCTACGTTTGCCGCTGGCGATTGAGATTGTCGGTTTTGGCGATGAAGAGGGGACGCGTTTTGGTATTACCCTGCTGGGCAGCCGTGGCATCACCGGCAGCTGGCCGGAAAGCTGGCCGACGCATCCGGACGGTAACAGCATTACCGTGGCTGAGGCAATGGCCGATGTCGGTCTTGATGCCGGCAATATTGCTCAGGCCGCCCGTCAGGTAAGCGATATTGTCGCCTACCTGGAACTGCATATTGAGCAGGGGCCTTGCCTTGAACAGCAGCAGCTGGCGCTGGGGGTGGTCACGGCGATTAACGGCGCGCGTCGTCTGAACTGCCGCTTTGTCGGCGAAGCGGGCCATGCCGGTACCGTGCCGATGAAGCATCGTAAAGATGCCCTCGCCGCCGCCGCCGAGTGGATGGTCTATATCGAAAACACCACGCCACAGCACAATCCGCAGCTGGTCGCCACCGTTGGTACCTTACAATGTGCCCCGGGCGCGGTGAATGTGATCCCGGGCGAAGTGGACTTAACCCTGGATATCCGCGGGCCGGAAGACCAGCCGCTGGCGGTATTGCTCTCCGATCTGCTCACCCAGGCGGAAGCCATCGCCTTGCGTCGTGGTCTGACGTTTAGCGCGGATGAATATTACCGTATTGCCGCCACGCGCTGTGATGAGCAGTTGCAGTCGGCACTCAGCCGGGCGGTGACGCAAGTACAGGGCAGCAGTTTGTCGCTGCCAAGCGGCGCAGGCCATGATGCTATCGCCATTGCCGAACGCTGGCCGGTGGGGATGTTGTTTGTGCGTTGCGACCGTGGCATCAGTCATCATCCGGCGGAATCGGTGCTGGAAAGCGATGTGGCCAAAGCGGTTCAGGCCTACCTTCTGGCGGTGCATGATATCGCTGGCAACGGGCTGGGCAACAGATGATGAAACTGGAACAGTTTAATCAACTGACGGATGCCGCTGCGCGTGCCGCTATTGCCCACTGTGTGGCGCTGGCTGGCTGGAGCGGCGAACTGGCCGCCGCGCGGCCCTATGCTTCCCTTGATGCGCTGTTGCAGTATGCGGATAAGCTCGCCAGCCACTGGGATGCGGACGACCTGCAGCAGGCGCTTGCTGCGCATCCGCGGATTGGCGAGCGGGCGTCGGGGGCGGGTAAAGAGGCTGCATTGTCGCGCCAGGAGCAGTCGGCGGTAAACGACGACGACTCGCGACTGAAGCAGGCGCTGCGTAACGGCAATGCTGACTATGAACAGCGCTTTGGCCGGGTGTTTCTGATTCGCGCCAGGGGGCGCAGCGGCGAGGAGATGCTTGCCGAGCTGCAGCGCCGGCTGGCAAATGATCCACAGCAGGAACAACAGGAAGCGTTAATGCAACTACGTGAAATTACCCTGCTGCGTCTTAGGGAGAGTTTTCAATGAGCACCATTAGCACTCATGTACTGGATACGGCACTGGGTAAACCGGCCGGCGGCGTGGTGATTGCGCTGGAACAGGACAGCACTACCGGCTGGCTGCCGGTGGTAAAAGGCCAGACCGACAGTGATGGCCGTATTAAGGATTTTACCACTGAGCCGCTGACCCCCGGTCACTACCGGCTGACCGCTGAAATCGGCGATTACTTTGCCATTAGCGGGCGCGACGCGCTCTATGTCACGGCGCAGATCGATTTTATTATTCCGGCAACCGGCAGCCACTATCATTTACCGTTTCTGATATCGCCATGGTCGTGGTCCACTTACCGTGGCTCCTGATAACGCCCTTGCCGGGACGGTTGGCGCCGCCCGCAAAGCGGTGCGTTTCAGTACCGGAGCCATTGATGGCTCACCGGTATTGGCAGGTGGCGTGGCGTAAATCTGGCAAAGCGCAGCGGTAATAAGTGGTTCTGGTAAGAGAAATACCTAAAGAAATCTGATTTAATTACGCCCTCATTCGGTATTTTCCTCTTTATTTTCCCCACTAATCTTGCGTTATTACTACTGTTTTTGGCCGCTATCTTTGTTTTTTTCTCGAAAAAACAACGCGATCATTTTTATTCTTAGTTATTAGACTTATTGCTAATAGCATCTGACCGTGGCATTGATCTGTGAGGATATATTGGCATAATTGCCCGGCACCCCAAAAAAACACACTGGGTCGGCACCGGGGCAATTACCGTAGTATCAGGGTATTATAATAATTAACGCCGGGTGGTTTTATTGTAGTACCGGCGACACGACCTTCGCAGCACAACCGTAAGCGTGCCGTTTACGCGTCAGCAGACTAATTGGTAAGTTTTTTTACTGGATATAGCAATATTAATAACAATAAACGGCCTGCGGGGAGGGATCCCCACAGGCCGTTTCATTACAGGCGAAAGGCGTCGGCATCACGCCAGGCAGGAAACTTCTCGCGATATTCGCGCAATACTTCCAGCGATAGCTCTGCATCAAGACGGGCGGGCTGATGCGGCTCAGCGGCAGCCAGAATCTCACCCTGCGGGCTGATAATCCGGCTATCACCGCTGTACTGATGCTGGTTGCCATCACTACCGACGCGGTTACAGCCGGCAATATACGCCTGATTCTCAATGGCGCGCGCCAGCAGCAACGACTGCCAGTGCAGGGCGCGCGGCGCTGGCCAGTTAGCCACATACAGCGCCAGATCGTAGTCGTTCTGATTACGTGAAAACACCGGGAAGCGCAGGTCATAGCAGATCTGCGGCAGAATACGCCAGCCGCGCCACTCAATAATCTCACGGCGCTCACCAGCCAGATAGTGATGATGCTCATCACCCATGCGGAACAGATGGCGTTTATCATAGCTGTGCAGTTTGCCGTCCGGCTCGACCAGCAGGAAGCGGTTAACCGCACCTTTATCGGTCTGAATCGCCGCGCTGCCGCCCACCATGGCATTGGTGGTTTTAGCATGGGCCTGCAACCATTTGACTACTTGCGCCTGCGGCAGCGAACTTTTGGCCGCTTCCATGGCGAAGCCGGTGGTAAACATTTCCGGCAGGATAATCAGATCGCTGTCGTGTATTTCCGCCAGCAGAGTGTCAAAGTGGCGCAGGTTGGCGCCACCATCCATCCAGACCAGTGGTTGTTGCAGTACCGTCAGTTTTAAAGTCGACACAGGCGCTCCGCAGCAGCATCCAGCGTGGCTTCCTGTTTGGCGAAGCACAGGCGGATCAGTTTATGAGGAAAAGCATCGGCGCAGAATACCGACAGCGGGATCGCCGCCACGCCAACTTCTTTGGTCAGCCACTGGCAAAAACTGACGTCATCCAGATCGGAGATCGCGCTGTAATCGGCCAGTAAGAAATAGGTACCTTCACACGGCAGGAGCTGCAGCCGGCTTTTGGCCAGCGCCTGCACAAAGCGGTCGCGGCGGCCACGGTAAAAGTCCGGCAATTGGCGATAATGATCGGGCTGATCGCGCAGCATATCCGCCAGCGCCAGCTGCGCCGGGGTATTAACCGAAAAGGTCAGATACTGATGCACCTTACGAATTTCCGCGCTCAGGGCGGCGGGGGCCACACAGTAACCCACTTTCCAGCCGGTCATATGGAAGGTTTTACCGAACGACGAGACGGCAATGGCGCGTTCACGCAGCTGCGCATGCGCCAGCACGCTGGCATGCCCTTCGGCGGCAAAACAGATATGTTCATACACTTCATCGCTCAGCACATAGATTTCCTGCTCAGCGATCGCCTGCCAGAGAGCGGCAAAATCGCTTTGCTGCCAGACGGTGGCGGACGGATTGTGCGGCGTATTGAGGATCACCAGTCGGGTGCGCGGCGACAACAGGCTGGCAAACTGCTGCCAGTCCACGTTAAAGCCCGGTGGTTGCAGGGCGATACGCTTCATTACCCCACCCGCCAGCGTAACCGCGGGAGCATAGCTGTCGTAGCTTGGGTCGAAGCAGATCACCTCATCGCCCGGACGTACCAGCGCGGTAATCGCCGCGAACAGCGCTTCAGTGGCGCCGGCGGTCACGGTAATATCGCTATCGACGTCCGGCAGATGGCCATACAGTTCGGCGGTTTTAGTGGCAATGACTTCGCGCAGCGACTGCACGCCGGTCATCGGTGCATACTGGTTAGCGCCCTGGCTGACATGGTATGCCAGACGTTCCTGCAGATAGCCGGGGCCATCGAAGTCAGGAAAACCCTGCGACAGATTGATCGCCTGATACTGATGTGCCAGCGCGCTCATTTGCGAAAAAATGGTGGTGCCGAGCGCCGGAAGTTTGCTCTCGGGAATCAGGGGTGTTTGACTCATGAGTGTATGACCTATAGAGCTAATGTCTTGGAGGTGGAAGCCTGTGTTGCTGCCACTATAACACGATGTTAATATTTGGCAATCAAGACGCTTAGACGTCTAAAAGCTAACGAGAGTAGCGTTGCAAACACCTGAAAAATAAGGAAAGGTATGACGGTTTTAGCGCAATTGGACCAGCTGGTGGCGGCTTGCCACTGGATTGGCGCAAAAGGCTGGGCGCCGGCGACCGGCGGCAATATGTCGGTTCGCGCAGATGACAGCTACTGCCTGCTGAGCACATCAGGCAAAGATAAAGGCAGCCTGACACGCGATGATTTTATCCAGGTAGAAATAGCCAGCAACCGTGCGCCGTCCGGGCGTAAGCCTTCAGCGGAAACCGGACTGCATACCTTAATCTATCGTCTGTTCCCGGATGCGGGCGCCGTACTGCACACCCATACGGTTAATTCGACGGTGCTGTCACGGGTGGAAAAAGGCGCGGCGCTGCTGCTGCAGGGTTATGAAATGCAGAAAACCCTTGCCGGACAGCAGTCGCATCTCGACAGTGTGTCGATTGCGCTATTCGATAACGATCAGGATATCGATGCGTTGGCGCAGCGCATTGAACTGTTTGCCCGCGATACCCCTCTGCGTTACGGCTTTCTGCTGCGTGGTCACGGCCTGACCTGCTGGGGCAAAGATGTAAATGAGGCCAGGCGTCATCTGGAAGGGTTGGAATTCCTGTTTCTGTGTGAAATGCAACGACGCCTGCTGGAGGCCAAATGATTCGTGCGATTGTTACCGATATCGAAGGTACCACCAGCGATATTCGCTTTGTGCATAATGTGCTGTTTCCCTACGCCCGTCAGCACCTGGCGGCGTATATCGCGCAACACCAGCATCAGCAGGCGGTCAGCGCGGTGCTGAACGATCTGCGTAGCGAAATTGCGCAACCGGCCGCCACGCCAGAGCAGCTGGTGGATATCCTGTTTAGCTTTATGGACCAGGATCGCAAATCTACCGCGTTAAAAGCGCTGCAGGGGATGATCTGGCGTAATGGCTATCTGAACGGTGATTTTAAAGGTCATCTGTATGCGGATGTGCTGCCGGCATTACAGCAGTGGCAGGCACAGGGGATTGCACTATACGTTTATTCATCTGGCTCAATAGCAGCGCAGAAATTGTTATTTGGTTATAGCGACGAAGGTGATATCACTCCGCTATTCAGCGGTTATTTCGATACCCATGTTGGCGCCAAGCGCGAAGTTGCTTCGTATCGCAATATCGCCAGCCAGATCGCGCTGCCCGCCAGTGAACTGCTGTT
This sequence comes from Pantoea sp. B65, assembly GCF_047308185.1. Classification (NCBI taxonomy): domain Bacteria; kingdom Pseudomonadati; phylum Pseudomonadota; class Gammaproteobacteria; order Enterobacterales; family Erwiniaceae; genus Pantoea; species Pantoea sp. B65. Next base: position 34,919 of record NZ_JAHXPU010000017.1, read on the forward strand.
CTTATCCGATATCCGCCAGGAACTGGATGCCGCACAGCAGGCTGGCTGGCACAGCGTGCAGTTAATTCGCGACGAGGCGGATGCAGTCAGCGTCCATCGTCAGGTAAACCGTTTTGATCAGATTAACCTGGAGCTGTTTTCCTCATGAGTGCATTGACTATTTTTACCGATACTGAAGCCACCCAGCCGGTCTGGCACAGCACCGATGCTGAAGCGATCCGTCAGCAGCTGAATGCCAAAGATGTGCGCTTTGAACGCTGGGCAGCCGATCGCGATCTGGGTGACAATCCGGATGCGGACACCGTGATCAAAGCTTATCAGCATGCCATCGATCGTCTGGTGGCCGAGAAGGGCTATCAGAGCTGGGATGTGATCAGCATGCGTGCCGACAATCCGCAGAGAGAGGTGCTGCGCAGTAAGTTTCTTGCCGAGCATACCCATGGCGAAGATGAAGTGCGTTTCTTTGTGGAAGGCGCCGGGCTGTTCTGTCTGCACCTTGATGGTAAGATCTATCAGATCCTGTGTGAGAAGAATGACTTGCTGTCGGTGCCAGCCGGAACGCCACACTGGTTTGATATGGGTTCCGCTCCGCACTTTACTGCCATCCGTATTTTCGATAATCCTGAAGGCTGGATTGCGCAGTTTACCGGCGACACTATTGCTGATGCTTACCCGCGTCTGCCATAAACCCGCTGCGGCGGGCGGCGTTGGCGCCGCCCGTACGCTTAACGCGGCTGAAAAATTCCTTCCGCCACCTGCGCAGGTGTCACCACCCCGGTATCCAGCACCCAACCGCTAATCAGCGCGGCGGGGGTAACATCAAACGCCGGGTTATAGACGCTGGCGGCAGCCGGCGCCCACTGCACCTGGCCAAAACTACCGGCAACACCGGTGACTTCGCGCGCATCGCGCTGCTCAATCGGGATCGCGGCGCCATGCGGACACTGGCGATCGAGGGTGGTATGCGGGGCGGCAACATAGAACGGAATAGCGTGATAGTGCGCCAGCACCGCCAGACTGTAAGTGCCGATTTTATTCGCCACGTCGCCGTTGGCGGCAATTCGATCGGCGCCTACCCAAATGGCATCGACCTGTTTTAGCCCCATCAGGCTGGCAGCCATTGAGTCACAAATCAGCTGGTAAGGGACCCCCAGTTCGCCCAGCTCCCAGGCGGTCAGACGACCACCCTGTAACAGCGGACGGGTTTCATCGACCCAGACATTGGCTACCTTGCCCTGCTGGTGAGCACGGGCGATAACGCCCAGCGCGGTACCGACGCCGGCAGTCGCGAGGCCGCCGGTATTACAGTGGGTCAGCAGACGGCTGCCGGGGCTAACCAGCGCGCTGCCTGCGGCGGCGATGCTGTCGCACAGCGCTTTATCCTCAGCCACCAGGCGTAGCGCCTCGGCGCTGAGGGCGGCAACGAAATGATCCTGCGCCAGCGCCAGTTTCATGCGGTCGAGATTGTTCATCAGGTTGACCGCCGTTGGTCGTGATGCGCGCAGCACCTCCAGCGCCACAGCCAGCTCTGCCTGCGGCATGCCGTTTTCCGCCAGCAGCGCCAGCAGCAGACTGGCGGAGAGGCCAATCAGCGGCGCACCGCGTACGCGCAATGCCTGAATATGGCCGACCAGCGTGGTAACGTCGGGAGTAGGGCACCAGATTTTTTCTTGCGGCAGTGCCTGCTGATCAAGGATCCACAGCTGATTGTCACGAACCTGTAAACTGGTGGTGCTGAATGTCTGCATCTGTTTTAAATCCATGTTGCGTTAATGCTGCATATTGTGCCAACATGCAGCGCGGATGTATAGACGTCTGAACGGCTTATTCTTATTATATCAGGCACAAAGTTTCGATGAGGAAGAAGGCAATGTCGCAATACCGTACGTTCACTGCAGCAGACGCTGTGGATTATGCCCGACAATTTGGTGGCCTGGACGATCCGTCCTCACTGGTGGACGCACAGGAAGTTGGCGATGGTAACCTTAATCTGGTGTTTAAAATTTTTGACCAGACGGGCCAGAGCCGGATTATCGTCAAACAGGCGCTGCCCTACGTGCGAGTTGTCGGCGAGTCCTGGCCTCTGACGCTGGATCGTGCGCGCCTTGAAGCGGAAACGCTGCTGGAACACAGTAAATTTTGTCCGCAGCATACCGTCAAACTTCTGCATTACGATACTGATTTAGCGGTAATGGTAATGGAAGATCTTTCCGATCACGCTATCTGGCGCGGCGAACTGGTGAAAGGCAGTTATTTCCCGCTGGCGGCGGCGCAGCTGGGTGAATATCTGGCGCAGACCCTGTTTCATACTTCTGATTTCTTCCAGCATCCCCATGCGAAAAAAGCCGATGTCATTCGTTTCACCAACCCGGAATTGTGTGAAATGACGGAGGATCTGTTCTTTAACGATCCGTACCAGCTGCATGAGCGCAATGCTTACCCGGCGACGCTGGAGAGTTTTGTCGCTGAACTGCGCGATGACCATCAGCTAAGAGTTGCCGTGGCGGGCCTGAAGCACCGCTTCCTGTCCCATGCCGAAGCGCTGTTGCACGGCGATATTCATAGTGGTTCGATCTTTGTGACGGCCACCAGCCTGAAAGCGATTGATGCCGAGTTTGGTTTCTACGGCCCGATCGGTTTTGACGTTGGCACGGCGATTGGCAACCTGCTGATTAACTACTGCGCGCTGCCGGGCTTGCTGGCAGCCAGGGAAGCGGCAGATGGGCGCGAACAGCGTTTAGCGGATGTCCGTGAAGTCTGGCTGGGCTTTGCTGAGCGTTTTCTTGCGCTGGCGGCAGAGAAAACCCGCGATCGGGCGCTGGCGTATCCGGGTTATGCCCGGGCATTTCTGCAGCAGGTGTTGCAGGATACCATTGGTTTCTGCGGCACCGAGCTGATTCGCCGTACCGTGGGGATTTCGCAGGTTGCGGATATCAAGAAAATCGCCAGCGAGCCGATGCGCGATGAGTGTTTGCGTCATGCTATCAGCTTAGGTAAGACGCTGATTGTGGCGGCGCCACATGTGCAGGATATCGATGCGCTGATTGCGCGTATTCGGCAAAACGGTTAAGGGTATTTCTGTTGCAGGAGTTTCTGGAATATCGTAGCTCCCGTGCTGCATCAGGCAGCGGGCGGAATAAATCCCGCCGCTACAGGGTCCGTAGGGGGCCATTTATGGCTCCCGTGTTGCATAAGACAACGGGCGGAATAAATCCCGCCGCTACGGATCCGGTAGGGGGCCATTTATGGCTCCCGTCCCGAAGGTGGCAGCAGTGCAAGTCATTGATACGGGTGGCATAAATGCCGCCCCTACAGAAGAATATCTGCCTCCTGATGTAGGGGAGCCATTAATGGCTCCCGTCCCGAAGGTGGCAGCAGTGCAAACCATTGATACGGGCGGCATAAATGCCGCCCCTACAGAAGAATATCTGCCGCCCTGATGTAGGGGAGCCATTTATGGCTCCCGTGTTGCATAAGACAGCGGGCGGAATAAATCCCGCCGCCTATGCCTCCAGGGACCATTTACGGATCCCGCCTGATTTATCACCCGGCTCGCTTTAAGCCGCCTCTATTTTCCGTGCCGGCGCGACCGTTTTTACCGGCTGGGTCGCCAGCGCATCGGCGGCAAAATCATCGACATTAATCGAACGCAGGCGACTGGCTTCGGCACGCGTCAGCACCTCCGCTTCCTGCTGATCAATCCATCCTTCCTGCAACCCACGCGTTGCCAGTTTATCCAGACGGGTAAACGACAGACTCTTCTTCAGTTGCTTACACAGCCGATCGTGGATCGCTTCCGCCGCCATCACATCCTGCAACGCTTCTTCCAGCTGACCGGCCGGGTTATGGGCGCCCGGGGTCAGATACTGACCGCGTCCGAGACGGGTGCGTGTCGCCGAAGGCAGTTGCAGAATGCGCGCCAGTTTATGATCCAGCCGATCAGATGGCGCCCGGCAGTGGCGACCGGTTGGGAAGATCACCACGCGCAGCATGCCCGCGATCAGACGGTTGGGGAAATTACGCAGCAGATCGTCCATCGCCAGCTCGGCCTGATTCAGCGCGTCCTGTACCCCCCAGTGCACCAGCGGCAGGTCGGCTTCATTGCGGCCTTCATCTTCATAGCGTTTCAGCGCAGCAGAGGCCAGAAATAGCTGGCTTAGCACATCACCAAGACGCGCAGAGATGCGCTCACGCCGTTTCAGACTACCGCCCAGCACCGCCATTGAAACATCCGACAGCAATGCGAGGTTGGCGCTGATGCGGTTCAGATGCTGATAGTAGCGACGGGTGGCGTCACGAGTCGGTGTTTTACTGCTGCGACCGGCGGTGAGCCCCAGCCACAGACTGCGTATCTTATTACTGCCGACATGACCAATATGGCTGAACAGCGCTTTATCAAAGGCATTAACATCGCCGCTCTGCGCCGCCGCCATCTCATCCAGCACATAGGGATGACAGCGAATCGCCCCCTGACCAAAGATAATCATGCTGCGCGTCAGGATATTGGCGCCTTCCACGGTAATCGCAATCGGCGCTCCCTGATAAGCGCGCGCCAGGAAGTTACTGCTGCCGAGCATAATGCCTTTGCCGCCGGCAATATCCATCGCATCCACGATGGCGCGCTGGCCGCGATGGGTACAGTGATACTTGACGATGGCGGATAACACCGCCGGTTTCTCACCCAGCACAATGCCATAAGTAATCAGCGCCGCCGCCGCATCCATCACATAGGCATTGCCGGCGATGCGCGCTAATGGTTCTTCAATCCCTTCCATCTTGCCAATCGGCAGCCTGAACTGACGGCGAATATGGGCGTAAGCGCCAATTGCCAGCGCGATACTTTTCAGACTACCGGTAGAGTTCGATGGCAGGGTAATACCGCGGCCCACCGACAGACATTCCACCAGCATCCGCCAGCCCTGACCGGCCATTTTTGGCCCGCCGATAATATAATCAATAGGGACAAAAATATTTTCGCCGCGGGTTGGGCCGTTCTGGAACGGTACGTTAAGCGGGAAGTGACGACGGCCAATCTCCACGCCGGGGGTGCTGGTGGGGATCAGCGCGCAGGTAATTCCCAGATCTTCCGTGGTACCCAGCAGGTGGTCCGGATCCGACAGTTTAAACGCCAGCCCCAGCACGGTAGCGATTGGCGCGAGGGTAATATAGCGTTTGTTCCAGCTAAGGCGCATACCCAGCACCTGCTGACCTTGCCAGTCGCCCATACAGACCACGCCGCTATCCGGAATCGCTCCGGCATCAGAACCTGCTTCCGGGCTGGTCAGGGCAAAGCACGGGATCTCCTGACCACGCGCCAGACGCGGCAGGTAGTGATCTTTCTGCTCATCGGTGCCGTAATGCTGCAGCAATTCGCCGGGGCCAAGAGAGTTAGGCACACCCACGGTAATCGCCAGAATGCCGGAGACGCCAGCCAGTTTCTGCAGCACTTTCGCCTGGGCATAGGCGGAGAACTCCAGCCCGCCGTACTCTTTCTTAATGATCATCGCAAAGAAGCGATGCTCTTTCAGATAAGCCCAGAGTTCAGGCGGCAGATCGGCCATTTCATGGGTGATCTGGAAATCATTGGCCATACGGCAGGCTTCTTCCACCGGCCCCTCAATAAATGCCTGCTCCGCTTCCGACAGCCGTGGTTGCGGGTAGTTATGCAGCTTCTGCCAGTCAGGATTACCGCGAAACAGATCGCCTTCCCACCAGGTGGTACCGGCATCAATCGCTTCTTTCTCGGTGCGCGACATCGGCGGCATCACTTTCTGGAAAGTATGCAGCAGCGATCTGGAGAACAGTGCCCGGCGCATCGGCAGAAAATTAAATGGCAGCAGAATAATCGCCAGCGGGATCAGCAACCATGGCGTCCACAGGGATAACATCGCCATAGCGGCTGTCCATACCAGTAGCAGCAGGCTACTGGCCAACAGATTTACCTGGTGGTAAAAGAGTGCGCTTATCAGCACAATCGTCGCGACAATACTGAGAACCATCATAGTGAACCGCTCCGTAAGTAGTAAGAGGTCTGACCTGTTTGAGCTATTGCTACAGGTTTAGAGCAGATAAAGTTTGTTAGCAATGTGTTTACATTATAATTACAACCTGGCTCACACTCCGGTCGCATCAAAAGACAAAGCTGCGGCTTGTGTTGCAGGACGCTTTTCGCCTTACCCCCATTCCGGTAAACTTGTGCGGAATTTCTTTCCCCCAAAGGACATCCCTATGTACCAGGACATAATTCGTGCCGAGCTTAATGAAGCAGCCGAGACGCTTAATAAATTTCTGAGCGATGATGCCAATATCCATGCTATTCAGCGCGCAGCAGTACTGCTGGCGGATTCGTTTAAAGCGGGCGGTAAAGTGCTTTCCTGTGGTAATGGCGGCTCGCATTGTGATGCGATGCACTTCGCAGAAGAGCTGACCGGGCGCTACCGGGAAAATCGTCCGGGTTATCCGGCGATTGCTATCTCTGATGTTAGCCATATCTCCTGCGTCAGTAATGATTTCGGCTATGATTTTATCTTCTCTCGTTATATTGAGGCCGTCGGCCGTGCCGGTGATGTGCTGCTGGGGATCTCCACTTCCGGTAACTCCGCCAATGTGATCAAAGCGATTGAAGCGGCGCGCGCCCAGGGGATGAAAGTGATCACCCTGACCGGCAAAGACGGCGGGAAAATGGACGGCGCGGCCGACGTGGAAATTCGCGTGCCGCACTTCGGTTTTGCCGACCGGATTCAGGAAATTCACATTAAAGTGATTCATATCCTGATCCTGCTGATTGAAAAAGAGATGGCTAAATAATTAGCGCCTTCCCCCGCCTGCGGGGGAATCTTTTGATTTTGAGGTCACATTATGTGCGAATTGCTCGGGATGAGCGCTAACGTCCCAACGGACATCTGCTTTAGCTTTACCGGCCTGGTGCAGCGTGGCGGCGGAACCGGGCCGCATAAGGATGGCTGGGGCATCACCTTCTATGAAGGCAAAGGCTGTCGCACATTTAAAGATCCGCAGCCGAGCTTTAACTCGCCAATTGCGCGGCTGGTACAGGATTACCCGATCAAATCACGCTCGGTAGTGGCGCATATTCGCCAGGCCAACCGGGGTGAGGTGTCGCTGGAAAATACCCATCCGTTTACCCGTGAAGTGTGGGGGCGTAACTGGACCTATGCGCACAACGGGCAACTGAAAGGGTATCGCCAGCTGGAAACCGGTCAGTTTCGTCCGGTAGGTGAAACCGACAGTGAGAAAGCGTTTTGCTGGTTACTGCATCAGCTGACTACCCGCTATCCGCGTACGCCTGGTAACTGGCCGGCGGTGTTTCGTTATATTGCCGAACTGGCGACGGAGCTGCGAGAGAAGGGGGTATTTAATATGCTGCTGTCGGACGGGCGCTATCTGATGGCTTTTTGCTCCACCAATCTGTTCTGGATCACCCGGCGCGCGCCTTTTGGCAAAGCCAAACTGCTCGATCAGGATGTGGAGATCGATTTTCAGAAGCAGACCACGCCAGATGACGTGGTCACGGTGATTGCGACTCAGCCGCTTACCGGTAATGAAACCTGGAACAAAATAGAACCCGGAGAGTGGGTGCTATTCTGTCTTGGTGAGCGCGAGGATTGATCCCGGTGCCGCCGGATGGTTGTTGATAACCGGATTGTTATTCAGCACATATTTGCCGGCATTCACGCTCACCGCTGGCGGCTGGCGATGCTCAACAAACCACGCATAGCCTGGCTGCAATTGCTTCCAGAACGCCGTGTAGTATGAGTTACGATGGCGCTGCATATTACTTTCCGTCATCCGGAACGGATAAATACTCACGTTCACTTCTGTCTGACCATTGTGCAGCGCAGCATTCACATAAGTAAAAATCTCATCCATATAGGCATTGGTCATGGCGTAGCAGCCAATAGAGACACAGTTGCCATGAATCATCAGATATTTACCGTCATAGCCCTGCTGACGATCGTACTCATTAGGAAAGCCGATATTGATCGCACGATAGAAACGGCTGTCAGGTTTTAGCTGACGCTGCGTGACGGTATAAAAACCTTCCGGGCTTTTAAAGTCGCCCTGACGCTGTTTCGGGCCGAGTCCGCCGGAGAAATTGCAGATGCGATAGCTATCCAGCAGACGAAATTCGTTGCCTATTTTTCCATACAGTTCAAGCGTTCGCTCTTCTTTGAAGATCTGAAGATAGACAGGAGTACCAATTAATTGTTTCTTTAATTCTTTGCTTACCGGCGCTAGCGGTTGAACTGGTTCCGGAGTGCTGGCCATACTAACGGCTGGCAGAAAGATCATCGCAAACAACAGTGCGATTTTGTCCATTCTGATTCCCTTGAAATAGAGGGTGTGTAAGTGCGACGTTGATACGCGTCATACCTCAGGTTGCCGATCCCGGTGACATAGATAGCTATGTTGCCGTCGATGCGCGGTCTGAGCACCGTTCTGCAACGCGAAATATTGAGGGTAAAGACCAACGTCTGATAACTGCATTATCGGAAAATTCCGCTATCGCAGCGCAACATTAACATCGTCTATTTTTTTATCAAGATGCTGGCTGAGATTATTCCTGAAAATGTCTGGGGTTATACCGACAGGCCGGGACGATCGCCGGGCCAGCTTGTCGCAGACCAGCTTGAACTCTTTGGTTTTGACTGTATACTTATCCAGTATTGCCGGAGGGGATATGCGTAAAATTATTCATGTCGATATGGACTGTTTTTTTGCCGCAGTCGAAATGCGCGACGATCCCCGCTTGCGTGATATCCCGATTGCTATTGGTGGCAGTCAGAAACAGCGCGGCGTTATCAGCACCGCCAATTACCCGGCACGCAAATATGGGGTTCACAGCGCCATGTCGACGGCGATGGCCCTTAAACTTTGCCCCCATCTGAAAGTGATCCCTGGCCGTTTTGAGGCGTATAAAATCGCTTCCCGCCATATTCGCGAAATTTTTGCGCGTTACACCTCATTAATTGAGCCGCTATCGCTGGATGAGGCCTATCTGGATGTTACCGATAGCGAACACTGCCAGGGATCTGCGACGCTGATGGCGCGCGAAATTCGCCAGTGTATCGCCGATGAACTGGATCTTACCGCCTCCGCCGGCATTGCGCCGATTAAGTTTCTCGCCAAAATCGCGTCCGATCTGAATAAACCCAATGGCCAGTTTGTGATTACGCCGGAACAGATGCCGGCTTTTTTGCAGACGCTGCCGCTGAAAAAAATTCCCGGCGTCGGCAAAGTCACGGCAAAAAAGCTGGAAGAGCAGGGGCTGTTTACCTGTGCCGATGTGCAAAAAAGCGATCTGGCGCTGTTGCTGAGACGCTTTGGTAAATTTGGCCGCGTGTTATGGGAGCGTAGTCACGGCATCGATAATCGCGAGGTGATCACCGAACGTGAGCGGAAATCACTGGGTGTCGAGCGTACGCTATCCGAGGATATTGATAGCTGGGAAGAGTGCCTGAAGATCCTCGATTATCTGTATGAGGAGCTGGAGCGACGCTTAACGGCGATTAAGCCGGACCGGCTTATTGCGCGCCAGGGGGTGAAACTGAAATTTAATGATTTCCAGCTGACCACTCAGGAACATGTCTGGCCGGTGCTGAATAAAGGCGATTTAATCGATCTGGCGCGGAAGACCTGGGACGAGCGGCGCGGCGGCCGCGGCGTGCGGCTGGTAGGGTTGCATGTATCGTTACTTAACCCCCAGCTGGAGCGGCAGTTGCTGCTGGGATTGTGATGGCAAAAAAACAGGCGGCAATATGCCGCCTGGGGAAATCATCAATCCGTCATCCCTTACTTCGCCGGGATCACCCGTAACAACTCGGTCAGCAGTTGCCAGTACAGACCCACGCTGGCGATATGTACCTGCTCATCCGGGGAGTGCGGACCGGTAATGGTTGGACCGATAGATACCATATCCATATTCGGGTAAGGCTTCTTAAACAGACCACACTCCAGACCGGCGTGAATCACCTGAATGTTAGGCTTGCGGTTAAACAGCTTCTCATAGGTTTCGCGCACCAGCGCCATCACCGGTGAAGTGGCATCAGGCTGCCAGCCCGGATAACCGCCTTTGGGTGCGGTTTTCGCGCCAGCCAGCTCGCCCAGAGAAACCAGCATTTCCACCACATAATCTTTACCGCTGTCGATCAGTGAACGGATCAGGCAGATAATTTCGGCTTCATGCTGCTTAATCGACACCACGCCAACGTTCAGCGAGGTTTCCACCACCCCTTTCATCACGTCGGAATTGCGGATCACGCCATTTGGCGTGCTGTTCAGCAGAGCGATAAAACGGTCGCGGCTATTGGCCGTTAACGCTTCGGCCTCACTGGCCAGCGGTTCAACCAGCACATTGATATTTTTATCTTTCGGGCTGACTTCATTCTGTAGCGTTGTCAGATAGCCAGTAGCGGCCGCTTTCAGCGCGTCCACTTTATCGGCAGCGACGGCCAGAGTGGCGAAGGCTTCACGTGGAATCGCATTGCGCAGGGTGCCGCCGGTGAAATCCACCAGACGCAGATCCAGCGCCTTCGCCTGAGTAGCAAGGAAACGCGCCAGCAGTTTGTTGGCATTGCCGAGACCGACATGAATATCGCAACCGGAGTGGCCGCCTTTCAGGCCCTTAATCGTCAGTTTCAGCGTGGCGAAGCCCGCCGGAACCGCTTCACGCTCAACCGGCAGAGTGGTGATGAAATCGATACCGCCAGCGCAACCCATATAGACTTCACCTTCCTCTTCCGAGTCGGTGTTGATCAGGATATCCGCCTGCAACCAGTCAGCCTGCAGACCAAAGGCGCCATCCATACCGGATTCCTCGGTCATCGTCAGCAACACTTCCAGCGGGCCGTGCTCAACGCTGTCGTCAGCCAGCACCGCCAGCGCCGAGGCCATGCCGATGCCGTTATCCGCGCCCAGCGTGGTGCCGCGGGCTTTAACCCACTCGCCGTCAATCCACGGCTGAATCGGATCTTTGGTGAAGTCATGTACCGTGTCGTTATTCTTCTGCGGCACCATATCCAGGTGCGCCTGCAGCGCCACCGGCTTGCGGTTTTCCATCCCTGGCGTGGCCGGTTTACGGATCAGAATATTGCCTGTTTTATCGCGGTCGACCCAGAAGCCTTTTTCGTTGGCCCAGGACAGAATATGTTCAGCCAGCGCTTCTTCATGGTAGGACGGATGCGGAATAGAGCAGATTTTGGCAAAAATATCCCACAGCGGCTGTGGTGATAGTTGAGACAGTTCAGACACGATAAGTCTCCTGTTTCGGCTACCGGTAAGCCCGGCGCGTCGCAAAGTTTCCAGTAAAATATGCCGCCAGTTAATCTGACGTGCCAGGCCAGAGAATACCACCGTTTAACGCAGCTTGCGCAACCTGGCGCGCTAAAAAGCTCCAACCAGGTGCACAGGTGCTGGTTTTTACCGCTTCAGATCCTTATAATCTCGCGCAACCTTTTTCCCATTGCATACTTTTTAAGCCAATACAGTTGGCCGGGATTCCTTTATGAGCGAAAAATACGTCGTCACCTGGGACATGTTACAGATCCATGCCCGTAAACTGGCTCAGCGCCTGCTTCCGGTAGCACAATGGAAAGGCATTATCGCGGTAAGCCGTGGTGGCCTGGTTCCTGCCTCACTGTTAGCACGTGAACTGTGCATCCGTTACGTAGATACCGTTTGTATCTCCAGCTATGACCACGATAACCAGCGCGCAATGACCGTGCTGAAACGCGCAGAAGGCGATGGCGAAGGCTTTATCGTCATTGACGACCTGGTGGATACCGGGGGTACCGCACAGGCGATCCGCGAAATGTATCCTAAAGCGCGTTTTGTCACTATTTTCGCCAAACCCGCGGGCCGCCCACTGGTTGACGATTATGTGGTCGATATCCCGCAGGATACCTGGATTGAACAGCCATGGGATATGGGCGTGGTATATATCCCGCCAATCGTTAAAGGCTGATAACCGGCTATTTTCTTAGCCTGTCACAAATCCAAATGATTACCACGCCCGGTTTTGCCGGGCGTTGTTGTTTCTGTCCGTCACTACGCTAAAATGATTTTCCGTCATGCTGCGCAGGAAGGAAAGCTTCAAAATGATCCCGAAAAATCTCAGTGAAGAGTTGTTCAAGCCGCGCTTTAAACATCCTGAAACCTCTTCACTGGTAAAGCGCCTCCATCATTCGACGCAAAGTGTGCAGTCAACCCTTGATGGTGAACATCACGCGGGCTGGTATCGCATGATTAATCGCCTGATGTGGTCGTGGCGCGGATTGTCGTTGCAGGAGATCAGCGAGGTGCTGGCACGTATTGCCGTCAGTGATGCTGAGCACACCAACGATCAACACCTCGATACGGTGATGGGTTATCGCGGTGGCAACTGGATTTATGAATGGTCGAAGCAGGCCGGACTGTGGCAACAGAAGGCACTGGAAACCACTGACGACAGCGCCGCCGGTGAATACTGGTTGCACGCCGCCAACCTGTTCAGTATCGCGGCTTATCCCCATATCAAGGGCGATGAGCTGGCGGAACAGGCGCAGACGCTGGCGATTCGCGCCTATGAGGAGGCGACGCCACGGCTGGCGGGCGAGCTGAAAGAGCTGGATTTTACCATTACCGACGTGGGCACCATTTCCGGCTTTCTCCATATGCCGAAAGAGACGACGGCGCCTTATCCGACGGTGATAATGTGTGGCGGCCTCGACACGCTGCAAACGGACTATTACCGCTTTTTCCATGATTATCTTGCCCCGCGTGGGATTGCCATGCTGACGCTGGATATGCCGTCGGTGGGGCTGTCGGCGAAATGTAAACTGACTCAGGACACCAGCTTCCTGCATCAGCAGGTCCTGCGCGGACTGGAGAATGTTCCGTGGGTAGACCATACCCGCGTCGCGGCTTTTGCGTATCGCTTTGGCGCTAATATTGCGGTAAGGATGGCGTACCTGGAACCTGCGCGCCTGCGCGCGGTGGCCTGCCTTGGCCCGGTGGTTCACAGCCTGCTGACCGATGCACAGCGGCAAAACAGCGTGCCGGATATGTATATGGATATGCTGGCCAGCCGTATCGGTATGGCCAGCGCCAGCGACAGCGCGCTGCGTACCGAGCTGAATCGCTATTCGTTAAAAATGCAGGGGCTGCTGGGGCGCCGTACGCCAACGCCAATGCTGTCGGGGTACTGGGAGAATGATCCCTTCAGCCCGGAAGAGGATTCCCGCTTAATTGTTAATTCCTCTGCTGACGGGAAATTACTGCCCATCACCTTCTCGCCGGTGTTGCAGAACTTCGATGACGCGTTGCAGAAAATTTGTGACTGGCTTGAGCGGCAGATAAAGAGATGAGTTGCTATTATTCAACAGTTTGCTAAAACGTAGGCAACACCAAAGGAGGTTAAACCATGACGTTACCGAGTGGACATCCAAAAAGCCGACTGATGAAACGTTTCGCTGCTCTGGGTCCGTATATCCGCGAGAACAAATGCGACAACGATCGCTTTTTCTTCGACTGTCTGGCAGTTTGCGTCAATGTTAAACCTGCACCTGAGGAGCGTGAGTTCTGGGGCTGGTGGATGGAGCTGGAAGCGCAATCCGATCACTTTACCTATGAGTACCATTTTGGCCTGTTTGATAAAGAGGGCAACTGGAAGCCAACGGCCATCAAAGGTAAAGAGAACAATCAGAAACTGGAAGAGACGCTGCGTAACTTCCATGAACGTCTGAAAGAGCTGCTGGCGGGAATGGAACTGGGATTAGTCCCGGCGGAACACTTTAATGATCTGCCGGTGAAACTCACTGCCTGATTACCCCCATTTGCGTAATAAAACAAGAAAGGCCGTTCACACTGTGAGCGGCCTTTTGTTACAGACACAAATGAGGGTAATACCACCGCATCCGTGGCGAGATGCGGGCAGACCGCTTAGAACTGGTACGTCATACCGACAGCAACGATGTCGTCGGTGTTTTTGCCCAGTTTGTTGTCTTCTGACAGCAGGTTGATTTTGTAATCAACAAACGCCGACATATTTTTGTTGAAGTAGTAAGTGGCGCCTACGTCAGCAAATTTAATGTAGTCGGCATCACCAATACCGTTTTCGACATCTTTCGCTTTCGTCTGCACGTAAGCCAGTGACGGGCGCAGACCGAAATCAAACTGATACTGAGCGACTAACTCAATATTCTGCATTTTGTTAGCGTAGCCGCTAACAGAAGTGCTGGTGCCGTTAACATCAGCGGTACCGCTGATTGGGTTCATATTGCGGGTTTCAGCGTAGGTTGCCGCCAGATAAACACCGTTATTGTCATATTTCAGACCGGTTGCCCAGGCTTCTGCTTTATCACCGGCGCCATAAGTGGCGTTTTTCTGGTTCAGCACGCGGTTCGAAGAAGAGACTGCGCCATTCAACGTCAGGCTATCCAGAATCTTATACGAGAGTGATGCGGCCATACCGTCGCCATTGGCGGTGGAGCCTTCACGCGAGCCGATGGTTTCATTTTTACCCTGATACTGTAAACCGAGCTTCAGGCCATCAACCAGACCAAAGAAGTTGTTGTTACGGTAAGTCGCCACGCCGTTGGTACGCGACAGCATATAGATATCAGCGCCGGTATAACCCGTACCGCCGAACTCAGGCATCATATCGGTGAAAGCTTCAACATCGTAGATCAGGCCATAGTTACGACCGTAATCGATTGAGCCGTAGTCGCCCGCTTTCAGACCGGCAAAACCTAAACGGGTTTTCGTCCCGGTGGTGCCATCGCTTTCAGCATTGCTGGCCGGCATGTGGTATTCCCACTGACCGTAACCGGTCAACAGGTCATTAATTTGGGTCTGGCCTTTAAAGCCAATACGGACGTATGATTTATCACCATCACTGTTGGTGTTATCACTCATGTAGGCCATGGCTTTAACTTTGCCGTAGAAATCCAGCTTGTTGCCATCTTTGTTATAAACTTCTGCTGCGTGTGCTGAAGTGGTCAGGGCCAGTGCGGCCGTGATAATTGCCAGAGCGCTCTTCTTCATTTAATAAACTTCCCGAATGAGTAAAATAACTTTTGCCATGGTGGCTCTTGTTAACGCAGGAACGTTTTACCCTGTGGGGATGAAAGATTTATGACATTTTTTCTGGTTTCTTGTTAATTGCGAACTTTTGGTCTACTGCATTGTCAGCGCTATTTTGTGCTTTTCCCATACTGGCTGTTGGCTTAACCCGCCACACCTGATTAAATGGCTGTTTGCAGACTTTTTTTAGCAACGGCAGGAAATAATGAGCGGCAGTCAGACCCTGGTGGTTAAATTAGGTACCAGCGTCCTTACCGGCGGATCTCGTCGGTTAAATCGGGCACATATCGTTGAGTTGGTTCGCCAGTGCGCACAGCAGCACGCGGCCGGACATCGTATCGTCATTGTCACCTCGGGCGCGATGGCCGCCGGACGGGAACATCTTGGCTACCCCGAATTGCCGCCCACCATCGCCTCAAAGCAGCTGCTGGCTGCGGTGGGGCAGAGTCGTTTAATCCAGTTATGGGAACAGCTGTTCTCAATTTATGGCATTCACATTGGGCAGATGCTGCTGACGCGTGCCGATCTTGAAGATCGCGAGCGTTTTCTTAACGCGCGCGACACCTTACGCGCGCTGCTTGATAACCATATCGTCCCGGTGATCAACGAAAACGATGCGGTGGCGACGGCGGAAATCAAAGTTGGCGATAACGACAATCTCTCTGCGCTGGCAGCAATTCTGGCTGGCGCCGACAAACTGCTGTTGCTAACCGATCAGCAGGGACTGTTTACTGCCGATCCGCGCAATAACCCGGCGGCGCAATTGATTAGCGATGTGCACGGTATTGATGATGCATTACGCACCATTGCCGGTGACAGCGTATCGGGTCTTGGCACTGGCGGTATGGCGACTAAACTGCAGGCCGCCGATGTCGCCTGCCGCGCCGGGATTGATGTGATTATTGCCGCCGGCAGCCGTGCGGGCGTGATCGGCGATGTGATTAGCGGTCAGCCGGTAGGCACCCGCTTCCATGCGTTGCAAACGCCGCTGGAAAACCGCAAACGCTGGATTTTTGGTGCGCCGCCGGCGGGCGAAATCGTTATTGACGATGGCGCCCTGTCGGCGATGCTGGAACGTGGCAGTTCGCTGTTGCCTAAAGGGATTCGCAAAGTTGAGGGCAACTTCTCACGCGGCGAAGTGATCCGCATCCGCAGCCTGCAGGGGCGTGATGTGGCGCATGGTGTTTCGCGCTATAACAGCGATGCGATGCGGATGATTGCCGGCCATCACAGCCAGCAAATCAGTGAAATTCTCGGTTATGAATATGGTCCGGTTGCTGTGCACCGTGACGATATGATTGTCAGTTAAGGAGTCTTCGATGCTTGAGGAAATGGGTAAAGCCGCGAAAGCCGCCTCTTACCAACTTGCGGTGTTATCCACCGCGCAAAAAAATCAGGTTCTGCTGACTATCGCTGACAGTCTTGAAGCGCAGAGCGCGGAAATACTGGCGGCCAATGAACTGGATCTTGCCGATGCGCGCCAGAACGGTATGAGCGCGGCATTACTGGATCGCCTGACGCTGGATGCGGCGCGCCTGAAAGGTATCGCCAACGATGTGCGCCAGGTTTGCCGCCTTGCGGATCCGGT
The DNA here is from genome assembly GCF_047308185.1 of Pantoea sp. B65. Taxonomy (NCBI): domain Bacteria; kingdom Pseudomonadati; phylum Pseudomonadota; class Gammaproteobacteria; order Enterobacterales; family Erwiniaceae; genus Pantoea; species Pantoea sp. B65. The sequence goes on from NZ_JAHXPU010000017.1 coordinate 51,585, forward strand.
GGGGTTACTGATTGATGGCGGCCAGCTGGATAGCGGCCTGCGTATCGAACGTCGCCGCGTGCCGCTCGGCGTGGTGGGCGTGATTTATGAAGCGCGCCCTAACGTGACGGTGGATGTCGCCTCGCTCTGCCTGAAAACCGGTAATGCGGTGATTCTGCGCGGCGGTAAAGAGACCTTTCGCACCAATGGCGCCACGGTACGGGTTATTCAGCGCGCCCTGCAACAGCACGGCTTACCGGCCGGTGCGGTACAGGCGATTGAAAGCCCGGATCGCGAGCTGGTGAACCAGCTGCTGAAGCTGGATCGCTACGTTGATATGCTGATCCCGCGCGGCGGAGCCGGATTGCATAAACTTTGTCGCGAACAGTCGACCATTCCGGTGATTACCGGCGGTATTGGCGTCTGCCATATTTTTGTCGACCAGTCGATTGAAACAGATGCGGCGCTGAAGGTGATCGTCAACGCCAAGAAACAGCGCCCAAGCGCCTGTAATTCGGTAGAAACCCTGCTGGTACATCAGGCGATTGCGGCAACTTTCCTGCCTGCGCTAAGCAACCGGATGGCGCAGGAGGGGATTAAACTGCATGCCGATGCGCTATCCCTGCCGCTGTTACAGACCGGCGCCGCAGAGGTAGTGGCGGTGAAGGACGCCGATTACAATGATGAATGGCTGTCGCTGGATCTGAACGTCAAAGTGGTGGCGGATATGGATCAGGCTATCGCGCATATTCGCGAGCATGGTACTCAGCATTCCGACGCGATTCTGACCCGCAGCATCCAGAATGCCGACCGTTTTGTGAAACAGGTCGATTCTTCTGCCGTGTACGTTAATGCCAGCACCCGTTTTACCGACGGCGGTGAGTTTGGTTTAGGCGCCGAAGTCGCGGTCAGCACGCAGAAACTGCATGCGCGCGGACCGATGGGGCTGGAAGCGCTGACCACCTATAAATGGATCGCTTACGGCGACGATACCATTCGCGGCTAACTCCGCGACTCTGGCAGGAGAAGTAGTATGACATTTTCGCACTGGTTACCTTTTGCTGCCATCGCGCTTGGCCTGGTTCTGACCCCCGGGCCAAATATGATTTATCTGGTATCGCGTTCCATCTGTCAGGGGCATAAAGCCGGGCTGATTTCGCTGGCCGGCGTGGCGCTGGGTTTTATTTTCTATATGATCTGCGCCGCCCTTGGCATTACCGCACTGGTGATGGCGGTGCCCTTTGCTTATGACGCGTTGCGCATCGCCGGGGCGCTCTATTTGCTGTGGCTGGCGTGGCAGTCAGTACGCAGCGGCCATTCCCCTTTTCAGCTGCGTACGCTCAAGCCGGACAGCCCGCGTAAGCTGTTTACCATGGGGCTGGTGACCAACCTGCTAAATCCGAAAGCTGCCGTGCTCTACCTCTCGCTGTTACCGCAATTTATCGACCCGTCGCAGGGGAGTGTGCTGACGCAATCCCTGACGCTGGGCTTTAGTCAGATCGTGATCAGTATGCTGGTAAATGGCGCCATTATCTTTACTGCCGGTTCGATTGCGCTGTTTCTGTCCGGACGTCCGCTGTGGCAACGGGTCCAGCGCGGATTAATGGCAACGGTATTAGCCGGACTGGCAGTGCGTATGGTGCTGGATGTGCGGAAGTAGGTTATTGCTTTCCCCGCGATGCCACTTTCGCTAAATGGTCTGGTATATCAAAAAAAATAAACCACCGTTTCATTTTTGTGATCAGGCTAACGTCATCACCACTACTCAAGCCGTTACTCTTAAGGACTTTGATGTTTAACCAGCGTTGCGATACTCATGCTGGAAGGGGATAACAGGTGAAAAAGGTTGCGGTGTTACTGGCTCCGGGATTTGAGGAAGGCGAAGCCATTGTTACGATTGATATTTTACGTCGGCTTAAGATAGAGGTAGAGACACTCTCCTGTATCGCCACGCGTGCGGTGGAGAGCTATCACCACATCCCGATGGTGGCAGACAGCACGCTTAAAGATGCATTCGACACTAATTATGATGCGGTGGTGTTACCCGGCGGGCCGGAAGGGAGCGTATTTCTGGCGCAAAGCGCCGAAGTATTGGACTTTATCCGTCGCCATGACGAACAGGGTAAATTAATCTGCCCTATTTGCTCCGCAGCCGCCAGAGTGCTGGGCGGTAATAATCTGCTGAAAGGGCGCCGCTACGTCTGTTCTGGCGATTTATGGCAGAAGGTGAGCGATGGCGTGTATGTTGATCAAAGCGTGGTGGAAGACGGTAACCTGATCAGCGGTAAAGGGTTCGGTCTGGTATTTGATTTTGCCTTTACCGTTGCCGCCCGACTACTGGGTGATGACCGGCCGGTAAAAGAACACGCTGAGCATATTTACTTTTCATGGTAAGCAGTTAACCCGGTTTCCGTTACTGACATAAGGCATTTTGCCTTATGTCAGCCATCCTGCTGCTGCGACCGGATTTCCGTGCCGGGCGTGGCTGATTACCAGCTAAGCACATTTCCCGCGTAATCGACATAATGATGTCCCCCTTTGCCGCGCCATTTATCCAGCTGATCGGCAATGCCATTGGCGCTTTGCGCCACGGTCAGGGTAGCATCGGCACCTCCCATATCGGTTTGTACCCAGCCCGGATGCACGCAGAGCAGCGTCTGCTGGTGTTTCGCCGTGGACTGCGAAAGTTCGCGCGACAGCATATTCAGCGCCGCTTTACTGGCGGCATACAAGGGATAGGTGGCGTGCAGATTTTCATTCAGACTGGCCAGCTGTGATGACATAAAAGCCAGAATGCCGGTTTTTGGCGTTAACAGCGGCAGCAGTTCCGCTGCACAGCGCACCGGAGAAAAAGCATTGCTGGTAAACAGGGAGAGAAGTTCTTCATCGCTGGCCTGGAGTAAGTCCTGATGTTCCGGACCATAGACCCCGGCATTCACAAAAATTACATCAAACTGGCTGGTACTAAGGGGTTCCTGCAACGCATTACGCTGTTCAGCGTCGTTAATATCCAGCGTTAGCCAGTCTATACCAGAGTGACATGCAGGAATGACATTGCGGGTAGTGGCGACCACCTGCCATCCGCGTTCGGCCAGCGTGTTCGCCAAACCTAAACCAATACCTCGTGAGGCGCCAATAATCAGAGCATATTTAATATCTTCCACGCAATCTCCTGTTATCTATTGAGGAACAACGGGTTACAGCAGCTAAGCATAGCTGAATGCGATAAATATGTAAGGTAAGTAATAGCGGTGGGATGTCTTCCGCCTGGTGTCACACAACATGATCAGGGTACCGGAGGAGAAAACGGCGGTTTTCTGGGCAAGGGTACTGCGCTTTGTAAGTGACTGTTTCATAAGTGATGGTAAAGTGCGCAGTCAGTCTATATGGGCTTGACTATGTGGGCAGTTTTTTCTAACGTATTACCCCGCAATACCCCCTTTATTAAAGCCGATATAGCTCAGTTGGTAGAGCAGCGCATTCGTAATGCGAAGGTCGTAGGTTCGACTCCTATTATCGGCACCATCTAAATCAAAGAGTTACAGAAACCATTATCCTTAAAATCCTCTCTGGGGTTACACTTGGGTTACTTTTCCCTTAAAGCCGACGCACTCAAACGCAATGTTCTTATCGCTGAGATATGGCACCAAAACAGCCATACACTGTTCAGGAAAGAAGCCCCCCACGATGAGGTGTTTAAAAACACCTTTGCTTCAATATGAAGTGTCTTTTGGCATACATAATCTTTTATATCTTCAGTATTTAAAAAATTAATATTAATATCAATATATTAATAACAGCCAGCTTCTTAAAAAACCGTTAAACAAGTTAAGAATTGTTAAGGTTAAAATCGAGTTTTTATCACAGGAACCCCCCTCTCCTTATATCTAACAGGAGAGTTTGGATTTCGAAGGGTTGTCATGAAAATTATTGCCTGGTCAGGTTTCAGCAAGACCGCCAGACAGCCGGTCCTGTGAGAGAGTTATTTCAGCTCCAGCGCTGTTATAACATGGGTAATAGCCTCCCTGTATTTAGAACGCCGTTGCTGGCACAAAGCGGATGGATCGGGGTACTTGACGGCAGCTAAGAGCGAGGAGCGGAAGTTATCCTCCCACGGATAATGAGTTTTTCGAAAGCGCTTTAAAATTGAATGGTTCGAATTACCGAAAAACTTAGATTTCAAGTGCAGCAAGGATTGCGGCTTCCATTTTCTCCGGGGTGGTGAACGGTGCAAAACGCCTGAGCGGTTTACCATTGCGTCCGATCAGGAACTTAGTGAAGTTCCACTTGATCCGCCCACCCAGCACGCCGGGCAATTCGTTTTTCAGATAACGAAACACCTGGTGCGCTGCGGTCCCGTTGACCTCTACTTTCCCGAACATCGGGAAGCTCACACCGTAGTTAATGTGACAGGTCTGCGCGATTTCGTCGGCGCCGCCGGGCTCCTGTTTACCGAACTGGTTGCAGGGGAAACCAAGCACCACCAAACCCTGGGCGGCGTATTTCTTGTAGAGCGCTTCAAGGCCACCGTATTGTGGCGTGAAGCCACAATGGCTGGCGGTATTAACTACCAGAACCACCTTACCAGCGTAGTCGCCCATAGAGATAAGCTGGCCGCCAAGACTGGTGGCTGTAAACTGATGAAAGGTGGTCATATCGGAATCCTCAAAGCAGAACCAGTTCGACGTCGATATTGCCACGTAGCGCGTTGCTGCCGGGGCACAGGTCATGGGGCGTGGAGAGTAGATCCTGTTCCTGATTGCGTGGCAGGTCTGGAATCGTGTGCGATATATCCTGGCAAAGGCGAACGAAAAGAACAACAGGCGACCTTTGACCAGCTCCCCATAAATTAACATGATTCGGTGTTAGCAGCGTCCGCTCCACGCCCTGAGACATTCGACAAGCTTTTTATGGCTTCAGTAAGGGCGAGTGTCGCGCTTCGAGAGCCAGCAAATATTTTGCTTCGTCGTACTGGGGTCTGGTCTTCCGGCAGCGGTAAATGATCCTTATCCATTTGAATGCCAGAGCCCGGATCGCTGGCTGATGAGATTTTCCTTTTTCTCGCAGCCCCTGATAATGATTGTTTAAGAAAATAGAATGGAGCTCCTCGTCGCATATGCAGTGACTTCAGTTTCTCGCTCTTAACAGGCGATGAATTCGACATTTAGACAACTTCGGGTATGAAACGAATGCTAAAAAATGAATCATTACAGGGGATTGTAAATTGAAAATAGATTGGCATAGCTCATTGCTTACACGCGCTACGAATGTTGATAAAAACTACAAAAACAGTCAAAACGTCCGTCGTTTCATGATTAAGGAGTGTGGCGACGACTTTCGATTTAATCGAGAATTTATGGCCTGGATACGTAATGATGCTCCAAAAACTTTAGGTGATGTAGTCGATGAGTGGAAACGCAGACAGTAATTGCAGGTCTGCTTTTCGTTGTGAGTTCAACGGGTCGATGCAACGCTATCCTTAATCGAAGGGGGACGTTGCCATGAAACGAAGAACACGTATGAACTACACGTCGGAACAGAAAGATTATCTGGGACAGATATAGGCAAGGTGATTCCCTGCCCGTTCTAAGTAGCCAGTGCGGCAATATTGATAGCGGCATTGATATCCCGGGGATGCCCGGAACCGTTTATTGTACAATGCATTTGCATTGTGTAATGCAAACGCATTATAATTGCTTTGCTCATCCGAGCAATCGCAAAAGTAAGCGACTAACAGTTAAAGGAGAAATCCCAGCGGCTTAGCAAACCGATGACTCTGCAGTATGGGAGTTCTGGGTAAACGTAATGAACATATTCCCGGCGAGCCAGGCACTCGCACCCTTGTGATGGAGGAAGTGGGAATGAAGAGGGTTCAATCAATGGCTACTCAAATGTATGGTGCGGACGTGTCACTGCGCGCGGAGTCTCGACTCACCGAGCGCAGCCAGACAACGATTCCGGCAGCAATACGCGATGCTTTGCATCTCAAGCCAGGTGAGTACATATCGTACACCTTGCTTGCAGGCGGTAAAGTCATCATGTCCCGACAGGAAGAAGAACAGGACGACCCGGTTATATCGCAGTTTCTGACTTTTCTCGAAAACGACATGAAGAAAAACCCACAGAACATTGTCCCGGTACCGGTGACGTTCTGGGAAAGCATCAAAGGACTAACTGCTGGAGTTGAGGTCGATTTAGACGCGCCGCTTACCGATGACTAATGATTAGAAACGGCGGTATACATGGAATACTTAGAATTAAACGGTTGGAAAATCTGCTTTCATTCATGCTTTTTGAAACAGATTGCAGAACTTGCTCACAAAGTTGCTGAACTAAAGGCAGCAAAGCCCAGTGAGTATCGAGACAAGAAGGAAACAAAGCTGCTGCGTGCGATTGAGCGTGTGATCGAAGAATGGATAGCTACCGACCCCCTCAATGCGCAATATCGTCAGGGTGATACTTTAGGCGATGAATACAAGCATTGGTTCCGCGCAAAATTCTTGTCGCAGTGCCGTTTGTTCTATCGTTGCAGTGCGGAGCATAAGATGATCATTATCGGGTGGGTAAATGATTTCGATACGCTTCGCGCTTATGGCTCAAAGACGGATGCCTATACGGTGTTTGCAAGGATGTTAAACGCAGGCGCCCCCCCGGACGACTGGGCGAAGCTTCTCGAAGAGGCTAAAGCAGCCACTGCCACTACTTCAATTCCTGGTTTCCTCGGAAAATAAATCTAACGTGCCGCCCGGAGCTGCAGCTCGGGCACGTCTGTATCCGCTGACCTGCTCCCCGTAGATGAATACGCGGCTATGTTAGTAAAGTATCCATCAGCAGACAGGAGAATCGCGAACTTCCGCTTTTCGCTCTGAGCAGACCTGTAGCCTCCTGAGGCTGGCAGCTTCGTGCCAATAACAGAATTTACTAACATGGCTGATATATTAATCAATGGATAGACGGTCATGTTTATAATATAAATTGACAGGCATGCTTACTTTTATAGGAATGTCATCGATGAATATCACCGCCTCTATTGCTCTTTTGAGCACATCCTCCTTATGAGTTTAGCATCAATGGCGGTGACCTTTTCCGAAACTTTATTGGACGCCCCAGGGCCAAAAGGCCTTTTGAAAGGCACATTACTCACCCCAAATTCAAAACCAAACGCAGTTGTTCTTATAGTTCCGGGTTCCGGGCCTACGGATCGGGATGGAAACAACCCGCTTGGTGTGAATGCATCTTCTTACCGGCTTCTTGCTGAAGGCCTCGCTTCAAAAGGCTTTGCAACGCTTCGTATCGACAAACGTGGCATGTTTGGTAGCACTATGGCCATAGAGGATGCAAATGCGGTAACGATTTCTGACTATGTTGACGACGTTAGAACTTGGGTAAAAGTGCTTAGAAGTAAGATTCAAACTCCCTGTATTTGGGTTTTGGGACACAGCGAAGGAGGGCTTGTTGCACTTGCCTCGGCTCCGGAAGATGATGTGTGCGGACTGGTTCTTGTCGCGACACCAGGGAGGCCAATGGGCGAGGTGTTAAGAGGACAACTTAAAGCTAATCCGGCAAACAAACTATTATTAAAGCAGGCATTGCCGATAATCGATGCTCTGGAGCATAAGCAGCGAGTCGATACAACGAATATGAATCCGGCGCTGCAAAATCTCTTTAATCCTGCAGTTCAGGGTTTTTTGATAAATGCGTTTTCATATAATCCGAGTCAGCTCATTTCGATCCTTTCCAAACCAGTGCTGGTGCTACAAGGGCAACGTGACCTCCAGGTGGGAGAAGCGGATGCAAGACAGCTGAAAGCCGCGAACCCTCAAGCATCTCTAGTTATACTGCCCAATATGAACCATGTAATGAAAGAGGTTACTTCGGATGATCTCAAGGCAAATATCACTTCATATACAGAACCAACACTCCCCTTAGCTCCCGGATTAATCGACTCTATTGGGGAGTTCCTGGTCTACAACTCATCTTTTTCCGAAAAATAACAGTTACGTTGGTGTGAGTATCCCACCAAAGGGGCGATTCACTTTTCAAGTTTCCAGCATGCTTTTTAGCATATGTCTGGAGTGCCCCCGAGCCCGTAGACAAATCTGGCCTATATTTGGAGTGCCCGCGCTGGTTCTGTAGTCCCTCCGGTTTTTAGTACCACCGCCAGCCCTATCGGGTCATCGGGACGATTCCGGTGCCATCGTACTTTTTAGCGGCATTAACTGACTGATGTTGCTGGCTTTTAAAAGCCTTATTTTGCTACTATTAACATATAGTTAACACGAAATTCCTGACATGCACGTTTGCCCCGTGCACGCTACCGCTCCGCCGTGACCTTCCCTGTCTGCGTCAGCGTTATCATAGCAGCGGCGTCAGCCGCTGCCAGCCCTGGATTTTGCCGTTACCGGCCGCAAAAGGCGATACCAGCACACCGGCGCTGAACCTGTCCGGCAAGTGGCTGCGGGAGGCGGGGTTTGGGGTCGGCCAGAAGGTAACAGTGGTGGTTGAACAGGGCTGTCTGATCCTGACGGCAGGCGGCTGAAGATAAAAAGCCGGAAGGATCGTTCAGATCACTTCCGGCATAATGAATAAAATTCTCACATGTCTGGGTGCTTCTTCTTAATACCCAAGACTTCACGACCCCATCGTATTTCTGCCTCGCTTTTTTTCCTTAATTCTATAAGGACATATCCTAATAGGTCATGTAAACCCTTATCCAAATACATTTTAAAAAAACATTTCCTATTCCTTATATTAATAAGAAACACTGCATCATCTTGGTTTTTGTTCAGTTCGGTTATTAGCTTATCCAGGCCTATCGCATTTAAACCTGAATGCTTGGCATTCTCATAATGAACTTTCATTAAACGCAGTTCATTTTCTCTACTGCATTCAAAAGCGGCAATTTTGTTATCACCATTCTCATTTAATAAACTCTTGTAAATTTCAGGAACATACCTATCTATAAGCATAGATAATTTTGAGTCAATCATGGCAAAAATACCTCCACATCGCCAAACCGAACTCCTTTCATTAATATCTCCCGCTCCATCCATTCATCAAAAGAATATTCCCACGACCAGGTATTGCCTGGTTTTGGTACCCCTGTTTTCACTCTGAGTACAATGCCGTCTGCTCCAGCGAACCCGCGCGCGACAGCAGGATCATCAGTCCATGAAGTGAATGGACTATTTCCGGATACACCACCGAAGTTATGATCTTCCGGGGATATTTTAGAATTCACATTACCCGGTACAACCTTACCTTTCAGAGCGTTATCCCATTCAGGATGACCTTTATGTATCCCTCTGTAATTATATTGACCCCGCTCAGCCTCGGGTAACCGCTTTGTTGGTTTAACACCACATGCTGTCAACCCCAGCGGGTCGATCCAGCTGAACGGGTTTGGCGCATAAGCGTAAAGATTTGCTCCCCCTTTTAACCCCACCGGATCCTGTACCGTAAAGCGTCCGACCTGCGGGTCGTAATACCTGAAAAGATTATAGTGCAGTCCGGTTTCACTGTCAGCGTACTGTCCGGCATAGCGTAGCGGCTGATGAGTCAGTGCAGCTTGCTTCGCGATTTTGTGAAAACCTTCCGTCTGCCAGACAACCTCGCCAAAACTGCTGTAATGACCGCTCCACCGGAGCTGTCCCTGTTCATCAGTAATATCCAGCGGTGCACCGTTCAGATCGGTACTGAACCAGAGAATCTCTCCGCGTTTATCGTCAACCAGATGGTCAACACGCGCCAGTGGGCTGTATGCTTCATTCGGGTCGTAAATATACGTCTGGAGCTGTCCGTTCTGCTGATGCTCCTGCAACAGACGGTAGCCCTGCCACAGGAAACGAGTCTCAGCGGTGCCGCGTTGCGTGGTAACCGTTTTACGTGTGCGACGGCCCAGCACATCATAATAGTAGTACGCGGTAAAGCGGCCTTCCGGTCCGGTGCCTTCGGACCGTATCAGCCGGTTTTCCGCGTCGTATTCGTAATGCTGTTCATACAGACCGCTGCGGCGACTGACAAGGTTGCCCCACCCGTCGTATTTCATAAACAGATTCTGCCAGTGCGTGAGGCGGTTATCCTTCAGCGGCAGGGCAGGCAGGTCATTATCCGGCAGCAGATTATCCGCTGCGTCGTAGCGGAACGTCCTGTTACTGTGATTCGGGCGGGCTTCGTAGTGCCGGAGAAGACGACCTTCCTCATCATAGCCATAAATTGTGTTGCCACGCAGTGTGTCACTGACGTCAGACAATTCTCCCCGCCCGGTATAGTGAAAGGCGCGTTCAAGTATCATCTGTTCAGGCTGTGTCGGCACAGTATCGGGTGCGCTGCGCTGTAAGATACGGCGTCCGGGGCTGTCGTATGCCCGGTGCTGTTCGCGTGCGCCCTGGCTGCGGGACACTTCCCGGTGCAGGCGGTCGCGGGTAAATTCGCTGACCGTCTGCTGATTAAAGCGGATGGCACTGACGTGACCGGAGCCGTAATGCAGCCAGCTTATCTGCTGGCCGCCGGGCAGGGTCAGCGCGGTAAGATTACCCAGAACGTCATACGCAGAATGCAGCTCACCGTTGACTCCCTGTTCAGCGAGCAGGTTTCCTGCCGCGTCAAATGTAAACTGAATATTATCCTCTTCAATACCCAGCGCCATGCCCGCTGCGGTCGGTATGCGCTCCAGGGCGGTAAGCTGCCCGGCCCGCTGTTGTCACGCCGAAAATGGTACTGAACATCGCGGGTTGTTCGTGTGGTCAGCAGGCCGCTGCTGTCATAGCTGAACTGCTGAGCGCGCCGGGGGATGCCGCCATCGTCGTCTGGTCTGCCGCTTTCCATGAGAGTGGTGAGCAGTCCACGCTCGTTCCATTCCATCTGCCGGGATGTGTCGTCCGGGCGGACCTCGCTCAGTGGGCGGCCTGTCGGGTCATACGTAAACCGGTACTCACCACCGTTGCCGTTTTCCAGACGCAGCAAATTGCCTCTTGGGTCATAGTGCCAGCGGCGGGTTCGTCCTGTGCGGTCGGTAAAGCTTTCTGGCAGTCCCAGCGCGGAATACTGCCAGCGTACCTCACTTTCCAGCGGGTCTCGCCAGGCGGCGAGCTGGCCGTGTTCGTTCCACAGCAGCGTTTCCCGGCTGCCGTCTGCGCGGGTGACAATCCTGAGCTGTCCGGCGTCGTTCCATTCGCGGCGGGTGATATTGCCTTCTGCGTCCTCGCTGCTGATAAGCTGGCCGAAGCGATCATACGTGAAGCGGGTCACGCTGCCGGAGCAGTCGGTACGCTGCGTCAGCAGCCCCTGGCGGCTCCACTGCAACAGCACGTTACCGCCGTTCGCGTCGGTGATGCGTTCCGGCAGCGTTTCTTCGTCGTCAGGATAATGGTATGTGGTTATATGACTGAGTGCGTCGCTTTCCGACAGCAGGCGACCGTTTAAATCATATGTAGCCTGTGTAGCCGTCAAATCCGGATATACAGTGCGGGCAATGCGGTCAGTGTTGCGAAACCAGTAATATTCAGTTGTACGACCTGCCGGATCGGTTTCGGCCGTCAGGCGACCATAACGGTCCCACCGGCTGCGCCGCATGGCTCCGTCAGGCAGGATAACATCGCATAACTCGCCGTCATGATAAACGAAACCGGTCTGGCGACCGTCATAATCCGTAAAACGGGCGACGTTGTCATCATCGTCAACCAGCCAGTACGCCTGTGTGCCATCTTCGCGGGTGGCGCGGCGGGTGCCGTTTACAAAATCGTAATCAAAATTAAGCTGTTCACCTGCGCTGTTGCGGTATGCCACCACGCGCGGCAGACCATCAATGCTCTGCCACAGGTATTCATTCAGAAGCCCGTTGCTGTCCTCATGGCTGCGCAGTAAATCCGTGCCGTCGCCGTCGTCATACCAGCTGAAACGGCGGCGTACTTGCTCACCGCGCCCGGTTACGGTGAGCAGCCGGCCTTTGTCGTCGTAGTCGTAGCTGACCAGGCCGATTTCATTATCCAGCCAGGCCCCGGTCAGGCGAACCTGTCCGCTGACGGTCATGTAGCGGCAGACCACGCTTTGCCCCGCGCTGTCGGTGAGTGCATGCAGCGTGTTGTCGTCGTTCCATGTAAAGAGGATATCGTTACCACAGGGTTCAGTGAGGCGCAGCGGCAGGGAAGGGGAATTGTTCCGCAGAGATGAGTAATGCCAGCGCTCGCCGCTGATGTCATACACTGACCAGCTGTCATCCTGATGGTGTTCCAGCCAGCGCTTCTCCGGTTCACAGAAGGTACGCTGACCTTTCGGCACCCGCGGGAAGGACACGTAATCTCCTGATGGCGCACGCCATACCAGTCCGTCCTGATACCGTTCAAGTCGGGTTTCCCAGAAAAGTGACCAGCCACGTCCCAGCACGCTGTCGCCGGGATTGCCACTGCGCCAGTAACGCTGCCAGACGATCGGCAGACGGGAGGGTAATACAAAGTCCAGCTCGTCATCACCGGAGAGAAATTTCTGTCCACTGACGATGTCCACCGGGCGGGCGATGATGCCCACGGCGGCGGCACCGGTCATCAGCACGCCAGCGCGACAGGCGACGCGGGTCAGTTTGTTGATACCCGGAATTTTACTGAACAGTCTGCCCGTCGCACCGACTTTACCTGCGGCTCCGCCGGTCAGCCCGGCAAATAACAGCGTCAGGTCAGATGCTTTATACAGCCATTCAGGCACTTCTGACTGTATCGGCAGTGTCTGTTCCGGCTCACCGCCAGTGCGCACGTTCCCTGAACCGGTCATGACCTTGCCGCCACAGGTGGTCTGGTCGCCGGTACGAACGGCAGGCAGGCCATTGATGTAAACGCGTGAGGAGCCTTCGGCCATCTGCTGTGAACCAGCATCTCTGGCACACTCCAGCATGCTGTTGGTGGCAAAGGCGGCAGGTCTGCCATTAATGAACACGTTATGAGAGCCGGTGGCGATAACGCCTTCCTTCTCCATACTGGCGGCCCCGGCATCCGCAATGCTGTCCCTGGCCTTCGTTGCCAGTTCGCCAGTAAAATACCCCACCGCCAGGCTGGCCCCGACCAGAAGCACACCAATACCGAGACAGGATGCGCCGATACCGGCCACCATCAGCGCGCCGGCGGCGATGCCACCCGCTGCGGCAATCAGCCCACCGACAATGGTTCCGGCAATCATCCCTGCCAGTGCATGGGAATGGCCGATATCATCGCCCACGCGTGCCGCTTCAAACATAACAACCTTCCTTAATTGTTAAGTGTTAAACTGAAAACTGGCGAGCAGCGCCTGAAAGCGCTGACTGTCCGTGTCCCTGATTTTTTCCACACCGGTCATAGTGAACACCAGAATATGGTTATCCGCTGAATTAAAGACCGCCTGCTGCTGAAAGACCCGCTGGTTATCACGAAGGTAGCTGGCATGAATACATTCACCGTGTACAAAATTTTCCCCCAGTACGGCGGCTTCGCGCAGAGACAGTTTCCATCCTTTAAGATGCTTATCCATGAGCGCTAACTGGCGACTGATATAGTCCGGCAGCGCCTCTCCATCATTGAGGGTATCTCGTGAGATGTTAAATGCGGGTGCGTTCTCGCCGGAAAGGGTAAAGACATTAACCGTGCGGTCCTGATACTGGTCCGGAAGCGTTATCCGGCCTTCGGTGAACAGACAGGTAGCGTGGCTTTCGGACATTGAGCAGATTCCCTGTGCCTGAGAAAACTTAAGTTTGCCACAGGGTATGCCCACTGACTATATCCGCAACCGGGTTTTCATTAACCCAAATCAGGACACATACAGATGGCCCTTTAGAGAGTAGAGGGGCAGAAAACATCCTTTCCCCTCTCACAAATCCAATAATTGATTAAAAAATTCATTAACTTATTGATCTATAAAATTGATCGATTAAAGTTAATTGATAGTTTATAGAGCTTAATAAGCTCCTGTTGATTGTTTATTAATTGTCTAAATCGATCGATTATATGATATTGATAGTTCTTGGTTATCATCTGTTATGGGTTTGATCGATAAAAACGATATGACAGAGCTTTATTATCTCGTCCTACTGCAGATTTTTCTCTTTCAAAAACTGACTCACCAAATCAGCAATCTGAACATTATTCAGATCAGAGAAAGGGAAGTGGGTATTACCTTTGATTCCTACCTCAGGCAGATGCGTCACGGTCACATCCCCGCCATGCTTGTTCACTATGTCACGCCACTCACGAGCCATCGCCAGCCGTACGCGCCAGCTGTCCTGGGCAGGCATGGCGACAGGCTTATCCGGTATGTTATCGCCGTAAATAATCAGAATCGGGATTTTAGTCAGCGGCATAAACTGTTCCATCGGCACTGGCTCACCCTTCAGCGTGTCGAACGCACTTGGCATTGGGGCGGGTAGTTCTTTCTCCGGGAAGACAAAACTGCTGCCAGGCTCGAAGGCAACAATGGCTTTGACCTTGTCGTTTTTCATCGCCGTGTACCAGCCAGGCCCACCGCCCTGAGAGTGGGTGAAGAGGATAGCCGGGCCGGATTTATCCACTACTGCGGACATCGCATCAGAGATAACATTGATATCAAACGGCCCGGTATTCGGGGTCATCTGGCGGAAATACTGATTTAGTGCTTCTTTGTCGTGAGAGAACTGAACGCCGTTAAAATACTCTGGCCACACGCCCACACGGAACTGATTAAACCACATTTGCTCATCAGGTTTTGGCGTAACAGTACCTTCTACGGCAGTGCGCCCGGCGCTGCCCCGACGCGGCTGATCGACAAGATAGGTTGAGAATCCGCGACGCAGGAATATGTTCTGGAACCCTTCACGACCATCCGGGGTGCTTTCCCAGGTACGGGAAAACTGACCTGCGCCATGCAGCATGACAATAGGGTATTTATGCGGATTCTCCGGGATTTGGTAGAACACTGACGCATGATCGCCATGATAAGTTTGACCAGTAGAGTCCAGCGGCTTTTTCGCGTCAAATTTCCCTGGTGCGGTGATGATAGTGCCACCAGCAGAAAAGCTTCCTTGTTCCTGAATGACCAATGGCTCGGCATATACCGACTGAGCCACCAGACCACCCACCATTACGCAGATGGCCAGCGTTTTTAAGATTGTCTTCAAGATTACATCCTCTGTTATGTTTGCAGTTCAATCATATCTGAGTTGTCAGAGTTAATTATTTAGCACCCTTGATTGCCCTTATTTGGCAGACTCATAAATGCGGACGATTAGCCGCGTATCGTCTCTAACCAACTGGTGACCGTTTCTGTGGTTCTCCGCTCCTGATCGCATTCAATGACCAGCGGTTTTTCGCGGCGAGCGGTTGGGGCCAGACTGGCAAGGATATCGTCGCTGTCCCCTTTACCGTAGCCGCCGTGGGTAATGAAGGGGATGAGTAATTTATCCGCAAGGTTATGGCTGCTCAGAAATGTTTGCACTACGGGGGGCACGCTGGTCCCCCAGATGGGAAAGCCTAAATACACGGTCTCATAGCGTTCGATATCTGCGACGCTATTTTTTAATGCAGGTTTTACTCCCCGTTCACGCTCATTTTTCGCCTGTTCAACGGTCTGAAAATAGTCTTCCGGATAAGGTGTGGCCGGTTCGATTGCAAACATATCGGTTTTCAGGCTGCGGTGAATGATGCCCGCAATTACCCGTGTGTTCCCACTACGGGAAAAGTACGCCACCAGAATACGGCTTTTGCCCCGCACGTTTGCGTTTCCGGTCGCTGCTGATGCCAGGGAGACGTTCGCCAGCGTGAGCCCGGCAAGCGCTGTAATTAACATTCTGCGGGTGGGATCATGCTCCATAACCAACTCCTAATTGTTTGCCAGCGCCTGTTGTAGCGCCTTTTCCGCTCGCATGGCGGCGTCATTTTCGCCATGTTCACGCAGAGCCTGTGCCAGCTGGCGCAACTGCGCTGCCGTCAGGCCGACCCGCAGGCTCGCTCGGGTATGTGATAACAATTGTGCTTCAACACCCGGCGTGGCCGCTAATGCGCCAACCGTTGCCAGCTCGCGGCTTTGCCAGTCGAGGTTATCGCGGGCGAAGATATCGCCGAACAGATGCGTTTGCAGGAATTGATTAATGACCGGCGCAAAATCAAACAGGGGGCCCCGGACGGGAGCGCCTGAGATTTTAGTCTGGTTTGCGGTACCGACAAGGCGAAGCTCGTCTCCGACAGGGATCGGGGCGACAGGTTCTTTACCTTCAACGTCTTTGATACCACGTTGTTTACGTGCCTCGACGACCTTCATCAGTTCATTAAGCGCATTCAGACTACGAGGGAAGCCGGTGTAGGCATAGAGCTGCACGAGAATTTCTTTGGCTTCGTTTATCGTGAGCCCTGCGTCAAGTCCCTGATTCAGGGCAGAATTCAGCTTATCCATCTGACTGCTGGCCATCGATGCCGCAATTAAAGGGATGGCCTGTTGGCGAGCTGACAGCGTATCTGAAACGGTTTGTTCCTGGTTCATTTCTGAGGCTCCTTTATTGACGGGCGCAGCATTTACCGTGGGACCAAAACCCAAGGTCAGTAGTACCGCTGCCGTTAATACCTTAATGGGCGTGGTATTGTTCATCTGTCACCAACTCCTTCCAGTTAACGCTTTTGCCATCCACCATCCCGGTTATCGCCAGATGCGTCATGGCACTGCCAGGCGCAGCCCCGTGCCAGTGTTTGACACCTGCCGGGCAAGAGACAACGTCGCCAGCACGGATTACCTGCACCGGCTGGCCTTCCTGCTGGGTGAGCCCTACGCCGGAGGTCACAATAAGCCGCTGACCTGCCGGATGCGTATGCCAGGCGGAGCGAGCGCCAGGCTCAAAGGTGACATAAGCCCCGGAAACACTGATGTCGTTATCCGGTTTGAACAGCGGATCAACCCGGACGCGACCGGTAAAGTTCTCCGCTGGCCCATACACCGCGTTCTGACTTCCGGCGGGGGCGATATGGGCAGCGGAACCTTGTTCCGCTGCCCAGGATGAAAACGTAAACAGGGGCAGTAACAGCCCGAGGTAACGTAAATTTCTTATCATGCAAAGCGTCCTTATCCATAAAGAGGGGATAGCCTGCGATGAGTTTAACGAGGGAGTGATGTCGTCAGGCTGACGACTGCCTGACAATTCTGTCAGTTAACCCTGGTCCCGGTGCAGTCCCTGAGTGAGCATTGCTGACCGCTTTATCCGGTTGCATGGCAAAGGTGAGGCCAAATGTATTGATGCCACCTTCACTACGCGCAAAGACATCCCCCCGGTACATGATGGCGACGGCACGTACGATTGATAAACCCAGTCCGTTTCCTGACAAAAATGTTATTTCCCCGTCACGATGCTGACAGCACTTTCTCCCTAATCTGAGGCTGCAAATTTAATTCCGCGAGCCTGCATTGCCAGGCTGACACTCAACGGGAGAGACAATGAAATTCAATCTTTTAAGTGCAATCCTGCTCACGGCAATCGCCGGAGTTACCTCAGTCAATGCGGCTGATTACAAAAAAAATCCCTTCACACTTGTCTATGACGGCGCCATCACCGAGAACGTCAAAGGCAAGGTCAATATTCATCCGGTGAAATACGATCTGCACGGCATCCAGATTGCCGCGAATGTCTATACGCCTGCTAACTACGATCCCGCCAAAAAATACCCTGCAGTTGTGGTCGCACATCCGAATGGCGGCGTAAAAGAGCAGGTCGCCGGGTTGTATGCGCAGCGCCTCGCCGAGCATGGTTACATCACTATCACCGCCGATGCAGCCTGGCAGGGGGGCAGCGGTGGTATGCCTCGCAGCGTAGATAAACCTGCTAACCGCATTGAAGATGTTCACGGCATGGCTGATTACATCAGCCAGTATCCGGGGGTTGATACTTCTCGCCTCGGTCTGCTTGGTATCTGTGGAGGCGGCGGGTATTCACTTGTTGCCGCCGAAACGGATAAACGATTCAAATCGATTGCAACAATTAGCATGTTTAATTCAGGTCTCGTGCGCCGTAATGGTTTTCAGAATTCACAGCTGGATACTGTCCAGCAGCGGCTTCAGCAGGCTTCTGACGCTCGCGCTCAGGAAGCTGCCGGAGGCGAAATTCTTTATTCCGGCGATGCAAACCTGACTGATGAACAGATCGCTAAATTACCTTTTGCCTTATATCGACAGGGCTATGAGTACTATTGGAAAACTCACGCACACCCGAACTCAACGTTTAAATACACCACAAGCAGCCTGCTGGATTTGATGAGCTTTGACGTGACAGACCATCTCAATCTCATCAATAAACCACTGCTGATGATTGCCGGTACAAAAGCGGATACGCTCTATATGACTAAAGATGCGTTCGCTAAAGCCACCGGAACGCAGGACAAAGAACTCTTCCTGATCGACGGCGCTACCCATATCGAGACTTATTGGGTTCCTGAGTACGTTGACCAGGCTTTGCAAAAGTTAGACGTCTTTTTCGATAAGAATATTTAGTTTGCCTGCTGTGACACCCCAGCCGGACAGGCTGGGGTATGCCCTCTGCCGGCAGTCACTTTCCGCTGCCTTTCACCGCGCTTATTCACGCGATATACCCAGATTAACGAAATTGCGGTGAAAGATAATCACGCCACTTAAATAGACGCTATGAATGAAATTCATAGACCTAATCTGGGGCAAGGAATAATAACGATAAGCCTGATATGACAAGATGGATCTGGAGAGCGTGATTAATTCACTGCAGATTACTTTCAGGCGGAGGAGCAAATGAGTTCGCAAGAGCCAACATTTAGTGAGGTTGTAAAAAACAGGTACTCGGCAAGAGCCTTTCTTCCATCCCATATTCCCTGCGATGTCCTCGAAGACATTTTGCTCGAAGCGCAATGCGCGCCATCCAACTGCAATACTCAACCCTGGTGCCTGCATATCGTCGCGGGAGATAAGCTTCATGAATTAAGCCATGCACTGACGGCAGATCTGAAGGCCGGGAGCTACAGTCTTGATTTTACATTCGATAAAGCAGCCTATCCCGAGCCTTACAGGCAACGAGCTTCGGAGCAGGGGCGCTCGTACTACCAGTCACTGGGCGTTGCGCGTGGCGATACGTTGAGTCGTTCAGAAGTGGTCGGGCGTAATGTTAAATTTTTCGGTGCGCCCCATGTAGCGCTATTGTTCATTCCTGCCGTGGGGGACAACGTTCGCGTTGCCTCCGATGCCGGTATGTATGCACAGACATTCCTTCTTTCTCTGGCTGCTCGCGGTTATGCCGGAGTCCCACAGGCAGTACTGAGTTACTTTGCCCAAACGGTGCGTCGGATCTTAAATGTGCCTGAGAATTTTAGGCTGCTTTACGGTATCTCGTTTGGAATTCCAGATACAACTCATCCCTCCCTGAGTTACAGGGAAGGGCGGGTTTCTATAGAAGAAAGTGTCGTCTGGCATCAATAAATAATCGCTATTTTTTTACCTGAAATGTTGCGGATCAATGCCGAAGTACGTGTTGTACTGACCTGCTCCCATTGATTACCGCACCATAATATCAGCATCCATGCTCTGCATTGACGGCGGTAATATTAGCCGGGCCCATCACTGGCAGCGGCCAGCAGCGGCACCACCAGATCGCTAATCGGCGTAGGGATACCGTGAGCCTGACCATATCGCTGCACCACCCCGTTGCGGATGTCCCATTCAAGGGGGCGGCCGGCTTGCCGGTCGGCGAGGATCGACGTACCCAGGTCGGCTGGCAAACGCTGAAATCCATCGATGATCTCTTGCGGTACTTCGTCGCCCAGTATCGCGCCTTCCGCACGAGCCACCTCCAGGCATTCCCGCAGGTAGGCCAGAGACAGCCGGGTAATGTCGGTTCGGGAGAACATACCCGCACGGCGACCCGCCAGTACCATTAACCCCGCGACCGCGTTCTGGAGAAGTTTTCGCCATGCGACCGAGGTGAAGTCCTGCGCTACCTCCACCGCACATCGTGTGCCGTGCAATGCCGCAAGCACCACACTGGTGGCTGGCGTGTCCGGTATGGTAAGACGCGGTTTGCCACGTAACCATACCGAGGTATCGGTTTCGCGTTGCGCCGGGAACCACACCACCGACGGCAGCAGCGGGTTGCCGGACAGCCAGGGGGCAAAGTGTGTTTTCTGTTCAACGCCGTTTTGCAGTACACAGACTACTGTCTGCGCACTGCATAATGCAGCAAGCCACGGCGCCGCCGCCTCCAGCTGTGTTGACTTGACGGCGACGAAAACCAGATCGACGCTGTTTTTAATCGCGGCCGGATCAATTTCTACTGGCCCGGGCACCACGATATGACCGCCGTCGAAGCGCAGATCCAGATGCTGGTGCGCCGAGCGGCCGCAAATCGTCGGCGTGCGCCCGACCTCAGAAAGCGCCGCAGCGATGGTTGTGCCGATAGCCCCCGGACCGATGAGGGCGATAGTTGGATTTTCTGAGTTCATCATTATCCTCCTGTTCTGCGTGTTATATGCTGCCCTGAAAGCCGTGCGGCTTTGGCCAATACATACAGGATAGCTTCGCACAATTGCCGGGCACCGGTAGGTTAGTCTGTGCGGATGAAGCGATCTGATCAATTATCACTGAATAGATTCAGCCCGTCCGGCGGCTAAGGGTAAGTATGACAATGGCCGCTGCTGTGTTGCTCTTGTCACAACCTGCGCGTCAGGCAATTGGGCGCGGGCCAATACCCGGATTAAGGCATAACGCCAGTGCCGCTGAAAATTGTTCTGGCGCAAACTTCCCTGCATTAGCCGCTGTGCTGATGGTTTATTAATCAAGAAAGTCATTTATCTTCCGATATCTGTTGATACACCCATTACGCCTGCTGATGTTTCACGGGGATTGAACTATGTCCTGGATCTACCATGTTGCGATGAAATTCAAGATCGGTATTGCGCTCGTTCCGCTTTCAGTCGTGTTGATCTGGCTGTCGGCTAACGGTATTACCACCCGCCTGCATATTGAACAGCAAATGACCCTGCTGAAACAACAGGTTGAAGTGGCGAAAGCCGCTGGCGACGGCATTCATGAATTGCAAAAAGAGCGCGGGATGAGTTCCGGTTTCCTGAGCAGTAAAGGTGTGCAGTTTGCGGCGGATTTACAGCAGCAGCAGGCTAAAACTGATGCAATGCTGGCCCGCTTCGAGCTGATGGTTAAGCAAAATGCCGATGACAGTCTCCATGATTCGATTGCCGCATTCAGCCAGACCATTGCGCCGCTGACCGCCATGCGTGGCAGGATCGGTCAGCAGCAATTAGCGCCAAATGAAGCGGTGGCCTGGTACAGCCAGAATATTGTTAACCTGATGAATATTGTCAGTAACATCAGCCAGAACGCCACTTCTGCTGAGATAATGAAAAACCTGGATGCCTATTACAGTCTGCTGAATTTAAAAGAGCAGGCAGGTATTGAACGGGCGGTATTAGCGGCGGTATTTGCCAGCGACCATTTCACCGTCGCGCAACAACAGAAACTGAATACCCTGGTGGGTGCGCAGCAGGCCTGGCAAAATGCGCTGTTCCTCTCTGCCGATAGTGATTTCCGCCGCTCGTTTGCGCAACTGATGCAGCAACCGGAGAGCCGCGACGCGCTGGAGCTGCGCCAACAGGCCCTGCAACTGGCGAGCAGCGATCACTTAGGCATCAGTGCTCAGCTATGGTTTGCCCTGCAATCGAAACGTATTGATGTATTGAAAACGCAGGAAAATCGCCTTGCCGGACAGTTACTCAGCACTGCCGATGCGATCCATGCCAGCGCAAGACAGGATCGCATACTGTTCCTGGCGATCACGCTGCTGGCGCTGCTGGGTGCGCTCCTGATTGCCAGGATGATTGTGAAAAGCATTGATTCACAGCTCAGCCATACGCTGAACACCATCGCCAGTATGGGCGGAGATCTTACGCAGCGCCTGGCCGTACCCGGCAGCGATGAGCTGTCAGCACTGAATCAGGCGTATAACCAGTCGATCGAAAAAATTCAGCAGATGGTGCAGCAAATAAAAACCAGTTCCGGCGCGTTACGCATTGCCAGTAATGATATTGCCAGCGGTAACGAAGATCTGGCGCAACGCACCGATGAGCAGGCCTCTTCTCTGGTAGAAACTGCCGCCAGCATGGAACAAATTGCCACGGCTATTCAGCAAACGGCTGACAATGCGCATCAGGTTGAACAACTGACGTCAGAGCTGGAAACGCAGATGCAGCAGGCCAATCTGATCGCCCAACAGGCGAGTGAAACCATGGGGGATATTCGTCAGTCCAGCGAGCGGATCGGCGGTATTGTCGGCGCCATTGACGATATCTCCTTTCAGACCAACCTGCTGGCGCTGAATGCAGCGGTTGAAGCTGCCCGGGCGGGAGAGCAGGGTAAAGGTTTTGCCGTCGTGGCCAATGAGGTGCGAAACCTGTCGCAGCGTTGTGCGCGCGAAGCACAACAAATTCGCGACCTGGTGCGTCTTACCATGGAAAAAGTGGTGGTGGGGGTGGCAAGGGTTGAAGCTTCCGGTAAAGCCCTGGCCAGCGCCAGTGAGCAAACCGTCAGAATGAAACACTATGTGACGGACATTGCCCGCGCCGCTGAGGAACAATCTCTCGGCGTAGCGCAGGTTAATTTTGCTATTTCTCAGCTTGAGCAGGTGACTCAGCAGAATGCGTCGATGGTTTCCGCCGCGACCTGTTCCAGCCAGCTGCTGGATCAGCAGTCTGAATCAATGGCGGAACTGGTAGGGCAGTTTACCGTTGCCTGATCGGCGCAGGGGGCGCGTAAGCGCTCCTTTGCTACGGTTGCCGCTCAGCGCCGGATGCTCCATGGTAGTGCATAAGCTTAGCCGATCCCCAGCGAGTCGATAAATAACTTGATCAGCTGATTTATTTTGCGCCCTTTTTTAATAATCAGGCAGAAGGGGGTTTTTACCTGAAGTTCATCCGGGCCGATAGCCCGCATTTTTTTCTCCGTCACATAACGCTCAGCATAATGTGCCGGGAGATAACCAATAAAATGCCCGGTAAGGATCAGCATCGCCACCGCTTCAACCTGCACCGCCTGAATTTTACTGCTGCTAAAGGCGAATAGCTTATTGTTATGACGATGAGTGACATAGGTATGATTAATGATTTTCTGGTTTTTTAATACCTCCAGGGTAATGTCGCTATTATTGGCGGAAAATAACGGATGTTCACTGCTGCAATATAAACATGAGGTTTCGGTATAAAGTGAATAATAATCAAATTCGCTTTTCTCATCATATACCGGTGCAATAGCGCAATTAAAACGCTCCTCATTTAATCCCTTTTCAATATCATCCAGATGCGCGGTTTGCAGGCGAATGTTTACTTTTGGTGCAGCGCTATGCAGCCGTTGCACTGCTTTGGCTACCGGTGAGTGCGGGTCTGAGATGGTATTGTCGACGACGCTGATACTCAGATCGCCAAGCACCTCATTGCGACTGTTATGCAGCCGTTCGCGAAAAATATTCAGCGAAGCAAACAACTCCAGCGTAGCCTGGTACACCGTAATGCCATATTCCGTCAGCTCGAAGCCTTCCCGTCCACGGCTGCACAGTGTCATTCCGAGGCGAATCTCTAAATCGGAAACCTGCTTACTGATCGCTGCCAGACCAATATTCAGTTCGTGACTGGCAGAGGTCAGTCCGCCCGAATCTACCACGCATTTAAATACACGTAATAACTTCAGGTCGACATTGTTAATGGACATCGATGAATTATCGCTGCGCAGGTAATTCATGTTTCCTGTGTTGGAAAGCTTACTTTCCATAATAAATATTCAACCCCGGCGGAAATACAGTGAAAGTAAGAGTGAACCTGAATTAGTCGCTAATTACCAGATGGTAAATTAAAATAACTTTTATTTATCGCTTACGCCCCGGTCAGATGATTTGCTTATCTATCGGCTGTCGGGGTGAACCGCGCAATGAGAGAGGAATCATGTCTGACAGTGCCGATCGTTTATGGGGCGCCCGTTTTAAAACGGCGCCAGCCGCCGCCTTAACCGCGCTGTCGCGCAGTCCCGATCACTATTTCGCCCTCGCGCCGTACGATCTTGCCGGCTGCCGCGCCCATGCTCACGAACTGCAGCGTGCCGGTCTGCTGACCGCGGCGGAAACCGTCGAAATGATCGCTGCTATCGATCGACTGGATGCCGACTACCGTGCCGGAAAAGTCGACCCGATTTACGCCGATGAAGATGTGCATACCTTTATTGAACGTGTGCTGACCGAGCGCCTCGGGGCGCTGGGCGGCAAGCTGCGTGCCGGGCGCTCGCGCAACGACCAGACGGTTAACGATCTGCGCCTCTATCTGCGTGACAACGTGCGGCGTATCACCAGCGCGCTGCTTTGCCTGCAACAGGCGCTGGTCAGCCAGGCCGAACAGCACACACAGACTATCGCACCGGGTTTCACCCATCTGCAACAGGCGCAGCCGATTGTGTTTGCCCATCAGTTGCTGGCCCATGCACAGTCATTTTCGCGCGATATAGAGCGTATTCAGGACTGGGATAACCGCAGCGCCTTTTCACCGCTCGGCGCGGCGGCGCTGGCCGGCTCGGCAATTGCCCGTCGTCCTGAGCTGGCGGCGCAAGAACTGGGTTACCGCGCCCCGTGTGAAAACTCAATTGATGCCGTCGCCAGCCGTGATTATGTCGCCGAGTTCCTGTTTATCACCAGCATGATTGGCGTCAACCTGTCGCGCATCAGTGAAGAGATTTGTCTGTGGACTTCACGCCAGTTCCGCTGGGTGGAAATCAGCGACAGCTATGCCACCGGCAGTTCCATTATGCCGCAGAAGAAAAATCCGGATATTGCCGAGCTGACCCGTGGCCGCAGCGGCCGCCTGATCGGCAATCTGACGGCGATGCTCGCTACCATGAAGGCGATGCCGCTCTCCTACAACCGCGATCTCAGTGAAGACAAGCGTAGCGCCATCGACTCGGTCGATACCCTGCTTCTGGTGCTGCCGGCAATGGCCGGAATGATTGAAACCATGAAGGTCAACAAAGCGGAGCTGCTGGCTCAGGCGCCGGATGGCTTTACCCTGGCGACCGAGGTCGCCGACTGGCTGGCGATGCGTGGCGTACCGTTTAAAGAAGCCCATGAAATTACCGGCAAGCTGGTGCAACTGTGTGAATTCCACGCGATTGGCCTCTCCGAACTGAGCGATCGGCAACTGGCTGAGGTGGACGCGCGACTGACGCCGGAAGTGCGTGCGGCGCTGACGCTGGAAGCGGCTATCCATTCCCGCGATGGTTTCGGCGGCACCGCGCCGGCGCGCGTCAGCGAGCAGATTACCCGTCTGAAAGAGCGTATGCAGCAGCAGGCCGGCTGGGTGAATGCCTATGCCGGCCCGCGTCTGTGAACCCGCAGTATTGACCTTCGGAGCCGGAATGAAGAGTTCGCAAAACGTTAACCAAACCGCAGACAGGCCGCACGCGGAACAGGCTTACGATCTCAGGCAGTATCAGGTGGTGCCACGCCGCTATTACGGACGGATTACCGCCACGGTGGTGATTATCCTGCTGCTGCTGTCGCTGGTGCATGCTTTCTCGCAGGGCAAAATCGAGTGGTCATTTGTCGGGCAGTTCTTTACCGCCCGCGCCATTCTCGACGGGGTGGTTAACACCCTGGTGATGTCAATTCTGGCGATGGCGCTGGGCATCGTGTTTGGCGTGGTGGCGGCGATTATGTATATGTCGCCGAATCCGGTTTTGCACTACATCTCGGTTGGCTACGCGTGGATTTTTCGCGGTACGCCGCTGATCCTGCAACTGCTGCTGTGGTTCAACCTGGCGCTGGTGTTCCCGGTGATCTCGATTCCCGGCGTCTTTAGCATTGAAACCGTCAATGTGATGACGCCATTTGTCGCGGCGCTCCTCGGGCTAAGCATTAACCAGGGGGCCTACACCTCCGAAGTGGTGCGTGCCGGGTTGCTGTCGGTGGATACCGGTCAGTATGAAGCGGCAAAGTCGATCGGCATGCCGCGCCTGCAGGCATTGCAACGCATTATTCTGCCGCAGGCGATGCGCGTGATCCTGCCGCCGGTCGGCAATGAATTTATCAGCATGATCAAAACCACCAGCCTGGCCAGCATGATCCAGTACTCAGAACTGCTCTACAACACCCAAAACATCTACTACGCCAACGCGCGCGTTATGGAATTGCTGTTCGTGGCGGGTATCTGGTACCTGATTATTGTCACCGTGCTGTCGTTCGGGCAAAGCCGCCTTGAGCGCTATTTCTCTCGCGGCCAGCGCCGCCGTAACTAAGGAGACTCCGCGATGAGAAATATCGTCAGAGCCGTTGAGGTGAATAAGTATTTTGACAGCTTCCATGCCCTGAAAGATGTCAGCCTCGAGGTGAACTACGGCGAGGTGATGTGCATCCTCGGGCCGTCAGGTTCCGGTAAAAGCACCTTTTTACGCTGTATTAATCAGCTGGAGAAAATCGATAAGGGTGGGATCTGGGTAGATAACGAACTGGCGGGCTACCGCATTGCCGGCAATAAGCTGCACGCGCTGAGCGACAAGCAAATTGCCCGTCAGCGTCTGCAAACCGGCATGGTCTTCCAGCGTTTTAATCTGTTTCCCCATAAAACCGCGCTGGAAAACGTGATTGAGGGGCCAACGCGCGTTCTGCTGCGGCCAAAACGTGAAGCGGTTGAAGAAGGCATGGCGTTACTCGACCGCGTTGGGCTGGCGAATAAAGCCCATGCTTATCCGCAGGCGCTGTCCGGCGGCCAGCAGCAACGGGTGGCGATTGCCCGCGCGCTGGCAATGAAACCCAGGCTGATGCTGTTTGATGAGCCAACCTCGGCCCTTGACCCGGAAATGGTCGGCGAGGTGCTGGCGGTTATGCGGACGCTGGCGAAAGAGGGAACCACCATGATTGTCGTTACCCATGAAATGGGCTTTGCCCGCGAGGTGGCGAATCAGGTGGTGTTCATGGATGAGGGTTGCATTATCGAGCGCGGTGCGCCCGAAGACATCCTGCTGAATCCGCAAAATCCGCGGATGCAGAACTTTATCTCCGCCATTCTTCTTTAAACACTAACCAGGGTAATCCAGATGAAAAAGATCGTGCTTTCTGCCGTTGCTGTCGCTGTTCTGATGAATTCCGCCGCCTGGGCTGCCGCGCTGCCAGAGGCGATTAAAACGAAAGGGGAACTGACGGTAGCGATTATGCCGAACTACCCGCCGATGGAATTTAAGGATCCGGCCACTAACACCCTGAGCGGGGTGGATGTTGACCTGGGGAATGCGATTGGCGAGAAACTGGGTATCAAAATCAAATGGCAGGAAATTGCTTTTGAACAGATGGTAAACGCCGTGGCGACCAAACGTGTGGATATGGTGATGTCCGGCATGACCGATACCGTTGAACGGCAGAAAGTGGTCAGCTTTATCGACTATTTCCAGACCGGCCCGCAGTTCTACACCCTGGCATCCCGGCAGGATATCAATACCGCCAGCGATCTCTGTGGCAAAAAAGTCGGCACCAGCCGCCGTACCACCTTCCCGCAGGAGATCGCCAAATGGAGCGCGGCGAACTGCGAAGCCAAAGGCAAGCCAGCGATCATTGTGGTCGGGGCGGAAGGTACCGCCGATGCCCGTACCCAGCTGCGTCAGCGCCGTCTGGATGGCGCGGTGCAGGGTAGCGAGACCCTGCCTTACGTGATGAATCTGGAGAAAAACACGTATAAACCGCTGGATCAGGCGATTGCTTCCCAGCTTACCGGGATGGCGATTGATAAAAACGACCCGGCGCTGATTTCAGCGGTGCAGGGTGCGGTTAACGATCTGATCGCCGATGGCAGCTACGTGAAGATCCTTAGCAAATGGGGTCTGGCGGCGAACGCGATTAACACGGCTACCGTTAACGGGAAATAACCATGACTGCACCTGACGTTCGCCCGCGCTGGCCAGAAGGCCGGCAGGGCTGCATGGCGCTGGCCTTCGATCTGGACGGGCCAACCGGCGATGCCATGCTTAACGGCTCCATCTGGCAGAAGCCGGAGTATTTCACCTTTGGTGGCTACGGCCCGTTCCGCGCGCTGGGGAGGATCCTCGATCTGCTGGAGCAGTATCAGGTTCCGGCAACCTTTTTTATTCCGGCGTGGGTGGTGGAGCAGTGGCCGCGCCAGTGTGCGGCGATAGTGGACAAAGGGCATGAGGTGGCTTATCACGGCTATCGCCATGAGTCCTTTTACGCGTTGAGCGCTGACCAGCAGCGTCAGGTGATGGCGAAATCGCGCGAGATCTTCTGGCACTACCTCGGCATTCGTGCCGAGGGTTTTCGTACCCCGTCGGGTGACTGGCATCAGGAGACCCCGGCGGTGTTACTCGATGCCGGCGTGATCTATTCCAGCAGCATGCGCGGCGACGATCGTCCCTATGCCATCGCCGTGCCGGGCTACCCGCAGCCGCTGGTGGAAATTCCTGGTAAATGGGAAATGGATGATTACGCCTCGCTGGCCTATACCCGCGAGCCAGACTTCCCGAAAGGACTGGACCGCACTGCCAGCTATGGGTTGACCCTGGATAACTGGTGTCGTGAATTTGATGGCGCAATGGATGAGGGCCTGTGCCTGACCACGCTTTTTCATCCGAAAATCAGTGGAAAACCGGGGCGTATTTTGTTGCTGGAACAGTTTATTGCCCATATGCGTCAGCGTAATGTCTGGTTTGCGCGCTGTCGCGATGTCGCCCACTGGTATCTGCAGGAGCAGCAGTATGACTGAACAGACTCGCTGGCCGCAGGGGCAGCAATCCGCGGTGGTGCTGACCATCGATTTTAACGATATTCATGGCATTCTGACGCAAACTCCCGCGGTCGCCGGACGCGATAAAACCCTGTCAGTCTGGCGTTACGGCACCTTGCGTGGCGTGGATCGACTGCTGAAGTTACTGGCGGAAAAACAGCTGCGCGCCAGCTGGATTGTGCCGGCGATTGTGGCGGCAGAAAATCCGGCGGTGTTTGCCCGCATTGTCGCCGCCGGACATGAAATTGCCTGTGGCGGCGACCGTCATCAGAATTTTGATACCTTGACGCTGGAGCAGCAGATTGCCAGCGTCAGGCTGGGTTGCGACCAGCTTGAAGCGGCTTGCGGCAGACGACCGGTGGGTTTCCGTACGCCGGCAGGACAGTGGAAACCGGGGCTGGCGGCGGCGCTGAGTGCTGAAGGGATCCGCTGGTCTTCCAGCTGGCGCGGCGATGACTTGCCTTATTTCCATCCGGCGACGCCGCTGGTGGAACTGCCGCTGCACTATGAGCTGGAAGACGAGCCGTATTTCGCCTTTAACCTCAGCCCGGCGGTACCACCAGGTCAGTCACGCATCGCCTCTTATCAGCAGACGCTGGAAAATATGAAGCAGGATTTTCGCGGCTTCCACCGTTTTGGCCTCTGTTACCTCCTGCGCCTGCATGCGGAAATTATCGGTACCGCCGGGCGCATCGGCCTGCTGAGCGAATTGCTGGATTTTATCGCCGGACATCAGCAGGTGTGGATGGCCAGCGCCGCGGAGGTCGCCGACTGGTGGCAAACGCAGCCGGAGAATGTGCCAGAGCATCCGGCGGAGATTTTTCACCGCCAGATCGCGGAGCCACCGTTATGAGTCAGGTGATGAATCAACTGTCCGCTTTTGTCGCCAACAGCCGCTTTAGCGATTTTCCGCCGGAACTGGTGCAACGCGCGCAGCGCCATATTCTCGATACTTTTGGCGCCACGCTGGCGGGCAGCAATAGCCCGATCGCGCAGGCGGCGCAGCAGATGGTTGCCGCTGAAGGTTGTGCGGCGCTGGCCAGCGTCTGGGGATGTCACTGGCAAACCTCGCCGCGTAACGCCGCCTGGTTAAACGGCGTTGCGGCGCATATGTATGAGCTGGACGATACCGGCGGCTGCGACCACTCTGGCGCGGTAGTCCTGCCGGCGGTGATGGCGCTGGTGCCGCTGTGTCGCGCCACGGTTTCCGGCAAGGCGCTGATTAGCGCCGTGGTGCTGGGGTATGAAGTTGGCCGCCGGGTGCTGGAAGCCTGTGGTGGCTATGCGCCGCACAATGAGGCGGGCTGGCACTCTACTGCCACCTGTGGCGTGTTTGGCGCCGCGGCGGCGGCGGCGTCGTTACTTAAGCTGGATCAGAACCAAACCGCGCAGGCATTGGGTATTGCCGCCAGTTTCAGCGGCGGACTTTGGGGTTTTATCCATGATGGTTCGCAGAGTAAAAAACTGCATGCCGGACGGGCGGCGGAAGGCGGGGTGCTGGCGGCAATGCTGGCGGCCAAAGGCATCACCGGGCCGCTACAGACGTTTGACGATGTCTGGGGCGGCTTTCTGAAAACCTTCGCGCCCGACAGCCGTCAGCCATCAGCATTAACCGCGGAACTGGGTGAAGTCTGGAAGCTGAATCGCTGTTCAATTAAGCCGTATGCCTCCTGTCGCGGTACCCATTCGGCGATTGATGCGGTTGGTCTGCTGTTGGCGCAACACCCGGTTGCGGCTGAGCAGATTGCGCGCATCCACGTCTGGCTGAATCCGTTCCTGCTGGAGATGTGTGGCAATAGCGACCTTGCCAGCCTCGCTGCGGCGCAGATGAGTTTGCCCTATGCGCTGGCGGCACGGGTGCTGTTTGGTCATGCCGGGCTGGATGCATATGACAGCGATAAACGCGCCAGTAGCGAGATTGCTGCCATGCTGCAACGCATTGTGTTGCATAGCGATCCACAGCAGAGCAGCAATGATGAACCGATAGTGGAACTGGAAACATTTAGCGGGCAGCGCTGGCGCCAGCATGTGGCCGTGCCGCTGGGATCGCCGGGCAACCCGTTAAGCGACGCAGCGCTGTTGACGAAATTCAGTCAGCTGGCGCAACGGGTACTGACGCCGCAGCAAACCGCCGCGTTGCAGGCTTACTGCCTGTCGCTGGAGCAGCAGGCGGATGTCAGTGAGCTGTTAGTGCTGTTGCAATAAGCCGGCGCCGCCATGTTGCTCACTGAGCAGCATGGCGGCGTTTCCATCAGAAGTTAGCGGTCGCCAGCGCTTCGACGCGCGCCATCGCCTGATACAGCCTGGCTTCCGACACCGGTTCGGCCATATTTTTCATATCCGTGGTGGCGACGGATTCGCCGACAATCACTGCCAGCTCTTCGCTCGTCAGGTCGGCAATCGCCGTCAGCGTCAGCGGGATACCACACTGGTAAGCCAGCGTCATTTCGCGCAGCAACTCTTCGTCGCTGCGGTTTTCCAGCGCCAGCAGGCACAGGTTGCCGTAACCTACCAGCAGTCCATGACCATATTCACGGGTTTTATCGCAGAAGGTGAAGCCTTCATAAATCGCATGCGACGCCGCCATATGGGCGCCATTGCTCATTAGCGAAGTGATGCCCGCAAAAGTAAAAATGGCATCCAGCGCCTGATCGAGATGCTGATCCGGCTGCTGGTTGCGCAGCGCTTCACAGGCTTTTGGCCCGTGTTCGGCAATCACTTCATAGCAGATCAGGCTGTGTGCCAGCGATGATTTCTCATTGGCGCCCAGCGGCGGATGACGCTGGCTGACGGCACGGAATTCATACCATTTTGCCAGCGTATCGCCAAGGCCGGCAGCCAGCCAGCGCAGCGGAGCCTTTGCCAGCAGTGCGCTGTCGATAATCACCGCAGCCGGCGCCTGAGGCAGCGGGAAAATATCGTAAAAATTACCCTGGTCATCATAACGGATGCTTAGCGGCGTCACGGCGGCACAGGTGGCGGCAATGGTCGGAATAGTGATCAACGGGATATGATGTTCGGCGCCGACCGCCTTACAGGTATCCAGCGCTTTGCCGCCGCCAGCGGCGATAATCACCTCCGCGTTAAGGGTTTTAGCCAGTTCACCCAGGCGGGCAATTTGCCGTAGCGAGGTTTCGCCGCCAAACCATTCGCTGCCCACCAGCTCAACCTGGGCTGCAGCAAGCTGCGCGCGCACATGGGGTTCGACCGCTTCCAGCGCCTGATGGCCGCCGATCAGCAGGGCGCGCTGCCCCAGCTGGCGGCAGATACCTCCCAGCTGCTGTATTACGCCGGCGCCACGCAGTACGCGCGCGGGGAAAACCAGATTTTGTTCAGACATGCCTGACCTTTAACTTAAGCTGACGCGATGCGTCATGAGTTGTAATTCACTCCGGGTAATACACAGAGCATTTCATAAAGAATATTGGCGGCCAGCTGGGAGGTGGTGCCGCTAAGATCGTAAGGTGGGGAGACCTCGACCAGGTCAGCGCCGATCAGATTCAGGCCGCGACAGCCGCGCACGATTTCCAGCCCCTGAATTGAGGTCAGACCGCCCACCTCCGGCGTACCGGTGCCCGGCGCCCAGGCAGGATCAAAACTGTCGATATCATAAGAGAGATACACCGGGCCGCTGCCCATCTGCGCACGCACCTGTTCCATCAGCGGCGCCATTGACTGATACCAGCACTGCTCCGCCGGCACCAGGCGAAAGCCCTGATCCACGCCCCACTGGAAATCGCCGGCATCATAGCCCTGTGCGCGCTGACCAATCTGGATCACCCGTTTAACATCGAGTAAACCCTCTTCGACCGCCCGGCGGAAGGTGGTGCCGTGGGCAATTTTTTCGCCAAACATCTCGTCGTTGGTGTCGGTATGGGCATCAACATGGATCAGGCCGACCGGACCGTGCTTTTTCACCAGCGCGCGCAGAATCGGCAGCGTCAGGGTGTGATCGCCGCCCAGCGTCAGCGGCACTAACGGAAAGGCATTCAGTTCGCTGTAATAGTCTTCAATAATCTGCACTGATTTATGCAGATTATAGGTATTGATCGGCACATCACCGAGATCCGCCACCCGCAGGGAGTCGAAGGGGGCGGCGCCGGTCGCCATGTTATACGGGCGAATCATCACTGAATCCGCCCGAATCGCCCGTGGCCCGTAGCGGGTGCCGGAACGCTGAGAGGTGCCGATATCCAGCGGGATACCAATAAAAGCGGCATCCAGTCCGGCGGGATGATCGGCGGCGGGCAGGCGCATCATGGTGCCGCGCCCGGCAAAACGGGGCATATCGTTACCGCTCTGTGGCTGCGGCAAGTCGTTATCGCTGACTGAGTGCATCGGTTGTCTCCGGCGGAAGGTGAAACTGCATAAGCCATCATCTGCCGGATAAGCTTGAGAAAAAATCCCTGAGGACAAATAATCAGTTCAGGGATTACTTAACTAATGCTGTGCCAATCCGAAGGAGAACACGTGAGTGCTAACCGCCTGCCAAACCTGAAGCTGCTGACTATTTTTGCCACCGTTGCCCGCTGCCAGGGCTACTCGCGTGCGCAGCAGGAGCTAAATATGACCACCCCGGCGATCAGCGGTTATATGAGCGAACTGGAACAGCGGCTGGGGTTTGTCCTCTGTCAGCGCGGACGCGGCGGCTTTGCGCTGACCAGCCGTGGGGAGCAGTTTTTACAGTACAGCCTGCAGTTGCTGGGTACGCTGGCGGATTTTGATCGTCAGGTGGAAGGGCTGAAAACCGAACAGGGCGGGGTGTTCTCGCTGGGGGTGGTGGATTCCGTTTCCACCGACAGCCGACTGGGGCTGGCGGAAAGCATCAACCAGTTCAGCGAACGCTTCCCGGCGCTGTACCTTAATCTTTCGGTGCGCGACCCGAATGAATTGCAGCAGCAGGTACTGGATAACCGACTTGATCTGGCTATCGGCCATTTCCCGGTTAACGTGAATAACCTGGTGACGGTGCCGCTGCATCACGAGCAGCACTGGTTGTACTGCAGCGACAGCCATCAGCTTTTCCAGCGGGCGGAGCAGGAGGTGGGCGATTTGCATAACTATGGTTTTGTCACCCGCAGTTACTGGAATCAGGCGGAACTGGCGCGGCGCGGTTTTAAAGCCAGTGCCGCCTCGGTAGAGAGCATTGAGGCACAGTTGATCCTGATTCTGTCAGGCAAATATATTGGCTATCTGCCGGAGCATAACGCCCGGCCCTGGGTGGAGAAGGGGCAACTGAAACGGCTTGCACCACAACAATTTAGTTACCAGGCGTCGTTCTCACTGATTTTCCGTCGCGGACGCAGCAGGGAGACACTGATCAGAGCGTTCCGCGATCTGGTGAAAGCGCGGGTGGCTGCGCCGGAATAACAGTATTTGACAGGGAAAGATTTATGGTTATGATTGGGTCATAACCATCAGCGGGGGCCATAAGGAAATGGACCAGGGTTTAGACTACTTACTTTCACTTCATGGATCGATTGTATTCCGCGATGATGGCTATTGGTGGAAGATCGACGTCTGGGAAGTGCAGCCAACGGCTTTTATACCTCATGGCATCCGCTACAGCTTAACGCTGCACGACAAACATAGTACCCGGGTATTTGGTATCGATAATGCGCATGGAATCAAATTACCAAAGAAAGGCCACTACTCCGGCAGACTGGTTTACGACCCTATCCATCGTACCCCCTCAGACAAAGGCTATCCGTATGAGTTTGCCTCTGCGGCGCAGCTAATCGAAGACTTCTTCATTAAGTCAGAAGAGGTCATTGCGCAACGTGAGAAGCGAGGTTAATACCATGAAAGTACTTATTGGCGTAATGCCTGAAGAGCATATCCGTCAAAGGATGCTGGCGATTGCCAAAGGTGAATACCAGCCGGAAAACAATGAGCCGAAATTGTGGTTTACCTCAGTGAACGCCCTGGCGCAGGTGTTGAGTAATGAAAATATTCAGCTACTCAGGCTGATGGATCAGCAAAAGCCGGAAACCCTTAGCGAATTAGCGGATATGTCAGGTCGCAAGAAAAGCAATCTCTCGGTCACCCTGAAGACACTCAGTTTGCGCGGCTTTGTCCGGCTGGAAAAACAAGGACGCATCGTAAAACCGGTGGCACTGTTTACGGATTTTGATATTCAGGTAAAGCAGGAGTTTACCGATAAATTCGGGCCGAAAGTGGCCTGAGGGAACCACCGTCACCACCCCGGCGCAATAGTTACTTTCCTGCCGGGACTAATAAGAGAATAATCCATAGATTTGGCTATTTTTTGGACGGGTTTTTTAGATTATTTATTTGATAGTAAAGCCTTATTGTCATCTTTCGCTGCGGTGCGATAACCGCAAAAGTGTAACCTGCGTCACACTATGATAACCCATAGCTGTTTTGTCCATGTCTTTGGAGGTTCATGCCGTTTCGCGAAAATGGTTCTCCTGTAACGTAACTCCTTACGAATTAACTGGTCATTTCAGGAGTTGTTACGATGTCATACGTTAGCGATGGTGTGGGGATTATTGCGCGTGATACCCGGCGCATGAATCTGTTTGTCTCCGTTTCTGCGGCAGTGGCGGGATTATTGTTTGGCCTCGATATTGGGGTTATCTCCGGTGCGCTCCCTTTTATAACCGATCATTTTACGCTCAGCAGCCGTCAGCAAGAGTGGGTGGTCAGTACCATGATGCTTGGCGCGGCAATTGGCGCATTACTTAACGGCTGGCTGTCTTCGCAGCTGGGACGGAAGTACAGCCTGATGTCCGGGGCGGTACTGTTTATTCTCGGCTCGATTGGTTCCGCGCTGGCGAACAGCGTGGAGATGTTAATGACGGCGCGTATCGTGCTCGGTGTGGCGGTAGGGATTGCCTCATATACCGCTCCGCTTTATCTCTCTGAAATGGCAGCGGAAAACGTACGCGGCAAAATGATCAGTATGTATCAGCTGATGGTGACGCTGGGGATCCTGATGGCATTTTTGTCCGATACCGCATTCAGCTACAGCGGTAACTGGCGCGGCATGTTGGGCGTGCTGGCGCTGCCGGCGGTGGTACTGATGATTCTGGTGTTTTTCCTGCCAAACAGCCCGCGCTGGCTGGCGGCAAAGGGGCGTCATATTGAGGCGGAAGAAGTGCTGCGCATGCTGCGTGATACTTCGGAAAAGGCCCGCAACGAACTCAACGATATTCGTGAAAGCCTGAAAGTGAAACAGGGGGGCTGGGCGCTGTTTAAGGTTAACCGCAATGTGCGGCGCGCCGTGTTCCTTGGCATGCTATTACAGGCGCTTCAGCAGTTTACCGGTATGAATATCATTATGTATTACGCCCCGCAGATATTCAAAATGGCCGGTTTTACCAGCACCGAGCAGCAGATGGTGGCGACCATTGTCGTCGGCCTGACATTTATGCTGGCCACCTTTATCGCGGTATTTTCGGTAGATAAAATCGGCCGTAAACCGGCGTTAAAAATCGGCTTCAGTGTGATGGCGCTGGGGACGCTGGTGCTTGGTTTTTGCTTTATGTACCTCGGTAGCGGACATGCCTCAACCGGTCTTTCCTGGCTCTCAGTCGGCATGGCGATGATGTGTATTGCCGGATACGCCATGAGCGCTGCGCCGGTAGTCTGGATCCTTTGTTCAGAAATTCAGCCACTGAAAGCGCGCGATTTTGGCATCACCTGTTCGACTACCACTAACTGGGTATCCAATATGATTATCGGCGCCAGCTTCCTGACGCTGATTGACACCTTTGGCGCCGCCGCCACTTTCTGGTTGTATGCCGCGCTTAATCTCAGTTTTGTCTTTATTACTTTGGTGCTGGTTCCGGAAACAAAAAATGTCACCCTGGAACAGATAGAGAAGAAACTGATGTCGGGGGTAAAACTGCGCGATATTGGTTTATAACGCGCGGCGGCGGCAGCGGCGGCATTTAGGCCGCCGGTGCTTTATCACTCCAGCCCAGCATAATGCCGCCATCGACTGCCAGCTGCTGGCCGGTAACAAAGTCATTTTTCATCAGGAACAGGTAAGCCGTCGCCAGTTCGGCCAGTTGCGCGGTACGTCCCAGCGGGATGATGCTGGCGAAGTGCTGACGCGTCTGCTCAATCTGTTCTGCCGGTTGCTGACGCCAGAACGGCGTTACGGTCCAGGTCGGGGCCACGGCATTGACGCGAATGACCGGCGCCAGCTCTGCCGCCAGCCCCTGGGCCAGCGCCTGGATAGCGAGATTGCCGACATAGCTGGCGCAGGCGTCTTGTGCCCGTCCGCCGGTACCGGCGGTAAAGGTCAGTGAACCACCAGGGCGAATATTCTCCGCCGCCAGCTTGCCGATTAACACATTGGTGAGAAACTTTGAATGCATCACCCGGCTAATGGTTGCCATATCGGCGCTGAGAAAGCCGCCGCCCATCACATCACCGACCATTGAAACGAGGTGATCGCAGGGCGCCAGTTGCTGAAAGCAGTCCTCCAGCGCCGGGTGGTCATGGGCATCGCAAACCAGGGTATCGCGCACCACTATCCCGTTGTGTTGCAGCGCCGCGCGCGCTTCATCAAGACGTCCGGCGTGGCGTCCAATCAGCGTAACGCTGGCACCCTCTTCACCGGCCAGTTTCACCACTTCCAGACCAATGCCGGAACTGCCGCCAATCACCGCCAGATGTTTACCCGATAACTCAGCCATTAATCTCTCCTTAATGCCACAAGCGCCGCCGCCGCTGCCAGCGCCACGGCGCTATCATTGGCTCCGTGCGCGCCGCTCACGCCTACCGCGCCGATAATCTCGCCATCAAAGCGCAGCGGGATGCCACCTTCCAGCGGCGTAACGCCCGGAGTAGCAAGAAAACTGGGCTGGCCTGCATTGATAAAAGCTTCAAATTCACCGGATGGCGCCTCCAGCAATGCGGCGGTGCGGGCTTTGGCCAGCGCCACCGTAGGGCTGATGCCGATGGCGGCGTCGTTGCGCTCCAGCGCGACCACTTCCCCCGCGCGGTCCACCACCGCCACCGAGATGCGCCAGCCATTCTCCTGCGCTTTACGCTGCGCGGCGTGAATCACTTCACGCGCGCCGGAAAGCGAAACCGAGCGTTTAAGCAGTACATCATTCCATTCTTTTTCTGGTTCTCTGTTCATCGCGGATCCTGTCTGGTTGACAAAATTTATCACGCCGTGGGCGGCAGCCATTCGCTTTGCGCAACCCAAT
Organism: Pantoea sp. B65; assembly: GCF_047308185.1. Taxonomy (NCBI): domain Bacteria; kingdom Pseudomonadati; phylum Pseudomonadota; class Gammaproteobacteria; order Enterobacterales; family Erwiniaceae; genus Pantoea; species Pantoea sp. B65. The sequence goes on from NZ_JAHXPU010000017.1 coordinate 89,512, forward strand.
CTGCTGTTCCCAAAGCCCGGCAACAACGCCGGGCCGCAGAGCGATCAGCCAATCAAATGCGCCCACAACCATGAGAATGGCATTACCAGTACCAGCGCCGGGAGCATATTGGCGACCGGGAAAGTTTTGATATTGCAGATACGCAACCCGGTCGCTACCATCAGCAGGCCGCCAGCACAGGAGAAGTCGGCCATCATATCCGGGGCGATCATCGGCAGGATCAGCGTCGCCAGCATCGCCAGCGCAACCTGAATAATCACCAGCGGGATGCCGATCACCATCACCGAGAAACCCAGCATGGTGGCGAAAATTGCCGAGGTAAATAAATCCAGCACCGTTTTGATATAGAGGATCGACGGGTCGCCGGTCATCCCTTCATGCATGGCGCCAAAGATGCCGGTACCGCTGGCACAGAATAGCACCAGAATCGCCACGAATTTTTCCGTAAATGCGTCCTGACTTAATCCCTTAACCGGCGGCAGAAATTTATTAATAATGGTGCGGGTAGAGCCTGCCGCCTTGCCGATACCTTTTTCCACAAATAACAGTTCACCCAGTGCGGTGCCGATAATCATGGCCAGCACCACCGCGGGCATATACTTCACTTTAATGATCAGACTAATTCCCAGCCCCACAGAACAGAGGCCAAAGATCAGCGGGAGCGAGTTCTTTACCCGCTCGGGAATAAAGGCGCTGGAGGTAGCCCCCAGCAGGCCACCAATAATGACTGCCGAGCCATTAACATATGGGCCGATTAACATAGTTCATCCTTAGCGTATGGTTCACAGGGTGGATTCTGGTTGTGCCGGAAGATCGCCTTCACCCCAGCGCGGAATGCTACGCATATCCAGCCCGAACAGATCGAGCGCGCGCGTTACGCTGTGGGTAATGACTTCATCGACGGTTTTCGGGCGCTGGTAAAGTGCCGGAACCGGCGGGAACAAAATCCCGCCCATTTCGGTGACCAGTTGCATATTGCGTACGTGGCTCAGGTTCAGCGGCGTTTCACGCACCATTAATACCAGGCGACGTCGCTCCTTCAGCACCACGTCCGCTGCGCGAGTCAGCAAATTATCCGTCAGACTACAGGCAATACTGGCCAGCGAGCGCATAGAACAGGGCGCGACCAGCATACCCAGAGTTTTGAATGAGCCACTGGATATCGATGCCCCCAGATTGCCAATGGAGTGCACAACATCCGCCAGCGCCATCACCTCTTTCAGCGAGTAATCCGTCTCCAGTTCACAGGTTTTTTCTGCACCTTTTGAAATAACCAGGTGCACCTCCATCTCCTGCGCCTGCAGCAGTTGCAGGGCTTTTACGCCATACTGAAAACCTGACGCGCCGCTGATGCCGACGATAATGCGTTGCGTGGCCATGCTCTGCTCCTTATTCGAAATCCGGCAGGAAACGTTTCACATCAACGACTTTAAAGCGTGAACGCTGGAAGTGCGCTTTCAGATGGAACGGCACGGTACAGTCAAAAATCGTTTTGCAGGACATCCCTTCCTGAGTAATCGACGGGCTATAGGCGGGAGACTGTGACGGATCCAGCGGATGGCAGCGCACACCGGCGATAAATGCGGTATCCACATCGCCCTGGTAGCGGGTCTGCATCGCCCACAGCACGTCGTCGCTGTCGAAAATATCCACGTCTTCATCAACCAGAATCACATGCTTCAGTTCCGGGAAAGAAGCGAAGGCCAGCAGGCCTGCCTGACGCTGACGACCTTCATCAGCCGGGGAGGATTTTTTAAACTGCATCACCGCCAGCAGTTTGCCGCCGCCGGCAGAGTGGGCAAACACATTCAGCAATTTACCCGGCATTGCGCGTTCGACCATGGACAGAATACTGGCTTCAGTCGGGATGCCTGCCATATTGACGTGTTCTTCCCCCGGGCCCATGGTGGTGCGCCAGATTGGCTGACGACGATGGGTAACCGCTTTGACTTTAATCACTGGCAGCGCAGGTTTGGCGTCGCCGGTGTAGCCAGGGAATTCCGGCATGGCTTTACCGGTATTGGTGTTCTGATCTTCACGCACGCGGACATCCGGCAGCAGTTCGCCTTCAATAACGATTTCGGCATGGGCGATAGCTCTTTCACTGATGGTCCGGCATTGCACCATTTCTACTGCGTGACCGCGCAATGCGCCGGCGATGCTCAGTTCATCAAAGCCCAGTGGGGTAGTGGGTGGTTCAAAGCAGGCGGCGACTTCAATCGCCGGGTCGACGCCAATGCTGATGGAGATCGGCAATGGTTTACCCGCCGCTTCGGCCTTCATACGGAATGCATCAATATGGCGACCCGGAGTCAGCCACATAGAGAGTTCATCACGGCTCTGCACGCAAAGACGGTGAATGGTGACATCGGACTCGCCGCTTTCCGGGTCGGAGGCATAGCACAGCCCCATGGTAATGTATGGGCCGGCATCTTCTTCGGTATTGGTTGGCGCAGGCAGCAGTTTGCGCAGGTCAAAGTCCGCATCGGTAGCTAAATGCACCACTTCCTGACAGGCGGCCTGCTGCTGGTTAATCAATACCGGCGCGATCGGCTGTTGTACGGAGTCTTTCAGCAGATGGCCCAGTCTTTCCGGCGCGCAGTTAAGGAACTGGCCGACACGTTTACGTGAACCATTCAGACCAATCACCACCCGGGATTCCGGGAACCCTTTGATGGTATTAAACATCATTACCGGGCCGTTTTTACGGGTCGGGCGCTCGCAGGTACCGCCAGCGCCAACGTAGCGATAAACCCCGGAAAGCTCGGCCTGTGGGTCGACTTCCACACTGGTTTCCACATATTCGCCGGGTAAACTGCGTAACAGATCCAGTGCTGAACGAAGATCGGTGATCGTGGCGTTTGCGTCACCCTTTTTATCGGAACTTGCCATAATAGAGTCCTTGAAAATTAAATAACCTATGTCCGGCAAGAAAATAATCCTCAATATTAATATCGGCAAATACCGTTTAGCTGATAATCACCATACCAAAAAAGTATGGCTATTTTCACTGGCGATTTATTAACAGAAATAAAACAGCCGGATAACATTACGCTTGGGGTTGTTTATTAATGTCTGTGACACTTATAACATAATGAAACAGAAAGGGTTGACATTCGCTTGTTGAATCAATTATAAGCAATAAGACTAAAATAAAAATACAGGCTGGCGCTGATGGATCTGAAACGTCTGAAATATTTCTGCAAGGTTATTGAGTATGGTTCGATCAGTAAGGCCGCGCGCCAGTTAAATATGGCGCAGCCGCCGCTCAGTAAGCGTGTGCAGGAACTGGAGGATGAACTGGGCGTCAGCCTGTTAGTTCGCAGCAGCAATGGCGTGGAGCTTACCGCGGCGGGGAACTATTTTTATCACCGCATCTGTAAAATTATCAATGAGCTGGAAGATGCGCGTCTGGAAACAATAAAAATTGCCGAACGGGAAAATAATTTCTTGCGTATTGGTATGACGCATCTTTATCAGTCTTATTTCCAGCCGTTGCTGATGGAATTATATCGTCGTCATCCTCATGTCGAATTGCGTATTACCGTTTCCGACTCCAGTAATTTAGAGCAGGGTTTGCATGATGGTCTGATTGATATTGCGTTAATTCAGAAACCACACGTTGATGATATTTTTGATTGCCAGGTTCTGGATGCGCTGCCAACGGTGGCGGTGATTCATAAAAATTTACTGCCTGATTTCTCTGCTGAATTTATTGATCTGGCACAATTAATTCCGTTACCGATGATCTTGCTGCAGCGTCATCATGGTTCAGGGGTATATGAGAAATTTATCGATCTGTTCTCGGAAAGTGGCAAATATCCTGATGTCGTTATGCATAATACCCAACCGCGCGCGATAATTGATTTTATCGAATCGGGGCTGGAAGCAGCATCACTGCTGCCAGCCAGTGAAGTGGATGCCAGCCGGTTACGTCACTGCTTTGTGGTTCCTCTTGCCGCGCATATTAAGCCGGTGTTTTTCCCGACGATCGTCAAAATAGCCACCACGCCGGTGATAAAAGAGATCTCGGCGATACTGCATCAGGGTTACCCTTTACCGCCGGGCGCTAATCTGCCAGCGAGGGATCGGCCTTAATCATTAGCAGCTTCATCTCTTCAAAATGACGGCGCGAGAAATCGCCAATTTTTTCCCAGTCGCGGGCGGTTTTCTCCGCCACCTCATCGGAGAGTAATTGCAGCGGCTGCCCGCTTGACCAGGCGGTAATCACAATCTGACAGGCGCGCTCCAGCGTCCAGATATCATCAAAAGCTTCGCCGATAGTGGGCGCGGTTACCAGTACGCCGTGATTTCCCATCAGCAACCGGCTGTGGCCCTGCAGCAGACTGGCGAGGCGCGCTCCCTCGGCAACGGTATCCGCCATGCCGCCATACAGCGTATCTACCGCCAGCCGCCGGAAATAGCGCGCGCTATTCTGGTCGATGGGCGGAATATGCGGATGTGCAAGGCAGGCGAGGCTGGTGGTGTAGATCGGATGCAAATGCAGCACCGCCCGCACCTGCGGCAAACGCTGGTGGATCTGACCATGAATCGCCCAGGCGGTGGCGTCCACGTCTTCGCGCGCTGCGCTACTGGCGTCATCGGCATTCAGCAACAACAGGTCGCTGGCGCAGATGCGCGAGAAGTGTTTCCATTTGGGATTGAGTAAAAACTGTTTACCGTCATCCGAGATGGCGGCGCTGAAGTGGTTAGCGACCGCTTCGTGCATTCCCAGATGCGCAATAATACGAAAAGTGGCAGCCAGATCGATCCGGGCTTGCTCTTCATAGGAAAGGGCCATACATCACCTGTGACAGATTAAGATCCAGCGTGCGCTAACCGGCGTTAGCGCACGCGCCAGCATATCAGGGCTTCGGCATTAGCGTTTTAATGTCGTCTGCGGTTGGCGCCTGGAAGTTATATTTCTTCAGCAGGGCGGCATATTTTTCGGTTTTGCTGAATTTGTCCATGCCTTCAATCATCGCCTTTTTCACTTCCTCATTGCCTTTTAGCACGCCGAAGCCGTTCAGCACCGGGTAAATCAGGCTGTCAGAGGAGATCACTACGCGCGCCCCCAGTTTGTCCACCACCCCGCGTGCCACGGCGGCATCGGTGATCTGCGCTTCAACGGCGTGCGACAGCATCGCCTGAGTGGTTTGCGGATCGGTGGTGTATTCGCTGATGGCGATCGGTTTCAGACCGCTTTTCACGCAGTACTCGTCAGAGAGCTTATGCAGCTGTTGCAGCCAGGAGGTGGCCCCCATCGAACCAATTTTATGACCGCAGAAATCCTCCGGGCGCTTCGGCTGGTAAGCGCTGCCTTTCGGTGCAAGGATCGCTTCGCCGCTCTTCAGATAAGGGATCATATCGATCACTTTCAACCGGTCGGCGGTGATATACATCGAGGAGTTGGTGATATCAAAACGCCCTCCCTGCAGCCCGGTGATCAGGTTGGGAAAGCGGGTATCGATATTCTCGGCTTTACGCCCCATCACTTCGGCCAGACCATCAAGGTACTCAATATCAAAACCGGCCGGGCGATTATCCTGCATATATTCATACGGGAAAAAGGTCAGATCGGAACCGGCAATAATACTACCCGGCTGCTTAAACGCTGCCGCGGCGGTAAACGACGACAGGGTCAGGCTGGCGGCAAACAGACTCACTACCAGCGGACGAGAAGAGACGCGCGCGAACAAATTCATACAACCTCCACAGCAGGTAAAAGAGTGAATATCACAAGGTAACGTCATCAGGCGCCGGCAAACTCTTTTCCGGCTTGTTGTACAAAAAATGAGGCGCCGCGCGGCTTCTGCGGCAGTCGCAGCTGATTTTCACTGCAGCGTACCAGTCCACTCTCTGCGCCATACACCATCAGTCCGGCGTGTTCACTGGGCAGCGGATTTTCACCCAATGGCAGTGCGTCTTCCGCCGCGTAAACGCTGATAAATAGCGTACGCGGCAGCCCGGTTTCATTGGGGCTGGAAGCGTGCAGCAGGCGGGTGTGCATAAAGCAGACCGCGCCAGCCGGGCCGAAACAGGCCTCCGGCTGTTGGCAATATTGTTCCACCACCTCATCCGCCACCGCCCCGCTAAAACGGTCTTCCTGCCAGTGGGAGTACAGCGGTCCCCGATGGCTGCCGGGCACCACCTTCAGCGGGCCGTTTTCCGGGGTCACTTCGCTGACCATCAGCAGAGCGGTGATCATGTCGTCATTGCTGTGCGGCGTGAACAGAAAATCCTGATGCCATTTCACCTGGGTCGCGGTGTGCGGCAGCTTGGAATTGATTTTGCTGTGATGAAAGCGCGTCCCTTTGCCGCCAATCAGCTGTCCGGCGATCTGCGCCATCGCTGACTGAAACGCCGCGTGGTAGTAAGGGGCCGAAATCTCGGTTGGTGAACTGACGCGGCGCAGCGAAGGGTGATCGGCGCGGTGATCGCTTTCCAGATCAAAGCGTGGACGGCCATCCAGGGTACTGCCGTAAGCAGCGCTCTGACGGCAGCTTTCCGCCACCCAGCGGTCAAAGTCCTGCTGTAATGTCGCGATTTCAGCGGCGGACAACACATCTTCTACTACCAGATAGCCTTGCTGATTAAATTTATCGATCTGCCATTGCTTAATCATGGTTCCCCCTCGTGATGACAATGAATAGACTTAAAGATGGTTAAGCGAGTGAGACATCCTTCAGAAACGCTTCCACGCGCGGATTCTGGCCATTACGTAGCGCGTCCGGCGCCTCATCACAGACCACGCGCCCTTTCTCCATAAAAATAATGCGGTCGGACACTTTGAAGGCGAAATTCATTTCATGGGTCACAATCACCATGGTGATACCTTCCCCGGCCAGTGTTTCAATCACCTGCAACACCTCATTGACCTTCTCCGGGTCGAGGGCGGAGGTAGGTTCATCAAATAACATAATCTGCGGACGCATCATCAGCGCGCGGGCGATAGCCACCCGCTGCTGCTGCCCACCGGACAACTGATGCGGATATTTAAAGGCGTGCTCCAGCATCCCGACCTTTTGCAACAGGGCGCAGGCCTGCTGTTTCAGTTCATCCTTTGACGCCAGATGGTGATAGCGCGGCGCCAACAGCAGGTTGTTCATTACCGTAAGATGTGGGAACAGGTTAAAGCTCTGAAATACCATGCCGATATTCAGGCGATGTTCGGCGTGTTCAATAACCCGTGGCTTCTGCTCGCCCTGCTTACTGAGGCGCAGAAACGGCTGGCCGTTGATTTTGATCTCACCGTTATCCAACTGCTCCAGCCCGTTCAGCAGGCGAATCAGCGTGGTTTTCCCGGAACCGGATGGGCCAATCACCGAGACCACTTCGCCGGGCTGGATTTGCAGATTAACCGAACCCAGCACTTCAACATTGTTATAGGCTTTATGCAGCTGCGAAGCCTGTAGCGCCGGGCCTTGCTGGCTGGCAAAACCGCGTACTGTCGCCGGCGCTGGCGCCGCGGCCTGCGTCAGCAGGGCGGGATCGATTGCCAGGGCATTTTTCCGTTGGCTCACATCAAGATAACTTTCCAGCCGTTTTAACAGGAAGTCGAACACCGTCACGATCAGGATGTAGTAGATAGCCACCGCCGCCATGGTCTCCATCACCAGGAAGTTCTGCGAATAGAGACGCTGTCCTACCATCAGGATCTCCGTCAGCGAGATCACCGACACCAGCGAACTGAGCTTCACAATCGAGATATATTCATTCGCCAGCGACGGCAATGCCACGCGCAGTGCCTGCGGGATCACCACCAGCCACTGAATGCCAGAGAAGCGAAGCCCGAGTGCCCGCGCGGCTTCGCGCTGTCCTTTATGAATCGACAGCAGGCCGCCGCGGTGGATTTCTGCTATATAGGCGGTTTCACTGAGTACCAGCGCAATCAGGCCGGTCCAGAAGGGGTCGCTGAGCAGCGCCGAAGCGGCCGGCCACGCCTGCGGCAGGTTATAGACGAAGATCAGCAGCACCAGCAGCGGCAGACTGCGGAACAGCCAGATATAGAGGCGTGCCGGCGTGTGCAACAGCGGGCTGGACGACTGTTTCGCCAGCGCCATAATAAAGCCCAGAATGATGCTCAGTATCCAGCACAGCAGGCTAAGTTTGATGACTGTCCAACTGGCCAGCCAAAAGTCCGCATCACTCAGCAGACTCAACATATAGTTCCAGTCAAAGGTCATGGGTTCACTCCCGGCAGGGGTTATCGCGGTTACCGTTTCAGCGCCTGAATAGCCGCGCGGACAGACTCAGCCGTTTCACCGGCAGGGAGTGGGGCGCTGAATAATCTGCGATGCTATTCAGCAAAAAAGATGAAGACATATATTTCTCCGGTGCAGGTCTGTTTAATTGTTCTATTTGCTTTATCTATTACTTTCACGAGCGGATGCTGAAGGAAATTCATATTTTCCGACCCAGGCTATAGCAAAAAACTGGTCTCCTGGTTTTAACGCATATCACTCTGTACCAGCACAAACTGGCGTGCCTGCCAGGCGAGCGGCGCCAGCGGATTGCTCTGTACCCCCAGCGCTTCACCGACCAGCACCCGATGGCTGCCCAGTTCAAACTGGCTATGTAACTGGCATTCGAAGCAGGCCACCGCACCGGCAAGTCGCGGTGAGCGGGTGAGCCCTGGGCTCCAGTCGCCGTGGGCGAAGCGATCGTGGGTTTTCACCTGACCGGCAAAGATTTGCGCCACGGTTTTCTGCTCTTCGGACAGCACGTTGACGCTGAAATGGCGATTTTCCGCAATGGCCTGGCAAAGCAGACTGCTGCGGTGAAGACAAATCATCAGCAGCGGCGGCTCCGCAGAGACTGAGCTCATACTGCTTACCGTCATGCCATATTGACCTCCGGGGCCGTCGGTGGCGACCACCGTCACGCCGGTGACACAATTGCCGATTGCACTAATAAAGGCTTCTTGCGTCAGGGCAACAGAGGATTTATCCAGAGTGGGCTGCATAGCGAACTCCTCGCAATTGAATAAGACCTGAGTGTGTAGGGGCGCGCAGGGAAAGATAAATATGTATTTTTCTGGGCTATGGCATGGAAAAAACGAATCAGAGGGAGGCCAGTTTTTCCTTATTACCTGCAGATAAAAAACATTATTTATTTTCTACTGTCCGGCCACCCAAAATAGGCCATGCACCTGCAGTGCGTTTCAGCGGCTAAAGTTCATGATCAACGCCAGGCAGGAACGGCATATTTAGCGTGGGCTGGTCTGAAAACATAATGCGTCCATAACTTTAATTTCTGCGGGCGCAGCCTGGCTGCGCCTGGTGACAACAAGGAGATCGCCATGAGCCAACCGACTCACACTCGTATTCGTATGTTTAACACCAAAGATACTTATCCCAATCAGTCGCTGAATAACGATCTTTGCCAGGCAGTACGCGCCGGTAATACCGTCTATGTGCGCGGCCAGGTGGGCACCGATTTTGCTGGTAATCTGGTGGGGCTGGGGGATGCGGCAAAGCAGGCCGATCAGGCGATGAAAAACATCAGGCAACTGCTGGAGGAAGCGGGCAGTGATCTTAGCCATATCGTCAAAACCACCACCTATATTATTGATCCGCGTTATCGCGAGCCGGTGTATCAGGAGGTGGGGAAATGGCTGAAAGGGGTGTTTCCGATCTCTACCGGACTGGTGGTTTCCGGGCTGGCGCAGCCGCAGTGGCTGGTGGAAATTGATGTGATTGCCGTGATCCCGGAGGCATAACATGACGTTCTCTATCGCCGGTTTCTGTCCGCGCAGCGGCCAGTATGGCATTGCTCTCAGCTCCTCCAGTATGGCGGTGGCGGCGCGCTGTCCGTGGCTGATGAGCGGCGTCGGCGCGGTATCCAGTCAGAATGTTACGCTACCCTCCCTTGGTCCGCAGATCCTCGCCCGGCTGGCGCAGGGAGAGAGCGCCGCTGCCGCGCTGGAGGCGGTTATGACGGCAGAACCCTATGCCGACTGGCGTCAGGTAACGGTGCTGGATAATCAGGGGCACAGCGCGGTGTTTTCCGGTGCTTATACGCTGGGTATTCACCATGCGCAGCAGGGGCTGCACTGTGTGGCGGCGGGGAATATGCTGGCGGACAAAGCGGTGATTGCGGCGATGGTCAGCGCATTTGGCGCCGATCCGTTGCAGACGCTGGGAGATCGGCTGGTGCAGGCGCTGCAGGCTGGTTTACAGGCGGGTGGCGAAGCTGGACCGATCTACTCGGCCGGGATGAAGATTGTCAGTAGTGAGAGCTGGCCGCTGACCGATCTGCGCGTTGACTGGCATCAGCAGGATGCCATTGGCGAGCTGGCGCGTTTGTGGCAGCAGTGGCAGCCGCAAAGCGAAGCCTATCTGACCCGCGCGCTCAATCCGGCGCAGGCGCCCAGCTATGGCGTACCCGGCGATGAATAATCCCACTACCCGCGAATTGCTGGCGGATCTGGTTCATTTTGATACCGTCAGCAGTCACAGTAATCTCGCCATGATCGACTATATACAGCGCTATCTGGCGCGTTACGCGGTGGAAAGCCAGTTAATCCATGATGACAGCGGCAGCAAAGCCAACCTGCTGGCGGTAATCGGCCCGCAGCATATCCCCGGGATTGTGCTGTCAGGTCATACCGATGTGGTACCTGTTGCCGGGCAGCAGTGGAGCAGCGATCCCTTTACGCTGACAGAACGTGACGGACGCTTATACGGACGTGGCAGCGCCGATATGAAAAGCTGGCTGGCCGCCGTACTGGCGCTGGTGCCGCGGCTGACGGCCACCCCCCTGCGTTTACCGGTCTGGCTGGCGTTTAGCTATGATGAAGAGGTGGGCTGTAAAGGGGTGCATGGCCTGCTACACCAGCTGGATGGTCTGCCGGTGCTACCTGCGGCCTGCATCGTCGGTGAGCCAACGGAAATGCGCCCGGTTACCGGCCATAAGGGCAAAATCGCCATGCGTTGCACGGTCACCGGCCACGCCAGTCACTCGGCCTATACTCCGCAGGGGGTGAATGCCATTGAGTATGCGGTGCAGGTGATGCAGCAGCTGATGGCGCTGGCGCAGCAGTTGCAACAGCAGCAGAATCTGGCGTTTTATCCGCCGTTCTCCACTTTACAGACCGGGCTGATTCAGGGAGGGAAAGCGCTGAATATTGTCCCCGACCACTGTCAGTTTGATTTTGAAATCCGCACGCTGCCCGGCACCGACGCTCAGCAGCGGGTGGATGAGGTTATTGCCTGGAGTCACAGGCAACTACTGCCGCAGATGCAGGCGATTGCGCCCCACTGCGCCATCCACTTTACCCGTTTAAGCCACTACCCGGCGTTGCAGACCCGCTCTGCCGCGATGATTGATTCCCTGCTGGCGCTATTACCGCCGCCGCAGAACCTGCAAACTGTGGCTTACGGTACCGAAGGGGGATTGTTTCAGCAGCATGGCGTGCCGACCCTGGTGTGCGGGCCGGGCGCGATGGCGCAGGGGCACAAAGCGGATGAGTTCGTCAGCCTTGAGCAACTGGAGCAGTGTGATGCCTTTTTGCTACGCCTGTGGCAGTGGCTACAGGCGGGCAGCTTTACCTAAACCGCGGACAGGTGAGGGATCGCCGCGTGATTAAGGTGTTTCGGCGTCAGATCCTGTTCGAGGCAGTAATCCATAAACAGTCGGGTGGGGCGTGTCGGTTCGGCATGACGCAGATGCGCCATCACCAGGCAGGAACCATCCATCTCATCACGAATACTGACGCGTTTTACCCGTTTACCGTCATAGGTGAAATCGGGGAACGGGCTGGTGACCAGTAGCGAAAAGCCAAACCCCTGACCGACCATACAGCGCACCATCTCAATTGACGGCGAACTGAAAGCAATGTTCGGCGACAGTCCTTTCTGTTTAAAAATATCAATAAAGTAGTTCCGGCTGGGTACCACATCCAGCAGGATCATCGGCTCCTTGCTGAGTTCCGCCAGCGTGATACTACTACGTCGCGCCAGCGGATGATCGGCAGGCAACAGCGCATAAGGTTTCTGCGGAGCATTCAGCGGCTCAACGTGGATGCTCTGATCCAGCTCGTGCTTATACAGAATAGCCATATCAAAGCGGCCGCGGTGCAGACCCAGCGTCAGTTCATGCTGCTCGCCATCGGAGATCTGGACGCTGATCTCGGGGTAGAGTTTTTTAAAACCGGCCAGCAGCTGAGGGATATACAGCGGTGCGGCGGTTTCAAAGCAGCCCACGGAGATGGTTCCTGACACCAGATCGTTATCGGCGCGGGTGTTCTGTTCAAACTGATACGACATGCGCAGCAGGTCGGCGGCCTTGTCATAGAAGCGACGGCCTGATGGGGTAAGCGAAACGCCCTGCGCATGGTGGCGAATAAACAATTGCAGATCAAAGCTCTCTTCAAGGCTTTTGATCGCGGTAGAAATGGATGGCTGCGCGATATGCAGATGGCGGGAAGCTTCAGCGATACTATTGTGCTCGACGACCGAGACAAAGTATTTCAGCTGTCTTAGGGTGTAGTGTGCCATGCAGGTGACCTCGATTTTATTATCTTGCGATGGCCTCTGCCTATAAAAAAGCGAGGCTCTTATTATGGATCGAGCAATAATTATGCCAGTGGCAAAAGGACGTAAAATCAGGCATGGCGCGGGGCGTACGCACCAGTATGGTGCGCATATCGCCGGGCGGCAGAGCAAAAAATTAACCTCGGGCAGCAGTATGCGGCGAGTTTCCCGATAAAAATAAGCTACTGACAGATGACTCTCTGCCACACCCGCTTCGATTATCGCCGATTACGGGTTGCTGATTCGCCATGGCTTCGCAATCCCTGCCAGTCGCGCCATCCGCTAAGATGGCGCGACTGGCGGCACAACTAAGCAGCGATAACCTCTAACTCCACTCTTCCCGCAGCTTAAATACTCTGACCATTTCAAGCAGCTGTTCCGCCTGTTGCTGCATCGATTGTGCCGCCATTGAGGACTCCTGCGACAAGGTGGCGTTCTGCTGGGTTGCGGTGTCCATTTGGGTGATCGCCACATTTACCTGATCAATACCGATGCTCTGTTCATTACTGGCCATTGAGATGGTCGCTACCAGCTGGCTGACGCGCTCCACGCTGCCGACAATCTCTTCCATGGAACTGCCGGCGCTTTTCACCAGCGTGTTGCCCTGCTGAATGCGCGTTACCGAGTTATCAATCAGGCTGCCAATCTCTTTTGCCGCGGTTGCCGAGCGTTGCGCCAGCGCCCGGACTTCGGACGCCACTACCGCGAAACCGCGCCCTTCGCTACCGGCACGCGCCGCTTCTACTGCGGCATTCAGCGCCAGGATATTGGTCTGGAAGGCGATACTATCAATCACCCCAATAATGCTGCTCATCTGGTTGGAGAACTGGTTGATTTCACTCATGGTTTGCACCACCTGTTCCACCACTTCACCTCCCTGACCGGCAGCAGTACTGGCGCCGCGGGTAATATCGCTGGCGATACGCAAATTATCGGCGTTGTTTTTTACCACGGAAGTCAGCTCCTCCATTGATGCGGCGGTTTGTTCGATAGCACTGGCCTGGGCTTCGTTGCGGGCGGAAAGTTCACGGCTGCCGGTGGCAATCTGCACCGAGGCGCTGGCGATGGTTTCCGTACCGGATCTGACACCGGCGACAATCCGCGTCAGATTGCTGTTCATATCCTGTAAGGACTGCATTAACTCTGCGGTTTCATCGCGACCACTGACAACAATGGCGGTCTGTAAATCACCGGATGCCACGGTGCGGGCGATGGACACCGCCTGCGCCAGCGGGCGGGTAATGCTGCGAATCAGCCACCAGGTGATGATAAAGCCGGCAATCAGCGCAAATGCCATCGCCAGTAGCAGCATCAGCCTGGTCTGCTGGTACAGTGCAAGGTTGCGGACATCGGTCTGCTGGCGGATAACTTCTGCCTGCTTCAGGGTGGTGGCGACCACCTCATCGATCATCCGCGTAGGTTCACGGTCGATGCCGGCAACCAGCTTGTCAACATGCTGCGGGCTGGCGGCGTCCTGAATATTGTATTGCTGCAAGGCGGCGATATAGCGCTGCTCCAGCTCGGCATGCAGGGCGCGCGTCTGGTTCACTGCGCGGTCATCGAGACCGATTTGCGGCAGCAACTGGCCCAGCGTCGTCAGTAAGGCCTGAGTTTTCTGGCTCTGTTCGATAAAGGCGTTTTTATATTGTTGGAATTTCTCCTGACTCTGCGTGCCGCGCAGCAGCGTGTTCTTCCACTCCTGCACCTGAATTTTGAACTGCACCTGGGCGTTGCGTGCGGTGTCGATACTGTCTGAAATGATCTTTTCCGTCGCCAGAATGCTCTGGTTATGGGCCAGCCCGTCGGCATTAACTGATAATCCACGCAGGCCGACAAACAGGGTGGCCAGCAGCAGAATTGTTGCCAGCAAGCCGAGTCGCTGGCCGATGGTAAGATGGTTGAGTTTCATAATCGTCAATGTTTCCCGGGGTCAAAGAGAAGTGCTCAGGATAGCGCGCGTAACAGATATCGACCCGCCAGCAACCGGCTTTAACCGCCATCCGCGGGCGAAAGCAGATGAATCGCCAGTAACAGCTTAATCTGTAATATAAAATTCCATTTATGAAGGTTTTGTGACAAATGACGATAGTGTGATTGGTAGCCGGTTCAGGCTTTTTTCTCCCGGCGCTCAGTGCCGGCAGCAATCGGCAAAACTCGCGATGAGTATGATCCTGGTCATATACAGAACCTGACAAAAAAAGTAATGATAATAAATATCATTAATATTAGTGGAACACCCTGTGGCCAACTTTCGTTCACTCCTCCTTGCCGCCTGTTGCCTGTTAGTGAGTGCGATGGCGTATCCGGCAACAGATTATGCACAGCATATCAATGACATACAGGGGCGCCTCGACGAAACGGCAAAACTGTATCAGCAACAGCAGGTCAATGACGCGCGTCGCACGGTGCAGATGGCATATTTCGAGGTGTTTGAAAATCTTGAAGGTCCGATCCGCATCAATTTCTCCGCCCAGAAAAGCTATCAGATGGAAACTGCCTTTGGTGACATTCGTCGCATGATCGGCGAGGGGAAGTCGCAGGCGGAGGTACAGGAACGCATCGACTGGCTGAAAAATGAGTTGCGGCAGGTGGAGCCGGCGCTGGATGGCGGTCATCAGCTGGTGGCAGAACAGCAGCACGATACTTACCACAACGGTGAGATTGCCCCTTACTGGCAGCAAAGTTTCCAGACTATCGACGACCTGCTGGCTCAGGCGGTAACGCAGTATCAGGCCGGACAATATGCAGCGGCCAGCCAGAGTGTGCAGCAGGCGCATTATCAGGGCTTTAAAAACTCCGAAATGGAAATGTCGGTGCGGCAGAATCGCTCCGCTCAGCTGGCCGCCGCCATTAATCAGCAGTTCACCGCACTGATTGATCTGACGGCCAAAGCGGACAACCTCAATCAGGTGGCCTACGGGGTTACCGATCTGCTGCAGAATATTGCGGATCTGCTGCCCGGCCTGCCAACCACCCGTGACGATCAGCCGCAAACGGCGCCACCAACTGACAATGCGCGGGTCACCGCAGATGCGGGAACGCAGAACGATTGGGCAAAAGTCGCTGCCGGTATTAACAGCAGTCTGCAGGATGCGATTGCACTCTATCGCGAGGGCAAAGGGCAGGAGGCGATGCTGGCGGTACAGGACACCTATTTTGACCAGTTCGAAGCCAGCGGCATGGAAAATAAAGTCGGCTCGCGCGACGCCGCATTTAAAACCACACTCGAAGGTCATTTTACCCGGCTGGTAAGTTTGATTAAAGCTGGTCAGCCGGAGTCCGCGCTGACGGCGGAAGCCGACGCTCTGAACGGCGATTTGACCCATGCGCTGACCTTGCTGGGCGACAGTAGTGGGACGCAGTGGGGTCTGCTGATGTATAGCCTGCTGATCATTGTCCGCGAAGGTCTGGAAGCTCTGCTGATCGTGGCGGCTATCGTCGCTTACCTGGTGAAAAACAACCAGCAAGACAAGCTGGCGCTGATTCGCCAGTCAGTGCTGGCGGCGCTGATCTGTAGTGTGTTCACTGCGGTTATCTTCCAGCTGCTGTTTACCAATTCCGGCGCCAGCCGTGAGCTGCTGGAAGGTTTTACCATGCTGATTGCGGTGGTTATGTTGTTCTTTATGAGCTACTGGCTGCTGTCAAAAGTGGAGGCACAACACTGGAAAGCCTGGCTGGAAGGCAAACTCTCCAACTCCCTTGGCCGCGGCTCGCTGATGGGGTTATGGCTGACCAGTTTTCTTGCCGTCTATCGCGAAGGGGCGGAAACGGTACTGTTCTATTACGCGCTGGTTGGTGATGCCACCAGCACTTCCGGCCATCTGGCGATTGCGGCGGGTTTTGCTATTGGCTGCGTGGTACTGCTGATCGCCTGGCTGGTAATGCGTTACTCGGTGGTCAAACTGCCACTGAAACCCTTCTTTATGTTTACCGGTAGTTTTATGTACCTGATGGCCTTTGTTTTTGCCGGAAAAGGGGTACTGGAACTGGTCGAGGGCAAACTTTTTCAACCAACGCTGATTGCGGGAATGCCTGAAATCAGCTGGCTTGGCATTTATCCGTATGTAGAAACTCTGTTGCCGCAGGCTGTGTTACTGGTCGCTGCGCTGCTTGCCCTGTGGGTAATGCAACGGCGCGGAGTAACGATTTCCGGGCAAGACATGCTTAAAAGCAAACCATAACTTTTTTCTCCTTTAAGACGCGAGGATATGTCTGATGACCATCAATAAAAGCCTGATAGCCAGCACGCTGATTGCCGGAATATTAACTGCACCAGCCGCTTTTGCCTTTAAAGAACATCCGGCGGGCGAGCCGGTGAAGATGAATGAAATGGAACTGGCGGCGGTCTATCTGCAGCCGATTGATATGGAACCGCGCGGTATGGGCCTGCCGGCGGCGAAGGCGGATGTTCACCTTGAAGCGGATATTCATGCGGTAGAAGGGAATAAAAACGGTTTTGGCGCCGGTGAGTGGGTTCCGTTCCTCACCATCAATTACACCCTGGTGAATACCGATACCGGCGCGAAACAGGAAGGGACTTTTATGCCGATGGTGGCCAGCGACGGTCCACACTACGGGGCTAACATCAAAATGATGGGCGTGGGTAACTACAAAGTGACCTACCACATTGATCCGCCGTCTAAAGCGGGTATGCATCGTCATACTGACAGCGAGACCGGCGTCGGTCGCTGGTGGAAACCCTTCGACGTCAGCTACGAATTTAAGTACGTCGGTCTGAATTGATCGCCACCCCGGGCGCAACTGACCCGGGTGCCGGGGTAACCGTCACCCGGTCAAAGCAGTATCCATTGCAATGGCTGGCTATTGTGCCGCGCTGAGTTGATGTTATGAGTTATTTTTTTATCACTACCCTGCAGGCATTTTTATGCGTTGCTCTGCTGTGTGGGGTGAACTGGAGTCATCGCCAGGCCACACTGCGTCCGCTGGTGTGGAACTTCGCGCTGGCGCTGGCGGGCGGCATGTGGACCGGCCTGCATCTGACCGGCTCTCAGCCGCTACAGCTTGGGCTGGTCGGTGCGGAAATCCTGTTGCTGCTGCTGTTTCTGTTGACCTGTAGCCGGTCAGCGCCACGGCTGGGCTACTTCTGGCAGGCGGTGCTGATCATCGGCGCGGCCCGCCGCTGGGTGCAGGATCCAAATCTCGGGGCGATCACCTCCACACACGTACTGAATACCGATCTGCTGCTGAATATTACCGCGCTGACGCTGGCGTTTGCGCTGCTGATACTGGCCGCGGTGCTGGCCGCGATGCTGCTGCGTCGCCTCAGCTGGACGCGCTGGCCGCTGGCGCTGCTGCTGGTGGTTCTGCTGCTGCTGCCGATCTCTGGCGACCTGCTGCTGTTGCTGATGAAACTGCAGGTCATGCCATTAACCAAAGTGTTGCTGAGTTTCGTGGCGCATGTCACCAACAACGCGTCGTTATTTAACTGGGCTGGGGCCTTGTTACTGCTGCTACTGGCGGCTGGCTGGTGGCCGACGCTGCGCGCGCGCCGCCGTGAAGTAGCCGTCACGTCCGGGCCGGTGGCGCGACGGCTGGCCTGCGCCCGCTATCTGGGCGCCAGACGACTGTTACTCACCACCCTGTGCTGTGCGCTGATTATCGCCGCCGGGCAGGGATACTGGGATCAGGTGGCATCGCAGCCGCCACGCCTGTCAGAAGCGCAGCCGGTTACGCTGGCGGCGGATGGTCAGGTCCATATTCCGCTGGATCAGGTGCGTGATGGCAAGTTACACCGTTTTGTGTGGATCGCTGACGACGGTAAAGCGGTACGCTTTTTTGTCATCAATCGTTATCCGGACAGAATGCGTCCCGGCGTGGTCTTTGATGCCTGTCTGCTGTGCGGCGATCAGGGTTATGTGATGGAAGGCAACCAGGTTATCTGCGTGGCCTGCGGCGTCCACATCTTTATCCCGTCGATTGGCAAAGCCGGGGGCTGTAATCCGGTGCCGATTGATGGCTGGCAAACCAGTGAGCATGAGCTGACCATCCCGCAAGCCGCGTTGGCGGCCGGGGCAAACTACTTCTCGACGGTGGTCACGCTGAAGGTTACCGATCCGGTAAACGGTGCGTCGCTGACCAATGTGCAGGCGGAGTATAAATACAGCTATGCGGGCAAAACCTGGTTCTTCGCTTCGGAGGCGAATTACAACCGTTTCCGCGCGACGCCAGAGCAATTTGTCCCCGGCGGGAAGGAGGAGTAACCATGCTGTGGCGAATGCTGCGCCAGTCCTGGGGACGCAATTTACGCCGTAAAGCGCTGGCCGTGCTGACGGTGTTTCTCGCCGCCGGGTTAATTTCCGCGCTGCTGGCGGTGTCGATTGATATCGGTGACAAAATGTCGCGCGAACTGAAGTCCTACGGGGCGAACATTCTGATTGAACCGGCCGGACAGGCGGCGTTACCGGCGCTGTTTAGCGAACAGAGTAACCCGCTGTCCGGGCAGGATTTTCTCGACGAGGGTGAACTGCCGGCGATCAAGGACATTTTCTGGCGCAACAATATTGTCGGGTTTGCGCCTTTGCTCAGTGGGGAAGTCACGGTTAACGCTCAGCCGGTCAGCGTGCTGGGCACTTTTTTCAATCAGCCGGTTAACGTGCCGGATGAGGATGACTATCGCACCGGACAGCAGGCGGTCAGCCCTTACTGGCAGGTAAACGGCAGCTGGCCGCAGGAGCCGGTGGCCGGGCAGCCGCAGATGCTGGCAGGCCACGCGCTGGCGAAGCGCTTTGGCTGGAAAGCGGGCGATATTTTGCAGTTGCAGGGCGAGAAAGCCAGCCAGCAGGTGACCATCAGCGGGATACTGACCAGCGGTAGTGACGAGGATAATCAGCTGGTAATGCCGTTGAGTATCGTCCAGTCGCTGCTCGGGCTTAGCGGTAAAGTGCAGGCGATTCGTGTCTCCGCGCTGACGGTGCCGGAAAATGAACTGTCGCGCCGCGCGCGCGAAAATCTTGATGCGCTGAATGCGGAAGAGTACGACCTCTGGTACTGCACCGCTTATGTCTCTTCGATTGCGCATCAACTGGAGGAAGCGATCTCCGGTTCGGTGGTGCGGCCTATCTGGCAGGTGGCGGCGTCAGAAGGGGTGGTGATCGACAAAATTCAGTTATTACTGGCGGTCGTCACCCTCGCGGCGCTGGTGGCCGCGGCCATGGGTATCGCCTCGCTGATGACCAGTACCATTATGGAGCGGGCGAAAGAGATTGGTCTGATGAAGGCGCTCGGCGCCCGGCAGTGGCAAATTATGCTGCTGTTTTATCTTGAAGCGGCCAGCAGTGGCGTTCTCGGCGGCGCCGCAGGCTGCATTGCCGGTTGGGGACTGGCGAAAGCCATCGGCCTGATGTTATTTGACGCCCCGCTGAATTTTGCCTGGGTAGTGATCCCCTGTGTGCTGGTGGTGGCGGTGCTGATTTCACTGATTGGCACCTGGTTCCCGGCGCGACGTATTGCGCGGTTGTATCCGGTGGAGGTGCTGTATGGGCGCTAAGCACGGGATGCTATGGCTGCTGGTGTGGCGCGCCCTGCGTTTGCGTATGCAGCGGGTAATGGTGGTCTTCGCGGCGCTGACCGTCGGCGCGGCAATTGTTACTGCTTTGTCGGCAGTGTATTTCGATATCAATGCCAAGATGAGCGAAGAGCTGCGTACCTTCGGCGCTAATTTCTATATTGGCCCGGGGCATGGCAAAAGTCTCTCCGAGCGCGAGCTGCAGCCGGTGCTTGAGGAAGCGCCGGCGGGGTTAATCAACGCGGCCAGCCCCTGGCTGTACGGGATGACCCGTACCGAGCTGGAAAAAGTGGTGCTGATGGGCGCGTGGTTTGAATCCCTTCCGCGCTTAGTCCCTTACTGGCAGGTGACCGGCAGCTGGGTCGGTGTCAATTTTGACGATCGCAACGCGATGATTGGCGTCAAACTGGCGCAACGTCTCAATCTGAAAGTGGGTGACACGCTTACCCTGATCAATGACGACGGGCAGAAAAAACTGCGGATTAAAGGCATTGTCGAGGCGGGCGACGCCACGGATAACATGCTGATCGTGAATTTCGCTCTGGCGCAGACCTTATTGCATCAACGCGGGCAGCTCAGTCATGCGCTGCTCAGCGTTAACAACGATGTCGGTCAGGTGGAGCGTTTTGCCAGCCAGCTGCAACAGCGTTATCCGCAGCTGGAGATCCGCCCGATCCGCAAAGTATCCGCAGCGGAAGGGCAGGTGCTGGACAAAATTAAAGGACTGATGGGGCTGGTCTCGATAGTGATCCTTGCTCTGTCATCGCTGTGCGTGAATACCACACTGATGGCGATTGTTGGCGAACGCGCAAAAGAGTTTGCTCTGCAAAAAGCCCTCGGCGCCAGCCACGGCGACATTATTCGTCAGATGCTGGCGGAAACCGGCGTGATTGCGCTGGCGGCGGTGCTGTGCGGCTGGCTGGCCGGCTACTTACTGGCGCAGCTGCTGGGGATGACGGTGTTTAATTCCACCATTGCACTGCGTTTGCCGGTACTGCCGATTACGCTGGTTCTGTCTCTGTTAGTCGCCGCATTAGCGGCCATCGTCCCGGTGCGGCGCGCGGTTAGCGTAGAGCCGGCAAAAGTTCTTAAAGGAGAGTAGCGCTATGTCCATTGTGCGCATCCCACATCTGGTGATTGAAACCCGGCATTTATATAAACGATTTGGCGACATTACTGCCCTCGACGATATTAATTTGCGCATCGCCCGTGGCGAATTCGTGGCGATTATGGGGGCTTCCGGCTCCGGGAAAACCACGCTGATGAATATTCTTACCTGCCTTGATACCGTCAGCGACGGACAGGTACTGCTTGATGGCGTTGATGCGGCGGGGCTGGATGAAGAAGGCCGGCGTCGTTTCCGTGCCGAAAAGATTGGCCTGGTGTTTCAGCAGTTTCACCTGATCCCCTTTCTTACCGCACTGGAAAACGTGATGCTGGCGCAGCATTACCACAGCGTGCCGGATGAAACGGCAGCCAGAGCGGTACTGGCGCAGGTTGGGATGGAACACCGCGTCACTCATCTGCCAGGCCAGCTTTCCGGCGGCGAACAGCAGCGTGTCTGCATCGCCCGGGCGCTGGTAAACGAACCGCCGGTGATTTTTGCCGATGAGCCGACCGGTAATCTGGATGAAGATAACGAACAGCGCGTGCTGGATCTGCTGAAAGATTTACACCGTCAGGGCAGCACTATCGTTATGGTTACCCATAACCCGGCGCTCGGTCAGTTTGCTGACCGCGTGATCCGCCTGCAACATGGCAAATATCTCGGCGAGGAGCGAAATCAACATGCGCTGGCGTGAAGGATTGTTACTGTTACTGGTGTTGCTGGCTGGCTGCAAAGAGGAAAAGCTGACGCTGGGCGCGACGGCGCCGGCGCTGGCCGCCTTTGATGCGCAGGGCAACCAGACCTCCCTCGACCGCTGGCAGGGAAAAGGGGTATACCTTAATTTCTGGTCTGCCAGCTGTGGCGGGTGCCTGGCGGAAATGCACAGCTTAGAAAAACTGAGTCAGCAGTGGGGCGATAAGCTGGTGGTGGTGGCGATAAATACCGATAGCGATGCGGTGGATATTCAGCCGCTGCTGGCGAAACACCATATCACCTATCCGGTGGTACGCGACCAGCTGAAAATTACCCAGGAGCGTTATCAGGTGATTGGCACGCCGACGTCGTTTCTGATTGACGCGCAAGGGCGGGTTATCGATATGCATCAGGGAGCACGTGATGAGGAGGCGCTGACCGCGACCTTCCGTAAACTGGCCGGGGAGGGGTGATGAAATATTTATATCTGGCTCTGGGGCTGCTGTTTTCGGCGTCGCTGCTGGCGGCGCCTGAGGATTATGCCCGTCAGTATCAGCGCGACTGTTCCGGTTGTCATGGCCGCAAGGCGGAGAAAGCGGCGTTTAATAACAAAGTCCCGCCGCTGATCACCCTGTCAGAGCAACAGGCCATCGAGGGGATGACCCGTCTGCGTGATAGTGGCGGCACCGGGGCGGCGGCACGGGCGAAAGCGAATCTGAGCGATGAGCAGATCAAGGGACTGGCGGCGTTTATTCAGGGCCAGAAACCGACGCCCTGAAGCATCCTGCTGATGCCTGAGTTATTGCTGAAAACGCAGGGCAACATGGAAAGCGCTGTCTGGCGTAATCACAATCTGCCCCTCTTTTCGCTGATAACCGACTCCGCCGCTGAGCAGATAATCTTCCAGTCTGTTCAGTGAGGCCACCCGGAAAGCTAATGCCACCATGCGCGGGCGCTGATAGTCACCGGCTGGGACCGCGCCGAATTCAGCGCTGGCCGCCGCCGGGGTAATGATACGCAGGCAGCTGGCGCCGGCCTGCAGACGGTAACTGTCTGTCGGCGGGCATTGCTGGCTGCGGTCGCCAAATAAGCGGGTGTATACCGCGGCAGCCTGCGCCGGCTGCGACGCCATAATCACAAACTCGGTAATATCCAGCACGCCGTTCGGATGCTGGCGCCATGCATCCTGCCAGACAGCCTCCGGCGTCAGATGCTGACAGAAAAAACTAAAACCATTCGGGATGGCATCTTCTGCCAGCCGGGTAATGCAAAAGCGCGCATCCATCGTCTGTCCATCCGGCAGTATCACCGGCCGGCTGAAGGCTGCCGGCGGCCCGCCGTCAAGTTGCAGCGTCTGCAGATAGTGGTAGGTATCCCCGGCATTGTGGGTCTTCCACACCAGACCCGCCAGACCCAGCGGCGCCTGCCATAAACCTCTTGCTCCGGTCGCTTTTTGTGGCTCGTAGCCCAGCAGCTCAAGATAGTTTTCGCCAAAAATCGCCAGATGATTGCTCGACCCCATGGAATGGTGGCCGCGATCGGATAGCTGAAAACCCATGCGACGAAACAGGCTCTCCGCCGTATCGAGATGATTATCGACATTGATCACCGCGTGATCGATTACCGGGTTAAGATTCATACCCTGGTCTCCTTTAAACAAGTCATATCAGGCGGCGCGTCCGCCGAAATAGAGTTCACGCATCCGCGGATCGTTCAGCAGATCCTGTGCTTTGCCGCTCATCGCCACTTTGCCCAGTGCCAGTACCCAGGCGCGATCAGAGATATGCAGCGCTTCCATGGCATTCTGTTCCACCATCAGAATGGTGACCTTATCCTGACGGCGAATGGTCTGAATGGCGCTGAATACCTCCAGCAGCATTTTTGGCGACAGCCCGGCAGAGGGTTCATCCAGCAGCAACACCGAAGGGTTGGGCATTAACGCCCGGGTGAGGGCGAGAATTTGCCGCTCGCCGCCGGATAGCGCCGAAGCCGGGGCGCGCCATTTTTTGCGCAGTAACGGGTATTGATCGGCCAGCTCCGCCATGCGTCGCCGCCGCTGTGCCGGGGGCAGAAATTGCCCGCCGGTCTGCAGGTTTTCCGCGATAGTCAGGTTATTGAACACATTGTCCAGTTGCGGTACAAAGCCCAGCCCGCACTCACGGATCTTGCGGTGGATTGGGATATTGCTGGTATCCTGACCATTAATTTCAACGCTGCCGCTGCGTGGCGACAGAAAACCGGCGATGCATTTCAGCAGCGTCGATTTGCCGCAGCCGTTGGGGCCAAGCAGGGTAACGATTTCTGCCTCCGCCACCGTCAGGGAGATACCCTGCAAAATATCAATGCCGGGTGTGTAACCGGCGATCACCTGGTTCAGCGTAATCATACGGCCTCCCGTAATCTGTGAGTGCCCTGCCCGAGATAGGCTTCCAGCACCTGCTGGTTTTCCGCCAGCTCGTCCGGGCGGCAACTGGCGACAATTTTCCCGCGATCCAGCACGATGCAGCGTTGGCAGAGGGTATTAATAAAATGCATGTCGTGTTCAATCACCAACAGCGAGATACCCTGCTGGCTCAGGCTGACCAGAGTTTCCACCAGTTCCTGACGCAGCTGCGGGTGTACCCCAGCCATCGGTTCATCAAGCATCAGAATCGACGGATTACCCATCATGGCGCAGGCGATACCGAGCAGTTTTTTCTGCCCGCCGGAGAGCGCTGCCGCCGGCAGATCTTTCACCCGCGTCAGCAGCAGGGTTTCCAGTAACTGTTGCGCCCTGGCCCGGTCTTCCTGTTCGGCACGTCTGCCCGAGGAGAGTGATAACAGCCCGTTCCATAAGCCGTGGTGGCGGGTGCCTGCCGCCATAATCACTTCCAGCACCGTCATTTTTTCCGGCATCATCGGTAACTGAAAGGTACGGGCAATCCCGGCTTCGATAATGCGATGCGTCGGCAGGTTGTCGATGCGCTGTTCACCCATGGTGATGGTGCCGCTATCAATCGCGGTAAAACCGGAAATCGTATTTAACAGCGTACTTTTGCCGGAACCATTCGGCCCCAGCAGACCGAGAATTTCTCCCTGTTGCAGGCTGAATGAGACCGATTCGAGTACCCGGTTGCCGCCGAACGCTTTACCGATCGCCGCAACGTTGAGCAGTGTGGTCATGGTAATATCCTCAACTTTTCCGGTAGCAAGCCGCCGGGACGCGCCAGCAGGCAGATCAGCATCACCAGCCCAACCAGCCCCAGACGCAAGGCGCCGGTCAGGTCAGAATTGATATGCAGGTAGTCTTTGGCGAAGGGAATAAAGTTGTACAGCCCTTCAACCAGCAGCACCCCAAGCAACACGCCGCGCACATTGCCGATACCGCCAATCATCACCATGCTCCAGATCAGAAAGGTTTCCGAAGAGAGCAGGTAGTCCGGGCTGACATAGTTGGTGTACCAGGCCAGCATCATTCCCGCTGCGGCGCACATCACCGCGCTGCACATCAGCGCGCGGCATTTCAGCCACGGCAGCGCATAACCCATACAGATTGCCAGCTGCGGCTGTTCACGCATTAAGCGTAAGGCGCGGCCAAAACGGCTACTGGCGAAACGCAGGGAAACCACGGTGCTGACCAGCAGCGCCAGCAGGATCAGCACGGCGAAAATCACGCCGTCGCCAGCCTGATCGCCGCTGGCCCAGGGCGCGGTAATGCCGCCAATTCCCTGCGCGCCGCCGGTCAGTTGATCCTCATTGGTCACCGCAATGCGGATGATCTCCGCCAGCGCCAGGGTGGCGATACCCCAGTAATCAGCGGAGAGCTGACGACCCAGCGCCGCCATCGCCGCGGCAACCAGCAGCG
The DNA here is from genome assembly GCF_047308185.1 of Pantoea sp. B65. NCBI lineage: Bacteria > Pseudomonadati > Pseudomonadota > Gammaproteobacteria > Enterobacterales > Erwiniaceae > Pantoea > Pantoea sp. B65. The sequence continues at coordinate 115,218 of NZ_JAHXPU010000017.1, forward strand.
ACAGCAGAATACCGGCGGGGATCACCAGCCATAGCGACAACGCAAACTGGCAACCGATACCAACGGCGTAGGCGCCAATACCAACAAAGGCGATATGACCAAAGTTAAGCAGCCCGGCGTAGCCCGCCTGCAGATTCAGCGCCAGCGCGACAATCGCATAGATAGCGGCAATAGAAATAATATGCAGCAGAAACTCAGACACGGCGCACCTCGCGATTAAACAGACCATATGGACGCAGCAACAAGGCCAGCAACAGCATCACGAAAGAGGAGGCATTGATCCAGGTGGCAGGAATAAACAGCATTTCGCCGCCGAACAGCCATCCCCAGTCGAGACTGGTGACCAGGGTTTCGGTGAAGGCGATCAGCAGCGCGCCGAGAATCGCCCCCATCGGATTACCCAGACCTCCGAGGATGGCGGCGGCCAGTACCGGCAGCATCAGATCGTTTCCCTGATTGATATAAGCGCTGCCATTCATGGCAATCATTGAGCCGCCAACCGCCGCCATCATGCCGGCGATCAGATTGACCGAGTGGATGATGGCGCTGGCGTTCAGGCCGGAGGCCGCCGCCAGATCGCGGTTACTGGCAAGGGAGCGAATCGAGCGTCCCTGTGGGGTATAGAACATCAGGCCGCTAAAGGCGATGACAATCACCAGCGTCACGGCGAGACTCCAGATCTCATCGCCGGAGATACGCGAGCCAGCCACCAGCCAGATCTCGCCGATCGGCTGGTGGTAGCTGAGCGGCGCCGATCCCTCGACGCCTAATATCAACGCGATCAACACCATCGATACCGCCAGAGAGCCAATCATCGCATTGGCGGCACTGGCTTTTAACAGTGGTTGAAACACCCAGTGATGCAGCAACATCGCCAGCAGACCGCAAAGCAGCGCCGAACAGAGCATCGCCACGGCGATCGGCATGCCCAGTTGCAGACCGCCAGCGGTCAGGAATGCCCCGACCATGGCGTACTGCACGTGGGCAATATTGGCGAAGCGCACCAGTCCGTACACCAGGCTTAAACCCAGCGCAACCAGCGACAAATCAGCCGTACGAATTAACGTATCAATAAGAAACTGAAACATAACGTTTTCCTGAACAGCGTGACCTTGCGTCACGGTGATGCAACAACCGGCCTGTTAGCGTGCGACAGGCTCACCGTTAAGTGCTTTGGTTTTCAGATAGGGCTGTGTCTGACGCTGATTATCCGCATCCAGATTTAATGTGCCGGTGATGCCGGTATATTGCGGCGCCACGGTCTGCATGGCGGCGATCATCGCCGCCGGTGCGGCGCTGTGGGCTTTATCGATGGCCGCTGCCGCCAGCATAATACTGTCATAGGCGTAGCTGCCGTAGACTGAGCGCGGCTTCTCATGGAACGTTTTCTGATAGTTTTCTGTATAGCTCTGGCTGGAATCGCCGTTGCTATTTTTGGCGGTGCCGGCGACTTCCATCCCCAGCTGGCCATTGGTGTACTGCGCCGGTGAGTCGGCAACCGCCATGGTCAGATACATGCCATACCATGGCGTCTGGTGCAGACCCAGTTCCCAGGCTTCGCGGTTCAGAACAATGGCGTCCTGACCGTAACTGGTATAGATGTACGCATCAGGATGGGCGCGCGAGATCTGCTCCAGCTCACGGCGATAAGAGGGCTGGCCGCTGGTATACAGCACTTTCGCCACCACTTTGCCGCCCACTTTTTCAAACGCTTTGCTGAACTGTTCCGCCATACCCTGGCCGTAGGCGCCATCCGGTGCGACAAAAGCCACCTTACGGTAACCGAGGTTAAAGGCATCTTCCGCCGAGAATCGCGCCGACAGATCGTCCAGCCCGATGACGCTGTAAGAGGTTTTGCCGATCTTGCGCACATCGGTACTGGTGCCGGAAATATTGATATGCAGCAGCTGGTTTTTAACCAGATACTGCCCGACCGGGATGGTGACGCTGGAGGAGAAATCGCCTACTACCAGCGGAACCTTATTCACCTGGGTCAGTTTTCTCACCGCATTCAGCCCGGTCACCGGACTACCGGCAGAGTCTTCCACAATCACCTTCAGCTGTTGCTGGTTCACACCGCCGCTGGCGTTAATTTTTTCTACCGCCAGTTCAATGCCCCGGCGCTGATCTTCACCGATACTGGCGCTGGCGCCGGTTAACGGCAGAATCGCCCCAAGACTGACATCAGCCATCGCGGCGTGAATGGAAGCCAACAGGCTGATACCAGTTAAAGCAGATAAAGTAATACGCTGACCTAAACGACTCTTCATTATGGTTCTCCGCTACGGATCCGGCTTTCAGGCCGGTAAAAGTTAAACCAAGCCCGTGGGGGCCGGTTTACCCTGGTGCTGGCAAAAGCGGATGCACTAAAGTGAATGTAGAAGTGCATACACTTGTGTATTAAGCAAGTTGTGTACCAGTTGCGCCGCTGACAGGGAGGGGGAGTTGATGGTGATAGCAGGCCGCTGGGATAAATTGTGAATAAATACAATCAACAAAGGAAATAAATAAAAATGCAATTTTTAATTATTCCGTCGATATTTTTAGGTAAGTGTATCGTCAACTGCGTTTACAAGTGAATACACTTATCACCATTTTAGCGCAGCGCTGCATTGTTATGGTGCAGAGGGATTTTTGCTGTGTCGTAAAGGCGGGGTGGTTATAAAAAACAGTTGTGTCTCAGGGGCTAAATCTGCATGCAGAAGTGTATGCAATTTTGTGTTGAGTTATCATTTGCGCTGTGCTTGAATGAAAACATCAACTCATTTTATCCGTTAAAAATGCTGCTTAATATATTCCGCAGGGGATGAGATTATTAATCGCCAGCAGCGAAGGGGGCAGTGTGGTAGTTGCGAAAAAAACCTCACGCAGTGCAGACAGCGTGGACAAAGTGTATGAAAAGATAAAGTCACTGGCGATTGAGTACCATTTCCGGCCTGGCGAGCGGGTGAATGAGATGGAGCTCTCCAGCCAGCTGGGTGTTTCCCGTACCCCGATCCGCGAGGCGCTAAATCGTCTGTCGCAGGATGGCTTTATGAACTTTGTCCCTAACCGCGGGTTTTATTCCCGTGACCTTACCCCTGAAGGCGTGCGGGAGTTGTATGAAGTACGCATGATCATTGAACAGGCGACCTTTCGTTTCGCCTGTCTGCGCGCCAGCGATGAAGAGATTGCCAGAACCACGGCGATTTGGGAGAGCGTCAGCCAGCAGCAGGGCAAAGAACGCAGTGCGGAAGAGTGGGCCAGCATCGCGGAAATTGACGAGCAGTTCCATATGGAAATCGCCCGTATCTCGCGCAATAGCCGACTGTATGAAATGCTGGAAAGCCTGAACTCATTAAGTCGTTTCTTCCGGCGTATCGATCTGGAAACCCCGGTGCGCAGAAATAATGCCTATGACGAGCATGTGGAAATTATTGCCGCGTTACGTCAGCGTGATGTGGAAAAAGGGGTAGTGCTGATGGAACAACATATTTCCTTAAGTGCGGAACATGCGGTTGAAGTCACCAAAGAAGGTCTGGCGCGTATTTATATTGGCAAGAAATAACACAAGCTATTTTTTATTTATAACTTAATGCTAATCAATATATACAGCCTCATATAATTATATGGGGTTAGTTTCTCTCTGCTGTAAGATGCTAAATAAACCGAGGGCTTATCGCCGTGATCCCGCAAAGTATTATTCAACAGGCTATTGGCTGGCGCCGGGAATTTCATGCGCATCCGGAAATCGGTCTGCAGGAGTATCAGACCGCCAGTAAAATCCGCGAACTGCTGCTCTCCTTTGGCCTGGAAGTGCATTCCGGCATTGCGGGCACCGGTATTGTCGCCACGCTGCGCAACGGTGACGGGCCGGCAATCGGGTTGCGTGCCGATATGGACGCGCTGCCAATCGCGGAGGCTAATCAGTTTGACTATCGCTCGGTCAATCCCGGCACCATGCATGCTTGTGGTCATGATGGTCATACGGCGATCCTGCTGGGGGCCGCGCATTATTTAAGCCTGACACGCCGTTTCCATGGCACGGTGCATTTTATCTTCCAGCCGGCGGAGGAGAATGCCGGCGGCGGTCGTTTAATGGTGCAGGACGGGCTGTTTAGCCGTTTCCAGATGCAGGAGGTCTATGCCCTGCATAACTGGCCGGGCTTGCCGCTGGGAGAGGTGGTGGTCAGCTCTGGCGCAATGATGGCCTCACAGGATAACTTCGCTATCACCCTGACCGGCAAAGGGTGCCATGCGGCGATGCCGGAAAAAGGCGCCGACCCGCTGGTGGCCGGCGCGCAACTGATTATGGCGCTGCAAACGCTGGTGTCACGCCGTTTATCCCCGCTGGAGCAGGTAGCGATCAGTCTGACGCAAATTCATGCTGGCGAAGCGATCAATGTGATTCCGGATACTTTGCAACTCTCCGGCACCCTGCGCTGCCTGAGTAATGAAACGCGTAAAACCTGCTGGCGCCTGCTTGAAGAGTATGTGGCGTCGGTGCCGGTGGCTTATGGCGTAAGCGGCGCCGTACGCTGGGAGTATGGCTACCCGGTGACCCGCAACCATGCCGCTCAGGCTGAGCGGCTACGCGATGCGGCGGAGCATACTGCCGGCATCAGCCGGGTAGATGGCACGCATCCGCCTTCGATGGCGGCGGAAGATTTTGCTTATTTGCTGGAAGCCTGTCCGGGAGCCTATTGCTGGCTGGGGGCGGACGGCGCCACGCCATCGGCTTCGCTGCACAACGCCTGCTACGACTTTAATGACGACCTGATCGCTCCCGGCATTGGTATCTGGGCGTCGCTGGTGGAACGGTCGCTGAAATAATATTTTTTGTTTTCTTTACGGAGATAACCATGAGCCATATTCATTTTATCGGTGCCGGTCAGATGTCCGAAGCCATCATTCGGGCGGCGTTAAAGCGCCAGGTATTGCAGACCGCTGAGATCACGCTGGCGGATATTGATCCGGCCCGCATCAGCCTGTTGCGTGAGCGTTATCAGTTAACGGACAGCGCCGATGCCGCTGCCGCGCTGAGCAAGGCTGATTATATTGTTATCGGCGTGCGTCCGCAGGATGATATTGCGGCGGTGGCGCAAACCATCACGCAATACGCCGCGCCGACGGCCACGGTGATTTCGATTATTGCCGGTGTAACGCTGGCGCGCCTTTCATCGCTGTTGGGCGCGACACGCCCGATTGCGCGCATTATTCCCAATACCCTGACCGATACCGGGCTGGGATACAGTGGCGTGGTATTTAATGCCCTTGTGCAGCCAGAACCCCTGTTACCGTTCCTCGAAAGTTTCGGCAAAGTGATGCTGCTGGAAGAACGTCTGATTGATATTTTCACCGGCTACGCGGTCGCCGGGGTGAATTACGTCTATTACTTTATTGAATCACTGACCGACGCAGGCGTGCTGGCCGGGTTATCCCGCCCTCAGGCTACGCAGGTCGCCTGGGAAAATCTGCTGGGGGCGGTGGAGATGTTAAAACTGAGCGGCCACCATCCGCGACAGCTGATGGACATTAATAACTCGCCGGCCGGGGTGGGGATTAATGGGCTGTATCAACTGAATAACAGTGATTTTGCCGCCGGATTGCAGCGTAGTGTGCTGGCGGCAGTGAAACGCACCACCGAGCTGTCCGGCGGCAATTAGCCAGGGCGGATTGCTGAATGGTGATCTGCGCCAGAATATCCGCCGGAGGCTTTTCAGGGTTAAATTGATCCAGCGCAATATGCGCCCGTCAGCGTCCTGCCACTCTTTATTGCATACAGTCATTGCTGAAATTGCAGGCGACAGAGGGGCAGGAAAATGACAGCTAAAATGGGTATGGGTCTGGTTATGCTGGTATGGTTTGGCTATGTAGCCTGGATGGTAACTTACTACGCCGGCACATTTAGTCTGTTTAACTACTAATCACCGTTGTACCACTACGCTTCTGCATCCCTCTGAGCCAGAACATCTGGCTCAGAGGCGACCACCTGTGTTTGCGGCTGATCAATTATCATCAGGCTTTATTCGCTCCGGCGGCCAGCAGGCGGCTGGCGCTGCGACCGCTGAGGGTAAAGAAAGAGATCAGCGTAAAGCTGGCGGTGATCAGCCCAAGGATCAAATAAGCCTGGTGGAAGCCCACCGAATCATACATCCGTCCTACCCAGGTAGAGAGCACCACCCCGGAAAGTTGTTTCGACAGATTAAAACCGATCAGAAACAGCGTCGCCGACAGACGTGGGTCAAAAACCGAAGAGATATATTTAAAGGTGCCAACCAGCAGGAAGGGCAGCTCAAACATATGCAGAGTTTTAAGGATAATCACTTCAATACCGCTACTGGCAAATGACGAGCCAATAATTCGTACTGACATAATCGCACCGGCAACCAGCAGGGCATTTTTGGCCCCGATGCGGTTAATGATGGCCGGGGCGAAAAACATAATCAGCGCATTAAGTAATTCCCCACCGGTGGTAACGAAACCGAATATTTCGGTGCCCTGTTGCGGCGACGAGAAAAAGCTTTTAAAAAAATTGGCAAACTGCTGGTCGAAGACATCATAGATACTCGCCACCCCCACCACGTACAGTAGAAATGCCCAAAAACGCGGCATCTTCAATAATTCACTGGCCATTTTCAGCGAGAACTCGCGCTGTCTGACTCCGGCCTTCTCCATTACTGCCTGGTTCTGGTCCGGTTCCGGGCGTGACAGAATCAGCAGTAGTGCCAGCACCAGCGCAAATCCGGAGGCTATCCAGAAGGTGATATTCGGGTTAATGCTGAACAGGATACCGGTTAAAGAGGCGCAAATCGCCCAGCCGACGCAGCCGGATACCCGCACCCGACCATATTCAAAACGGTTAGTGCGGCTGACGCGTTCTATATAGGCTTCGACCGCGCCGGAGCCGCCGGAAAACACAAAGCCAAGATAAATCCCACCCGCCAGCGCGCCAAACCAGATGTTGTATTGCAGCAGGGGTGACAGCACGAAAATAAAGAAGGGGGCAAACAGAATTAACAGGATTACAATGCACCATAATAAGTGCTTACGTAATCCTAATTTATCCGATATCAGGCCAAAGGCGGTCTGAAACACGATGGAAAACAGGGCAATGGATGAGAATACCATCCCGGTTTCCGTTTTTGTCAGATGATTGACTTCCGCCAGCCAGACCGGGAAAAAGGGAAAGTACGCCGACATAATAAAATAGTAGAAGAAAAAGAACAGCATGAAGTAGCTGAAGTTGTGCCGTTCTCTTGTGCTGAGTTCAGAGAGCTTCATAGGGTATCCCGTTATTTTATTATTAGTGTGGTTGAAAGCATTAAAATGTCATGCGCTATACATTGGCTGTTATTTATCGCTCTAATGCGTTTTTACGGCAATTATCAGGTGAATGGAATTGGAAGACGATCACAGAACCCGGCTAAAATAGGCCCAAAATGTCGTACTTTAGACATAAAATGTTAGCGCACGACATTTTACGACAATCAGGCCTGAACGGGGTGGCACGGAGAACGATGATGGCGCGAAACAGCCGGGGAGACGAGGTATGAAAAATCGTTCGGCAACACTGGAAGATGTGGCGAATCTGGCGGGCGTATCCCAGCAAACGGTTTCCCGGGTGCTGAATAATCCGGCGCTGGTGTCGCAGCGCACCCGCGATACCATTATGCAGGCCATGCATACTCTTAACTATGTACCCAACCGCTCGGCGCAGCTGCTGGCGGGCAAGGCGTTACCGGCGCTCGGGCTGATTACCGCCTCACTGACGCTGCATGCGCCATCGCAAGTGGCGGCGGCGATTAAAAGTCATGCGGAAGCCCATCAGTTGCAAGTCACCATGGCGATGCTGAAAAGTGCCGACTATCCGCAGCTACAGGTGGCGCTGAATGAGCTGCGCGCCCAGAATATTCGCGCGGTGATTGTCAGTATGCCGCTTGAAGCGGAGGTGGCGGAACGACTGGCGATCGAAAATAACGATATGGCATGTCTGTTTCTCGATGTGCCCCCTGACACTGAGGTCTCCTGTTTACGCTTTGATCATCGCGATGGCTGTGGCGCCTGCGTGAATCATCTCTGGGAGCTGGGGCATCGTGAATTTGGTTTGCTGGCCGGTCCGGTCAGCTCGGTGTCGGCGCGTCTGCGTCTCGGCTGCTGGCGTGAGGCGCTGCACCGGCTCGGCGTCAGCAATACCATGACCGCTTTTGGCGACTGGAGTGCCGCCAGCGGCTGGGCAAAAACCTTTGAACTGATGAGCGCCAATCCGCGTATTAGCGCCATTGTGGTGGCCAACGACCAGATGGCGCTGGGGGTACTCAGTGCGCTGAATAAGCTGCATAAATCCGGCAGCCATGCGGTATCGGTGACCGGCTATGACGATACGGCAGATAGCCTCTATTTCCAGCCGGCGCTAACGACGGTGGCGCAGGATTTCGACCTGCTGGGCGAGCGCGCGGTGCAGCATATCCGTAATATGCTGCAGGAGCCCCAGCGCAGAATACTGGAGCTGTTGCCGACCCGGCTGGTGATCCGTCAGTCAACCTTCGTAAAAGATGCGCCAACGGAACGGGAGGTACTGATTGAGCAACTGAAGGCGCTGGTTGGGCAGTTGTAAGTTAATGATAACTTTCCGGTATTACCGTGGTGAAATTGGTTGATCTCTTTTATTCCGTCCCCGGCCAGCCAGGGTGCCAGTCATGACACCTGCCTCTCTTAACCGCGCAAAATTTAGCGCCAGCCAGTCTCAGCTATCCGCCAGCCATAAAGATTATCGATCTGTGATGTGGTTAACCAATTTACTATGCCAGGTTGACAACCCTGGCAAAATGATTGAATTTAGCACGCAGGTAAGTACAGCACCGCCATGGGAATAAGCAATCGCATGGTGGTCAACCACTAAATGGCAGATAATAAAGAGGATTCAGCATGAAGCAGACCTGGCGTTGGTATGGTCCTGATGATCCGGTGACGCTGGCCGATGTGCGCCAGGCCGGGGCTAGCGGCGTGGTGACCGCACTGCACCATATTCCGAACGGTGAAGTATGGACGGTGGCAGAGATCCTGAAGCGTAAAGCGATGGTTGAAGCTGCTGGTCTGGTATGGTCGGTGGTAGAAAGTGTGCCGATTCATGAGGATATCAAAACCCATTCCGGGCAGTACGATCTGTGGATTAAAAATTACCAGCAGTCGTTGCGTAACCTTGCTCAGTGTGGCATTTACACCGTCTGCTACAACTTTATGCCGGTACTGGACTGGACCCGTACCGACCTTGAGTATCAGCTGCCGAACGGCGCTAAAGCGCTGCGCTTTGACCAGATTGAATTTGCGGTATTTGAACTGCATCTGCTGAAGCGTAAGGGGGCGGAAGCCAGTTACACTGCCGCCGAGGTACAGCAGGCGAATCAGCGCTTTGCCGAAATGAGCGAGCAACAAAAAGATCGCCTGATCGCCAATATTATCGCCGGGCTGCCGGGTGCGGAAGAGGGCTACTCCCTTGAGCAGTTCCGCCAGCATCTGCAACGTTATGATAATATTGATAAAGCCAAACTGCGGGAAAACTTCGCTTACTTCCTGCAGGGGATTATTCCGGTGGCTGAGCAGGTGGGGCTGCGTATGGCGGTCCATCCGGACGATCCGCCGCGACCGATTCTTGGCCTACCGCGCATCGTGTCGACCATTGAGGATATGCAATGGATGGTGGAGACGGTAAGCAGCAAGGCGAATGGTTTTACCATGTGTACCGGCTCTTATGGCGTGCGCGCCGACAACGATCTGGTGCAGATGATTAAGCAGTTTGGTCCGCGTATTTACTTTACCCATCTGCGCTCCACGCTGCGGGAAGAGAATCCGAATACCTTCCATGAAGCCGAACATCTGTATGGCGATGTCGATATGTACGAGGTGGTGAAAGCCATCGCGGAAGAAGAGCATCGCCGTAAAGTCGCCGGGGAGGAAGATCTGATCCCGATGCGTCCTGACCATGGTCACCAGATGCTTGATGACCTGCGCAAGAAAACCAATCCCGGCTACTCGGCGATTGGTCGCCTGAAAGGTCTGGCCGAATTGCGTGGCGTTGAGCTGGCGATTCACCGCGCTTTCTTCAGTCACTAATCTCTCGCCGCACTCTGCATCAGCCGGGTGCGGCGCTCTGTTGTCACTCAGTTGTTATATTCAATAACCCTGCCGCCAGGCGAGGGTCGTTACCTGACAGGAGTTTGTTATGGCGCAGAATATTGCCAACAGCCCGGTTTCCGTGGCGCGTCCGGCGTGGGACGCCACGCGTCTGGTGTCACGCATAGTTCATCTCGGCTGCGGCGCCTTTCACCGCGCGCATCAGGCGGTATTTACTCATCATTTGCTGGAGAGTAGCGACAGCGACTGGGGCATTTGCGAAGTCAGTCTGATGCCCGGCAACAGTGCGCGCCTAATCGACCAGCTGAAGGCGCAGAATTTACTCTATACCGTGGCGGAACGCGGCGCGCAAAGCAGTGAGCTGAAAATTATCGGCGCGGTCAAAGAGGCGCTACATCCGCAATCGGTCGGCAGCGCAGGTATATTGCAGGCGATGGCGCGCGCGGAAACCGCGATTGTCTCGCTGACCATCACCGAAAAAGGCTACTGCACCGATGCCGCCAGCGGTCAGCTTGATCTCAGTCATCCGCTAATTAAGCAGGATCTCGCCAATCCGCAACAGCCGAAATCCGCCATCGGCTATATTGTCGAGGCGCTGAGTTTACGCCGCCAGCAGGGACTGCAGGCGTTTAGCGTCATGTCCTGCGACAATATGCGCGAGAATGGCCAGGTGGCGAAGGCGGCGGTTATCGGGCTGGCGAAGGCGCGCGACGCCGGACTGGCGCAGTGGATCGCCGCCAATGTGACTTTCCCCAGCACCATGGTGGATCGCATCGTTCCTGCCGCCACGGAAGAGACGCTGCGGCAAATTGGCGAACAGCTTGGGGTGTTTGATCCCTGCGCCATCGCCTGTGAACCTTTTCGCCAGTGGGTGATTGAAGACCATTTTGTTAATGGCCGTCCTGCGTGGGATAACGTCGGCGCGCAGTTTGTTGCCGATGTGGCGCCGTTTGAAATGATGAAGCTGCGTATGCTCAATGGCAGTCACTCTTTCCTCGCCTGGCTCGGTTATCTGGCGGGTTATCAGACCGTTGCCGACACCATGAGCAATGCCGCATACCGCAAGGCGGCGCTGGCTCTGATGCTGGACGAGCAGGCGCCAACCCTGTCAATGCCGGCCGGCACCGATCTTAATCGCTATGCCGGGATGCTGATTGAACGCTTTAGCAACCCGTCACTGCGCCATCGTACCTGGCAAATCGCCATGGATGGCAGCCAGAAACTGCCGCAACGCCTGCTTGATCCGATTCGTTTGCACCTTGCTCAGGGCCATCAGTGGCGCCATCTGGCGCTCGGCGTGGCGGGCTGGATGCGCTACGTCAGCGGAATCGATGAGCAGGGCGAGGCGATTGAGGTGGTCGATCCGCTGCTGGCGCAGTTTCAGGCGATTCACCAGCAATATACTGAACCGCTGGAGCGGGTGCGCGCGCTGTTGGCTATCAGAGCCATTTTTGGCGATGATCTGCCGGATAATCACGCCTTTGTCAGTGCGGTAAGCGAGGCTTACCTGCAATTGCTGCAAAAAGGCGCCCGCGCTGTCGTGGAAGCCCTTTAATCAGCCAGGAGAAGAGCGATGACCGCATTTATGACGGAAGATTTTTTGCTGAAAAACGCCACCGCGCGGGTGTTGTATCACCAGTATGCCGCGGCGATGCCAATCTATGATTTCCACTGCCATCTCAATCCGCAGGAGATTGCGGAAGATCGCCGTTTTGCCAACCTCGGGCAGATCTGGCTGGAAGGCGACCACTATAAATGGCGCGCACTGCGTGCGGCAGGCGTTGATGAGTCGCTGATCACCGGTAAAACCAGCAGTGATTATGATAAATATCTGGCGTGGGCGCGCACCGTTCCGCGTACGCTGGGTAATCCGCTGTATCACTGGACGCACCTTGAACTGCGCCGGCCTTTTGGTATTAGCGATACCCTGTTCGGGCCGGATAGCGCCGAAGGTATCTGGCAACAATGTAATCAGCTGCTGGCCACGCCGGCGTTTTCGGCGCGCGGCATTATGCGTCAGATGAATGTGCGCATGGTGGGAACCACCGACGATCCGCTTGATTCACTGCAATACCACCGTCAGATTGCCGCCGACGACAGCATTGATATTGAAGTGGCGCCAAGCTGGCGTCCGGACAAGGTGTTTAAAATCGAGCTCGATGGCTTTGTCGACTATCTGCATAAGCTGGAAGCGGTGGCGGATGTGGCCATTACGCGCTTTGCGGATTTGCGTACCGCGCTCACCCAGCGGCTCGATCACTTTGCCCGGCACGGCTGCCGCGCTGCCGATCACGGTATCGAGGTACTGCGCTATGCGCCTGTGCCGGACGATCGGAAACTGGATGCGATACTGACGAAACGCCTGGCCGGTGGCGTTCCGGATGAGCTGGAAATTGCACAATTTACTACGGCGGTGCTGGTATGGCTGGGCCGTCAGTACGCCGCGCGCGGCTGGGTAATGCAACTGCATATCGGCGCAATCCGCAATAACAACACGCGCATGTTCCGCCTGTTGGGGCCGGACAGCGGTTTTGATTCGATTGGCGATAACGCTATCAGCTGGGCGCTGTCGCGCCTGCTCGACAGTATGGATGTCAGCAATGAGTTGCCGAGGACCATTCTCTACTGCCTGAATCCGCGCGATAACGAAGTGCTGGCGACCATGATCGGCAATTTCCCCGGCGCCGGTATTGCCGGTAAGGTGCAGTTTGGCGCCGGATGGTGGTTTAATGACCAGAAAGACGGCATGCTGCGCCAGCTACAGCAGCTGTCGCAAATGGGCCTGCTCAGCCAGTTTGTCGGCATGCTGACCGATTCACGCAGCTTTCTCTCTTATACGCGTCATGAATACTTCCGCCGTCTGTTGTGTAATCTGATTGGTCAGTGGGTGGAAGATGGGGAAGTTCCGGATGATGAAGCGCTGCTCGGGCAGATGGTAAAAGATATCTGTTTTAACAATGCGCAACGCTATTTCACCGGCGGTTAAAGCGGGAGGTGGCCCGCTGGCAGCAACCGGGATTAATTGATCAACCAATTCAGCGCGCAAGCCAGCATTCTCCGCGCTGAAATGCGTTTTAAGCAGTAAATAATTATCTCTTTCTGACTGATATGGTTAGAGATTTGTTTCATCTGGCCTGGCGTCTATAGCTGACTGACCAGTTATGTTATAGTTTGCCAGTTACCCGGCATTTCGCGGGTCTTCTGGCAACATATAAGTGGATATCATCATGAAAGCGTCCTCTATTCCAGCGCGCCCACAGCGTCCTTATCAGGAAGTTGGCGGCATGTTACGCACTATGATCGTCCGTGAGCAGTTCGCTATTGGTGACCGCCTGCCTCCGGAACGTGAGATCGCCGAGCGACTGAGCGTCACGCGTACCGTGTTGCGTGAAGCTTTGATAATGCTGGAGATTGAGGGGTTGATTGAGGTGCGTCGCGGCTCCGGGATTTTTGTGATGATGCTGCCGCAGGAGCAAAACGCCGATGCGTCAGCGGCTAAGCAGTGCAACGATGCCGGGCCGTTTGAGTTGCTGCAGGCGCGTCAGCTGCTGGAGAGTAATATTGCCGAGTTTGCCGCGCTACAGGCGACCCGTGATGACATCATCAAGATGCGCCGCGCGCTACAGGTTGAAGAGCAGGAACTGGTCAGCGACGATCATGAAAGCGGTGATATGCAGTTTCACCTTGCCATTGCCGAAGCTACCCATAACAGCATGCTGGTCGAGTTATTTAAACAATCCTGGCAATGGCGGGAAAATAACCCGATGTGGCTGCAACTGCACCGTCATCTGCACGATACCCACTATCGCCAGGCGTGGCTTACCGACCATAAGCAAATTCTGGCCGCATTAATCAAGAAAGATGCCAGAGCGGCGAAGCTGGCGATGTGGCAACACCTTGAAAACGTTAAAATGCGGCTGCTGGAGTTCTCCGATGTCGATGATATCAACTTTGATGGCTATCTGTTTGAGTCCTGGCCGCTGGGCGAAACCCACTCCTGATACCGGTAGCCAGCGGCGGTAAGCGCTACTGGCGTGAGTAAGCGGCGGCGGCGTGGAATAATGCGTCATCTGGCCGGATACCGGTGTACAGCACAAATTGTTCCACCGCCTGAATGGCAAACACTTCCGCACCGGTGATCACCGTTTTATTTTTACTGCGGGCATAAGCGATCAGCGGCGTTTCTTCCGGCAATGCCACCACATCGAATATCACTCTGGCGGCATCCACCTCAGCGGCGCTAAAAGACAGTTTATCGGCATCCGCTCCGCCGCTCATGTCGACCGGTGTGGCGTTAATCAATAAGCCGGGCGTTTCTACCCCTTCAAGGCTCTGGCGCCATGTAAAACCGGTTAACGCCGCCAGCTGGCGACCGGTGGTTTCATTTTTGGCAATAATATAACCCTGTTTAAAACCGGCATCTTTTAATGCGCAGGCGACGGCTTTTGCCATCCCGCCGCTGCCGCGCAGCGCAAAGGTCATCCCGGCCGGTACCTGGTACTGCTTTAACAGTGTGGCAATCGCGATATAGTCGGTGTTATAGGCCTTCAGATAACCGTTAGTATTGACAATGGTATTCACCGAATTAATCGCCTGCGCCGACGCGTCCAGTTCGTCAACCAGTGGAATGCAGGCCTCATCGAAATGGCGCAGCCACGGATACCCAACGCCCGTACGCCGCCAATCGCCGCAGCCAGATCGGTGGTGGTAAAGGCTTTATATAAGTAATCGAGATCCAGCGCGTTATACCGATAGTTATGGAAGCGTGTCCCGAAATTACCGGGGCGGGCGGCCAGTGACATACATATTTGGGTGTCTTTGTTCAGATTTCTGGTCATGGTTTGCATCCTGATAGCAATATGGCGAAGGTTATTCATAGCATGGCGCTTGTTAACCCTTGCCGCTGAAAAAATAATGGAATAATCAGGTGCGATAAAAAACGGCTGACTGGCGCCGCAGTCCGCGGGCTATACCACGTGTGCCTGCCGTCGGTGGCTGGCGAGCAGCAATTTCAGCATGGTTTCGGCGGCCGGGGAGAGCGGGCGTGAGCCGTGGGTGACCGCATAGTGTTTCACTTCCCAGCGCGGTGTACCGGGCACTTCCTGTAACGGCAGCACCGGACGGAGTAAATCAGCATAGTGGGTCGGCAAAATACCAACATACTGCCCGGTGGCTACCAACATGGCGACCGCTTCAATACCATTCGCTTCCGGACCCCGACGGTAACCCATACGGGTAATACTCTCTTCCACAAAAGCCTGCTGGTGACGGAAAACCACCGGGCGTTTTTCGTCAGCTAATTCCGCGCCAACAAAATAAAGCTGGTGGCTTTCGGTATAGAGTTCAATATAACGTAAAGATATGACCTTCTGATGCTCCATTATGCCTTTCACTGCAATATCCAGTTTACGATCCAGTAGTGCCTGAATAAGCTGCGGCGCGGTAAGAGTATGCAGCGATAAGTTTACCATCGGAGCCGTATGGCGTAATTCCTTTAAAGCCAGATGTAAATAACTGCCGGGATTACCAATAGTATTATCAGAAAAACCTATCGATAGGTCGCCAGAAATAATTTCCCGGCTGGCGTCAATTGCCGGGAAAATACGGTCAAGCGCGTCGAGCGCTTCCTGCGCGTAGACCAGTGCCGCCTTGCCTGCCACGGTGAGCTCAAACCCTTGTGGACCGCGGCTACAGAGCTTTGCGCCCAGCGTCTCCTCAACGGATTTAATCTGGCGGCTAATAGTGGTTTTGGTCATATTCAGTTTATTTTCTGCTGCGGAAAACCCTCCTGCCTGGGCTGCCACGCAAAATATGCGTAATGCCCGTAAATCACGCTCGTTCAGCACTCTGTTTTTCATGGTTGTTTTTCCCGCAACGATGATTGCATAAAAAGTCTATTTTCCCTGGGCGTAACCATTAATACAATCGCGAATAATATATTTTGCCACACCAGGGAAATACACCATGTCTGAAAAACTTACTATTGCACCAAAAACAAATCATAAGTCACTGTTATTCTCTGAACTTGCTTTGGATCTGGATAACTTACAGGCGCATTTTGCTGTATTAGGTATGCCGTATGGCGCAGCTTATACCCCGCAGGACTACAACAACGATCAGACCAATGCGCCCACTGCCATTCGTCAGGCATCCGATCGGGTGATCCGCAGCCCGGAGCGTTTTGATTTTGATATTGACGGCCCGCTACTACAGGGGCGGGAAGATGTGCGCTTTGTTGATTGCGGCGATGTGCCTGCCGATCTCAACGATCCGCGCGGCCATTTTAAGCGCGCCGAGCTGGCGACACGCAAAATTCTGGCGGCAGGGGCGATCCCGATCGTGCTCGGCGGTGACCATGGCATTACGAATCCGATTCTCCGCGCTTTCGACGATCAGGGGCCACTGACCATTGTGCATCTGGATGCCCATCTTGACTGGCGCGATGAGGTCAATGGCGTGAAAGATGGCCTTTCCAGCCCAATGCGTCGTGCGTCTGAGCTGCCGTATGTGAAAGATATTATTCAGATTGGCATGCGTGCTTCGGGCAGCGCGCGCCAGGAAGAGGCAGATTATGCCCGCAATTGGGGCGCGAAAATCATTACTGCCTATGAATTGCACGATATCGGTATGGAAGCGGTACTGGCCCGGATTCCGGATGGTGGTCGCTACTATCTGACGATTGATGCTGATGGTCTGGATCCAACCTGTATGCCAGCGGTAGCCGGACCCGCTCCCGGCGGCGTTACCTTTGTTCAGGCACGAAAATTGATACATGGTCTGGTGAAGAAAGGACGTGTGGTAGGTATGGACTTTGTCGAAATCCAGCCAGAAAAAGATATTAACCAACATTCCTGCATGATTGCAGGCCGTCTGATTCTGAATTTTATCGGGGCCGCGATCCGCGCCGGCTATTGCGATACTACACGCTAATTAATCTGGAAAATGTTGATGAAACTGAAAAGATTACTGATGACGCTTTGTATGCCCGCTCTGCTATACGTTGGCAGCTCCCTGGCCGCTGAACCGGTACATGTCGCAATTGATCCCACCTTCCCGCCGATGGAATACATACAGGACGGCAACCGCGTGGGCTTTGATATTGATATAGCCAGCGCGCTGGCCGCAAAGTTGGGGCGCCCGCTGGAGTATACCGACATGGATTTTAAAGCGATGGTACCTTCGGTGCTCGCCGGACGTTCCGACATTATTCTGTCGGCGATCTACATTACCGATGAACGCAAAAAAGTTGTCGACTTTACCGATCCCTACTTTTCTGCAGGGCTGGTCATCCTGGTCAATAAAGATAATACCAGCATTAAAAGTCCGGCCGATCTTGCCGGTAAACGGGTGGCAGTTCAGGTGGGCACCAAATCGGTTAGCCTGCTGAGCAGCCAGTATCCAACGGCCAGACTGATTGAAGTGGAAAAAAATGAGGAGATGTTTAACTCGCTCTCTTCCGGCCGCGCTGATGCGGTGGTCACCGGGAAACCCGCGGCGCTGCTCTACGCTAAAACACGCGGTACCAGCAAGGTGCTGGCCGAACCTTTAACACGCGAAGATTATGGTATCGCTGTCAGCAAACGCCAGCCGGAATTGCGCGCAGCGCTTAATCAGGCACTCCAGGCCATTCGGGCTGATGGTACCTGGCAGCGTGTCAACCAGAAGTGGTTTGGCGTGGCAGGCAACTAAAGGAGCGTAACCGGGTATGGTCACTTTTGATTTTACACCGGCTCTCGCAGGCTGGCGGGAGCTGCTTTCAGGCGCACTGGTGACCATAGAAGTGACACTATGCGCCATGTTGTTGAGCTGTATCCTTGGCACCTTTATTGGCCTGGCGCGGGTAAATCCCGCGCGTAAGGTGCTCTGGCTGGCGGGTAACAGCTATGTGGTGCTAATCCGGGGTACGCCGCTGTTGGTGCAGCTTTTTATCCTCTATTTCGGGCTGCCGTACTTTGGCATCGTGATCCCCGCGTTTGTTTGCGGCGTGGTCGGGATGGGATGTTACTCCGCAGCCTATGTTTCCGAGCTGGTTCGCGGTGCCATCCTGTCGATTGACCGCGGGCAAATGGAAGCGGGGCGATCAATGGGCATGTCATCAGGGCAGGCGATGCGCTGGGTGATTATGCCGCAGGCGCTGGTTCGTATGGTGCCACCGATGGCTAATGAATTTATCGCGCTGACCAAGAATTCGGCACTGGTGTCGCTGGTTACTATCCACGATGTTATGCATGAAGGGCAAAAAATTATCAGTGTTTCCTACCGCTCGCTGGAGGTCTATATCCTGATTGCCGGTATCTATCTGATCCTGACCAGTACGACCATGCTGGCGTTACGCCAACTGGAGCGCAAGCTGCGTGCCGGAGGGATGGTGCAATGAGCCAGGGAATTATTCAGGTTAGCCAACTGCAAAAGTCATTTGGCCCGCATACCATTCTTAACGGTATCACCCTCGAAGTGCAACGCGGTGAAGTCGTGGTGATCATCGGGCCGAGTGGTTCCGGGAAAAGTACTTTTTTACGTTGTTGCAATGGCCTTGAGCAAGGGGAAAGCGGCTCTATCCGCATCTGCGGCGAACGGTTGCTGGATGAGGGGAAGATGCTGGACGATCTCAGGCTGAATGCCTTACGAACGCATGTTGGCATGGTGTTTCAGTCGTTCAATTTATTTCCTCATCTGACCATCCTGCAGAATGTGGCGATCGGTCCGCGCAAAATTTTGCAGCAGCCAAAAGCACATGCCGAAAAACTGGCGATGCAGCTACTGGAGAAGGTTGGGCTGGTGCATAAAGCGGATGCCATGCCTGCCAGCCTGTCGGGCGGACAGAAACAGCGAGTCGCCATCGCGCGTGCGCTGGCGTTACAGCCGGAGGTGATGTTGTTTGATGAGCCCACGTCGGCGCTGGATCCTGAACTGGTGGATGAAGTGCTGGCGGTAATGAAACAGCTGGCGCTCGAGGGCATGACCATGATGGTAGTGACCCATGAAATGACCTTCGCCAGAGAGATGGCAGATACGCTGGTGGTGATGGAGGAGGGACGTATTGTGGAATCTGGCGCGGCGGCGGCCATCTTCGCCAACCCGACTCATGCCAGAACTCAGGCTTTACTTAAAAAAATCAGCTGAACTGCTGAGGGAGAACACCGCAAAATGATCAATATGCGTGGCGTCGATCGGGTGAATCGCGCCTTTAGCGGCATCGCAACCTTTTTACGTGCCAACTACTGTGAGGACGTTGCGCAGCTGCAGGCGGAGATGGCGGTATTTGGCGTACCGCTGGATGAGGCTTCCCCTTTTATGCCCGGTTCGCGCATGGCGCCACGCAGTATCCGTGAACACTCAATGCGTTTTTCCCCCAGCGGTTTTTATGATATCGCGCGCCAGCAGCATTTCCTCGCCCATGAGATTAGTGATGGCAAAATTCAGGATGTGGGTGATGTGGATATCCTGCCAACCAATCTGTTGCAAACGCTGGATAACATTTCTGCCATGACACGCCAGCTACGACGTAAACGGGCAATACCGGTAGCCATGGGCGGCGATCATTCCATCTCTTACCCGCTGATCCGCGGTATTGAAGAGCCGGTACATGTTATTCAGTTCGATGCGCATCTGGATTTTGCGCCGGTACAGAACGAGATGCACTATACCAACGGTCAGCCTTTTCGCCATATCGCCGCTTTGCCGCAGGTAAAAAGCCTGACTCAGGTGGGGATCCGCAGCCTGCGCGTGCGCCCGAGCGAAATTATCGATGCGCAGGCGCAAGGCAGCCGTATTGTGCCGATTGATCAGTTTCGTCGCGCTACCCCACAGCAGATCGCAGCATTATTACCTGCTGGTGAAAAGTGTTACGTCAGCATTGATATTGATGTGCTTGATATGGCGCTGGTGCCGGGATGCGTTTCCGCAGAACCTGACGGTATGAGCTACGCACAGCTGCGCGATACCCTTTGCGCACTGGCGCAGCGGATGGAAATTATTGGTTTCGATTTAGTTGAAGTGAATCCGTTGCTGGATGTGGGTACCGGGATGACATCTTATCTGGCGGCCCATACGATGGTGGAGTTTATGGGACATATTTTTGCCCACCGATAAGGTTCGCAGGATGCTGCTGCCTTACCCGGGCTAATGGATTTAACGCAGCTTACTTTTTTCGTTGCCATCAATCCGAAACTCCCTGCGGTTATTTGCCGGTGAGGGCAAAAAAAGACTACGATTCCAGACTGGCCGTAAAAATCAGCGGATTAAAACTACAGGGAGTCGTAATGAAAAAGGTTCTCCGGGCATATCTGCCGCTCTACACCACCACCCTGTTGATGTTGCTGGGCTCTGGCCTGCTAACCACCTATGTCTCCCTGCGTCTCGCTCATGAACAGGTGAGCGGGGCGTTGATCGGCGGCATCACTGCCGCTAACTATGTCGGGCTGGTGATTGGCGGCAAGGTCGGGCACAACCTGATTGCGCGCGTTGGCCATATCCGCGCCTATGTCTCCTGTGCCGGGATTATTACCGCTTCGGTACTGGGACATGGCCTGACCGATTTTCTACCGCTATGGATTTTTCTGCGTCTGATTATCGGGTTATGCATGATGTGCCAGTATATGGTGCTGGAAAGCTGGCTTAACGATCAGGCGGAAGCCGGGCAGCGCGGCGTGATCTTCGGCCTGTATATGGTGGCGACTTATCTGGGACTGTCGGCCGGTCAGTTTGTTCTGGTGATGCAGAGTGATTTCGGCAGCACCAGTTTAATTATTGTCGCGCTCTGTTTTGCGCTCTGTCTGGTGCCGATTGCGCTGACCACCCGCACCAATGCGCAGCCGATGTCGCCAGCGCCGATGGAGCCCGGCTACTTTTTTAAAACCATCCCGCGACTGCTGATTATGACACTGGTTATCGGCATGGCGGTTGGGGCATTTTACGCGATGGCCCCGGTCTATATCAGCCAGCTGGGATTCGGCACCCATCTGACCGGGGTGTTTATGGGGATCACTATCTTTGCCGGTCTGGTGACTCAATTCCCGCTAAGCTGGCTTTCCGACCGTTTCGATCGTAATCGTCTGCTATTTATCTGCGCGCTGGTTTTTGCGCTGGTTTCTATTCCGCTGGCGTTACCGCTGGTGTTTAACTTTAAGCTGGTGGTCGCTATGGCGTTCGCCGTCAGTATGATGCAGTTTGCCCTCTATCCATTGGCGGTCGCCATCGCCAATGATCAGGTGGCGCCTGAGCGACGTGTCTCTCTTACCGCCTGTTTGCTAATGGCATTTGGTATCGGTGCCTGTATTGGCCCTTTGCTCACCGGCGCCATTATGCAACCCCTTGGCGGCAATATGCTCTACGCCTTTTTCTGCCTGTGCGGCGTGGCGATCGCCGCCCTTAGCTGGCAGAAAGTCTCGGCGGTAACCGCCGCCGACGAGGTGCAGTTTCCCCATGTGCCGCTGCCCGATACCCTGACCAGTTCCCCGCTGGCGGCAGCCCTGAATCCGACCATCGATGAGGAGGAGATTCAGTCGGCCATGGTCAATAGCGCGGAGCAGGAGATGGCGGATCCGGATGAACGTCGCGACGATAATCCGTCGCCGCCGCTAAAGTAACTTAACCTGCGCTGTTTCTGTGATGGTTATCACTAAACGGCATTTCCCCGCTATCAAATTATCCGCTGCTTAATGGATTATGGTTTTCATATTGATAGTGTTTGGAATTTTATTTTCATTGTGGCGTGATAGTCGCCGGACGATAAAACCCGATCATTAGCGACAACCGGTTGAAAAAAGGGGAAACAGGTATGAGGTTAGGCTTAGTAGGCTACGGTAATGGCGGACGTTACTTTCATGCGCCTTTTATTGCTGCGGCGCAGGGAGTTGAACTGGTTGGCGTGGTGGCGCGCGCGGCGGAAACCATTGCACGGGTGAAAGCTGACCTGCCGGATATTAACATCTATCCCAGCCTCACCGCTATGCTGGCGGCCGGTGTGGATGCGGTCACCATTACCACGCCGCCGGATACGCGTCGTGAACTGGTGCTGGAAGCGATTGCCGCCGGGGTGGCGGTGATTGCCGATAAGCCATTTGCCCCCAGTGCCCGCGCGGCACAGGATCTGGTTGACGCGGCGAAAGCCAAAGGGGTGGTGCTGGGGGTGTTCCACAATCGTCGTTTTGACGCCGATATCCTGACGTTACGCAAAGTATTGCAGCAAGGTTCGCTGGGCCAGCTGTGGCGTTTCCACTCGCGCATGGATCTGGATGATCCTCACACGCTGGAAACCGGTCCGCAGGGTGGTTTGCTGCGCGATCTGGGCAGCCATCTGGTTGATCAGGCGATCTGGCTGCATGGTGCGGTGAGCAGTGTGCATGCGCAATTAGACTTTATTACGGTGCAGGGAGAGCAGACCGATGCCAGTTTTGTTCTGACGCTGGTGCATCACTCCGGGGTACATTCGCACTTATCCGCCAGCAAGCTTAATCATCTGGCGGTGCGCGAGTTGCGCTGCTACGGCGCTGCGGGCAGCTACTGCGCATCGGGTAGCGATGTGCAGGCGCAGGCGATATTTGCCGGCCTGCGGCCGGTGGACGATCCTGCCGGTTGGGGGATAGAACAGCCCGAACGCTGGGGGACGCTGCACACCGCCTCCGGCAACCAGGTGATCCCATCCGAGCAGGGGGCGTATCAGGCTTATTATCAGCAGTTTGCCCGCGCGGTGCTCGAAGGCGGCAAGCCGCCGGTGACCGCAGAAGAAGCGATTCAGACCATCAAAGTGCTGGATGCCGCGCGCATCAGCGCTGCTGAAGGGCGGGTGGTGACCATCGTTTAATCGCCCGTTCAGCAGTCGTGCAGCCTGGTCAGCTATTTAAGCAGCTTATCGGGCTGGTTCAGCGATGCAATTTTTTTCAGCATCGTCAGATATTGCTTATAGGCGCCTATCGGCTGGCCAATGGCGCACTGGAGTTCAATATCTTTATCATCAGCCTGAGCGGCCTGGCGGGCGGGAATATCCAGCGCAGAGCTGTTGGCATAGCCGCTGAAACTGCCGTTGACCTGCAGATCGTTAATGGCATCCAGCATCCCACTACTCATCGATACGCCATAGCGATCAACGATTTTACTCAGTCGCGCATTTCCGGCGGAAATATCCTGGCGGAAAATCTCATGCCAGTTGCCGCGATCGGGGAATGAGATAACGTTTTTAGGACGCCGCGCCAGACAGGTGGTTTGCGCCTTCTCCAGCATCGCCTCATTCAGCAGCATATCAAAGGAGATCTTCTTCTTATCAGTAGTGAGATCGCCGGTGGAATTATCGATATACAGTTCGCGGAACGGTTCGGCAATCTCATTCAGGCTGCTGGTAATTTCAGTGCTGATAATTTTCCCCAGCTGCTGCTTTTGCTGTTCTGCCTGCTGATCTTTATCATATTTATCCCAGGCGGAATAGCCGGAGACCAGCACGGAAACCAACAGCAGAACCGCGGTCCATCGCCCCGAGGTGGTAAGTTTGTCAGCGCCGCTTTTGCTGCTGTCCCATGTATTGCCAACGATTGCCACGACACCAAGTAAGAAAGTGAGAATAACGGCAAAGATTTCCATAACGGTCTTAATCATCCTTCTGCAGTAATATTCGATTCAGGCATATGGCGTAGCCACGGCACCGGCATCACTCTAATCTCACCATCGCCGTTTTGCAAAATTCCATACCTGCGCCAGGCGGCTATCCCGATCCTCTGTCAGCGGGTTATCCGGCGTCACACGGTGCCGGAGATTGCCATAAAGCGCCTGGCGGAGAGAGTAATGTGACAGCACTCATATCCTGATTAAAACACTGTTTCATTTTTATTTGATAAAGAGGAAAGTAAGTAGTGTTCAACTGAAATAACAGTGTTTAGTGTCGAAGCGTGCCTGCCACGCGGCGGTACTTTCAGGAATTGCCCCCATGACCCTGTCAGCAAAAGATAAGCTGTTCCAGAAAATTCAGACGCACTACGCCAGCAACCCCGCTGGCTTTACCGCACAGGATTGTGCTGATTTCATTCCGGTTAATCGCAGTGTGATCAGTCATTATCTTAACCGGCTTTGCGATGATCAGAAGCTGGTGAAAGAAAATACGCGGCCGGTGCGTTTTTTTGTCAATCATACGCCGCCTCTCCTGAGTAATAAGCCGGTTGTCAGCAAAGCGCCAGACAGCTTCAGCCGCCTGATTGGCGCCGACGGCAGCCTGGCGCGCAGCGTTGCGCTTTGCCGCTCGGCGGTGGATTACCCTGACGAAGGGTTGCCGGTGCTGCTGGCGGGTGAAAGCGGGGTGGGGAAGAGTCATCTGGCCACGCTGATTTACGACTATGCGCTGGAGCGTGGGTTTATCGCCGCCGATAAACCGTTAATTGAGCTTAACTGCGCTGACTATGCCAATAATCCTGAGTTGCTGTCCAGTACGCTGTTTGGCTATGTGCGCGGTGCCTTTACCGGCGCGGACAAGGAGAAGCGGGGGGCCTTTGATGATGCCGATGGCGGTTTTCTGTTTCTCGATGAAGTGCACCGCCTGTCCGCCGAAAATCAGGAAAAACTCTTCTTATTTATGGATAAAGGCTATTTCTACCGGCTTGGCGATAATCGTAGCCAGCATCCGGCAAAAATTCGCTTTATCTTTGCCACCACCGAAAACATTGATACTGCCCTGCTGAATACCTTCCGTCGTCGCATTCCGGTGCGCGTTAACCTGCCCAATTTTATCTCCCGGCCACTGACGGAACGCGTGGCGCAGGTGGAGTTTTTTCTGCGTCAGGAAGCGCAAAGCCTTGCACGCGATATCTGTCTGGATACCTCCCTGATGCATCAGCTGGTGATGTCGCCAGTGCGGGGCAACATTGGCGAGTTAAAAAACCAGATTAAAGTCATCTGCGCCAGTGCCTGGAGTGAAAGCGATAATCTTAAATCGATCACACTGGCGATACCGCAAATGCGGCCAGCCAGTGGTGAAATTCTGGTTATTTCCCCGCGCGAAACGCCCCGTCAGCTGGATGTCGACGCCTTTCTGCCGAAAGCGATGCGCGATGAAGTGATTTTTAAAGAGTTCTGTCACAGCGGTAATACACTGTTGTTTATTCGTAAGCTGGAGCAACTGTTAACCACCATCGGTGGTGTCGTCACTCATGACCAGCTTTACAGCGGTTATATCTGGCAGAACACCATGCATGCCGTCAATGAACTGGAAAATTTAACCGGGCTGACATTCAGCCTGGATCAGCGTAAAGCTATCTGGTTATGCGTTCATTATGCGCTGCATCATCAGCATAATGAGTTACAAGTTAATGAGTTGCAGACCATTACCGATTACGTCTCCTGCAAAGCGAGGCTGGTGGCTGATGCCTGCATCAGCCTGTTGCGTCAGCATGTGGTAAATACTTCACTACCGCTGCTAATACCGTTGCTGAGCAGCGCCTTTCAGAAACTTGCCGGCGATGATGACATTATTCAGGGCGTGATTGTGTCGCATGGCCGCGCTACCGCATCCAGCATTGCCGGGGTCGCGAACCAGCTAACCGGGGGGTATTTTTTTAAAGCCTTCGATATGCCAAATGCCACTTCCACCCGTGAGATTATTGATATGTTGATCAATCATCTTGATGCCATTAAGCAGGGAGGCGGATTAATTATTCTGGTTGATATGGGGTCACTGAAAGAGATTTACGAGGAGATTAAACTCCATCTGCATGGCGAGTTGCTGGTGATTAATAATGTCAGTACCGCCATGGCGTTAGACATTGCCTCCCGTATGCAGCAACGCCTCTCGATGGAAGAGATTATCGACAGTGTGAAGGGCGCCTGGGAAGTGGAGACCCGTTATTACGCCGGAATCTTGCCGGGTAATAAGATCATCATTTCGTGTATTTCTGGCGAAGGTATTTCGCGCAAACTGAAAGATATTGTTCAGCGCTATCTGCTGCGCGAGGAGATTGAGATCGTCACCATGGAATATGATGATGTGAAGTGGAAAATCGCCCGTGCCGATCCGTCACTGAATGGCACCAGACTGATTATCACTACCACCGATCTTGATGCCGGCTATATTCCTTTGTTAAGTGTCGAACAGTTGATTAAAGAGAAAACGGCGGTGTTGCGCCGCGACTATTTCACCGACCTGCTGTCTGCCGATGGACTGGAGCCGATGGTGGAAGAGGTGGTTAAACTGTTTACCGTGGAGGGGGTGGCGAGCCGGCTTAATTTCCTTAATCCGGTGGTGATTATTGATGAGGTGGAGTCAGTGATCAAAGAGTATGAAGCATTCTATAAAATTCACTTTGAAAGCTATCTGCGGATTAATTTATTTATGCATCTGGCGCTGATGATTGAGCGGGTTATGGTGAACGCCGGCATGCATAATCGTGACGACGCCGAGCCGGGTGCGGAACAACAGGCGTTTATCGCGGTTCATGACACGTTCTTTGATGCGCTAAATCGTAAATACCATATTTCTCTGCCGCTTACCGAAGTGCTGATGATTTATGAAATCATGGAACCCTGGATCACCCCGCAGTCAGTGGAATAACTTCCCCTTGCCCGACGGTATTTTCCGCCGGGTACAGCGTTAGACGCTCTCTCCCCGCCTGGCTTTAGACACAAACAGTAGCGTTGATTTTAATATTCAACCTGATGTTTTTAAATGGTTATTTTTTATGGCATGGCTTTTGCTCTGGTTAGCCTGAGTTGTCAGAAACCATTTAAGGAACGCGTAATGCGAGAGGTCTATATCGCCAGCCATGGCAAGTATGCTGAAGGAATCGTTTCGGGGCTTGATTTACTGATCGGCAGCGATCACGGCATCACTGCCATCTGCGCTTACTGTGGAGATATTGGTTCAACCAGCGAACTGGCGCAGCGCTTTGACCTGATGGCGCTGGAAGCCGCCCGACGCGGCAATGAGCTGGTGCTGTTCACGGATATGGCGGGAGGCAGCGTCAATAACACTGCCGTTCAGGTGATGGTCAGTTATGCCCATATGCACGTGATCAGCGGGGCGAATTTAATCATGCTGATGGAGTTTTGTCTGTCGGAGCATCGCGATACGCCGACACGGGTAAAAGACGCCATGCAGATGGCAATCGACGCTATGCAGTACATGAATTTGCGCGCGGAAGTGATGACTGCACGCCAGAATCTTAGCCGCAGCAGCGATAACGACGCCGATGATTTTTTCGCTGTAGAGGACTTGCAATGAGCGTAATACTTGAACCTCTTCATCCGCGCTATCAGGCGTCATATCCGGCGCTGACCCGGCAATGGTTACAGGATGCGATTGGCGATGTTCTCGCCCGTATTGATGCCATGCTGCCTCGTTTTAGTCACACTTTCCCGGCCGCCAGCGCTGAGCATGGCCGCTACCTGCCAGTGGCAAAGGTCGACTGGACCGAAGGCTTCTGGACCGGCCTGTTATGGCTGGCCTGGGAGGTGACGGGCGCGGAAAAATATCGCCAGGCGGCGGAGACGTTGCTTGATAGTTTCGCCCAACGACTGGACCAGCAGATTAAGGTTGATACTCACGATCTGGGGTTTCTCTATCTGCTCTCCTGCGTCAATGCGTGGAAACTGACCGCTAATCAACCGGCACGCGAACTGGCGCTGCGCGCCGCCGGACTGCTGTATCGCCGCTTTGACCATACCGCCGGGGTGATTCAGGCGTGGGGGGATTTAACCGACCCGGCGCGACAGGGGCGGATGATTATCGACTGTAATCTGAATCTTCCGTTGCTGTTCTGGGCGGCAAATGAAACCGGAAACCTGCAGTGGCGGCAGGCGGCAACCCGTCATCTGCAGCAGGCGGCGCGTTATCTGGTGCGTAGCGACGCCTCCACCTTTCACACCTTCTATATGGATATCCATAGCGGCCAGCCGCTGCGTGGGGATACCCACCAGGGATTCAGTGATGACTCCTGCTGGTCACGCGGCCAGGCGTGGGGAATATATGGTTTTGCGCTGGGTTTTAACTATACCGGCGATACCCGTCTGCCAGAACTGGCGCGCAAACTGAGTCACTACTTCCTCAACCGTCTGCCGGAAGATTATATCTGCTATTGGGATTTAATTTTCACGCCGCAGGACCATGCGCTGCGTGATACCTCGGCAGCGGCAATTGCGGTTTGCGGCCTGAGCGAATTACTCAGGCAGCTGCCGCTTAGCGATACGCTGCGTCCGGCCTATCAGCACGCTATCAGTATGATGATGCGTAACCTGCATCAACACTATTTCGTGCGTGAAGAGGACGGTCTGCTGCGGGAAGGTGTTTACAACTATGGCCGCAATATGGGCATTAACCAGCCCAATCTGTGGGGCGATTATTTCTATTTCGAGGCGCTGGTGCGCTTATCCCGTATCTGGACACCCTACTGGTAAATTCTAATAACAGGAGAAAGGCTGATGATTTCCTTAGTTCGTATTGATGATCGTTTAATTCATGGGCAGGTTGCTGTGGTCTGGACCAAGCATCTTGGTGTGAACCGAATTTTAGTCGCCAACGATCAGATCGTGAATAATGAAGTACAAAAAATGTCACTGCGTATGGCCGCCCCCGATACGGCGAAGTGCGCAATTATGGCGGTAAAAGAGGCGGCAGATACGCTTTGCGATCCGCGTTCTGAAAAGATGAAGATCCTGGTGATTGTTAATAATGTGGCGGATGCCCGTCGGCTAATTGAACAGGTTACGGCAATAAAAACCCTTAATGTCGCTAACTTTGGGCGCATCACCGACAATCTGGCGGCAAAAAGCAAAATCTCCGACACGGTATATGTCACGCCGGCAGATGTGGCGGATTTTCTTGCCATTGCCGGCCAGGGCGTGAAGGTCGAGTACCAGGTCCTGCCTTCCCACCCGGTGAAAAATCTGATCGAAATGTTAGATAACGCCAGATAAGCGAGGTCATCATGTTAATTTCAGCATTGCTTGTGGCACTGGTGATGTTTGTCGCCAAATTTTGTGACCATACCCTTGGCCAGCCGTTGATTGAGCGGCCGCTGGTGTGTGGCGCTATGGTGGGCTTTGTGCTGGGTGATCTGCAGCAGGGGATTATTATTGGCGCCAGTCTTGAACTGATTTTCCTTGGCACTATCACTATCGGCGGTTCGGTCCCCGCTGACCTGGCGGTCGGATCGGTACTGGCTACCGCATTTACTATTCTGACGCATGCCGAACCTGCAGTAGCGGTGGCGCTGGCGCTGCCAATTAGCCTGCTGGCGGTATTTGTCTATCAGGTACTGAAACTGGTGTATACCGCACTGGTGGAAAAATATGACGCGCTGCTGGATCAGGGGCGCGACCGGGCTGCGCTTGGTCTGACGTTGGGGATGACCCTGTTCTATGGTATTCCCTTTGCGGTGATCGCTTTCTTCGGCGTGCTATTTGGCACCGACGTGATTCGTAGCCTGGTGGATAACATCCCCAGCACCGTGATGCACGGTATGACTGCCGTTGGCGGCATCCTGCCCGCGCTCGGTTTTGCCATCCTGCTTCAGGCGTTGTGGAATCGCAATATTGCCGCCTTCTTCTTTATTGGTTTTGCCCTCGCCGCCTATTTGAGTTTGCCGATTATGGGTATCGCGATTATTGCCGGATCGGTGGCGGTTTACTTGTGCTTTAACGAATTCAATCAGCTCAAATTAAATAAACAGCAGGCGAATAGCACCAACGCCAGCGCTATTTCTGTAGATGATAAGGATGGGTTCTTCAATGACTGATATCCGGATAACAGACGCTGCCGTCAGTAGCGACAAAGAAGAGAAAAAAATGTTGCGTCAGCTGTTCTTTCGCCAGTTTCCGCTACTGGGTTCAATGAACTTTACCCGTATGGAAGGGCTGAGCTACGGCTGGGCGCTGGCGCCGATGCTGAAAAAGATCTACCCGGATCCGCATCGTTACCTGGAGGCGTTAAAGCGCAACAGCCAGTTTTTTAATACTAACCAACATCTGGCGCCGTTTATTCTCGGGCTGACATTATCGATGGAAAAAGAGAATGCCAGTAATCGGGCGTTTGATACTGCAGGGATTAACGGCATTAAAGTGGCGTTGATGGGGCCATTTGCCGGTGTCGGGGACTCTTTTTTCTATGGCGTATTGCGCATTATCGCAACCGGGATAGCCATTGGTCTGGCATCACAGGGAAATCTGTTGGGGCCGTTACTGTTTCTGCTGATTTATAACATTCCCAGCTATCTGATCCGTTACTACGGCGGAGTAATGGGCTACCGGCTGGGGTCTAAATATATTGCCGAGGCGACTCAGTCGGGACTATTAAGCTGTATAACCAAAGCCTCCTCAATTATGGGGCTGATGATGGTGGGGGCGATGAGCGCCACAATGGTGAAGTTTCCCACCAGCTATAAAACCATGATCGCCGGCCAGCCATTTGTGTTACAGGAGATCCTCGACAAAATTTGCGTCGGGCTGATCCCATTGCTGTTGGTGCTGGGGTGCCTGCGGATGCTGAACAAAAAGGTCAGTCCGAACCGGGTCCTTATTTTTCTGATTATTCTTGGGTTTGCCGCCGCTGCTATTGGCATTGTCTGACGCTAACCGGTCAGTGTGACAACCATCAGTATGGGCGGCATCGATTGCCGCCCAAATAGGGCAGGTGTGAGATGACTTGTTATGCAGCATGTTTTTCCAGTCAGCCGGAAAAATTCCGGCAGGTATTTTCCCGTGGCCGCTGGCAACAGCTCAATGCAATGTGCCAGCTTTATCCGCATATTGTGACTCCGGCGCTGCTGGAGACGGAATTACCGGCGTTGTCGCAGGTAGAAGTGATATTTTCCAGCTGGGGCATGTTTACGCTCAGCCCGCCGCAACTGGAGCGTTTACCAAAACTAAAAGCGGTATTTTACGCCGCGGGCAGTACTGATTATTTTGCCGCGCCATTTCTGGCGCGCGGCATTACCGTGGTCAGTGCCTGGCGGGCGAATGCGATCCCGGTTGCCGAATTTTGTCTGGCGCAAATTTTATTAGCCTGTAAAGGCTACTTTCGTAATACCCGTGAGTATCGCACTCCGGCGATGTTCGCCGCGCTGAGTCGTCAGCATCCGGCTGCTGGCGCTTATGGAGAAAGCGTGGCGTTGTTAGGTGCTGGCGCCATTTCACAAACGCTGACGCAGTTGCTAAAGCCATTTTCGCTGACGGTGCTGACGGTACCTTCGCGCGCAGAACATCGGGTTATGTCTCTGGAAGAGGCATTTGAAACGGCGTTTGTGATCAGCAATCATCTGCCGAACCGGCAAGACAATATTGGGGTATTAGATAGGGGACTCTTTCGCCGCATGCGCCCCGGGGCGGTATTTATTAATAGCGGGCGTGGATTACAGGTTAACGAGGCGGATTTAATTGACGTGTTTAGCCAGCGCCCGGACCTGACGGCGCTATTAGATGTCACTAAACCTGAGCCACCGGAGGCAGGTTCACTGCTTTATAAATTACCCAATATTCAGTTAAGCAGCCATATTGCCGGGGCGTTAAATGATGAAACTCAGCGTCTGGCTGATTCTGTGTTGCAGGAATTTCGTCGCTGGCTACAGGGCGAGGAATTATGTCATCAGATAGTGGCCGGATGATGGTCGCCACGACCAGCTATAAGCTGGTGGTTTTTGATCTCGATGGCAGCGCTTTAACTCCCGAAAAGCAACTGACCCCACGGTTTAAATCCGCGGTAAAGCGTGCGTTATCGCAGGGGGTACAGATTGCGCTGGCTTCCGGGCGTTCACTGAGTAGTGTGCTGGAGCTGATGCGACAATTGCCGCTGCCCGAGAAACAGGGGTTCGCCATCGCCTGTAACGGTGCGCTGATCTGGAGCGAATCACAGGGATGCTGTATTGGCAGCGAGCTGCTGGAACATGCCGATGTGCTGGCACTCAGCGCACTGGGACAGCAATTGGGCTATGCCGCGTATTTCCTCGAAAATAATCAGTTGATGACCGCCTTTCCTGTCACGCGCCGTTGCGGAGGCTATCAGTATAGCCATCTGCCGGTGGTTAAACTCGTTGATGGCTGGCAAAACCAGCCGCGCACCTCGCCCAAAATGATGTTTATTGAGTCGGAAGAAAACATTAATCTGCTCGCCAGCCTGGTCCCGGACAGCATATATCATCGCTATCATTTTGTGCGTAGTGAACCCAATTATTACGAGGTAATGAAGCAGGGGGTCCATAAAGGCGCGGCCTGTAAGAAACTGGCCGCATATCTGAATATCGTACCTGACGATATTATTGCGGTTGGCGATGAACTAAACGATAAAGAGATGCTGTTATTTGCCGGACTGGCAGTGGCAATGGGCAATGCGGCGGCAGAAATCAAATTGATTGCTGACTGGACTACTGACAGTAATCAGCAGGATGGCGCGGCCAAAGTTTTAGAATACTTTGTAATTAAACAGTAATGCTTTTTTGTGAGCGCCTTCAAATTTAGTAGCAGAAGACACAGTGTTATGGTTTAAACAGAAGCTGAAACAGGAACGATTAATTATAAAGTGTCTAAGGTATTGGCCGGTATTTTCTTAACTTACTGTAATTAAGTGGTTTTATTTTTATGGCATAGCCTTTGCTTAATATAATGCGTGGCAATAACAGTTTTCTGTCACCAAGGTTATTATTCATCAATATAAGTGCGTAAGAGAGGTTGTGTTTCATTTTTGCGGTGAAATATAAACCCTGTGCGACACGGAATTATTCTGTGGGGACGCGCTTGCACTGAGAATTACTCAACAAAAAATAATAGCAGGAACTAAAATGAAAAAAACACTTTACCTGGCCATGGCTCTGCCACTGGTTTGCTGTTCCCTGAATGCGCTGGCGTCTGCGACATGGATTGATAACCGCTATGCGCATACCACTGCCGCAGAGAAAAACCAATACAAAATCGGTGCCGGGCATATTTTTGATAATGGTGCGGGGATACTGGCTTCAGCAATGTATGACCCCGGTCAGGACTTCCAGCAGTTCAGAAGTACTTTTCAGGAGTTTGAGGGCTGGTATCCGATTCCGTTAAGCGATAACTGGACGTTTTCACCTGGCGGCCTGACCGATATCGACAGTGGCGGCACCAAACTGGCGCCCTATGCCGGGATTGAATATAAGTTCAGTAAGGCTTTCAGTATTGCCACGCGTTACCGCTATAACCATATGACCCATAAAGAACTCGATTATAATAGTAATATGGATTACAACGACAGCCATCAGATTGACGTGTTCTTTAATTATCAGGCAACCGATAAATTATGGTTACAGCTTAATCCGGAGTTTTTTATTAATAGCGGGGATTTTTATGCCTCAAACGGGCAGAAAACCCATTGGGAGCCAAGTATTGTCGCTCGTTATCGGGTTAATCAGCACTGGATGCCGTATGCGGAAGTCGCATGGTTAGATCAGGATAAAAACCATGACAACCAGGTCCGATTCCGTTTAGGTATCCGTTATTATATTTTTTAAGCGCCAGCCAGAGGGCAGGTTTTCCTGCCCTTATTTATTCGCCGGGTTATTTACTGCTAACGATAAAATGAGTAAAGCGGGCATGCCCGGCAGAATGGTTATGGCCTGACGCCGCATAAATTCCGGTTTTTGCCCCGACCCATTTCCCGGCGCCAGCAGAAAATGGCGGGGTAACCGGCTGCCAGTCGCCATGGCTTGCCCGGCGATAGCGAAAATGACCAATCCCGTCATAGCCAATGTCGCAGGCCAGCTCAGCGACTGCGCAACCGGAAACATCGTCAATCAGCAGTAACTGCTCAGTTAAGCCCCCACGATCGTTTATCCAGCCATGACGTAAGCCGACCAGCAGACGCCCTTGCTGCTGGCAGAGAATCAGTGCGGCATAGCGTTCGCCGTAGATCACCAGCCCGGCTTCATCACCGGATTGTTGAAAATCAGGAGTGATAACGGTAGTCACGCTAAAGCGGACGGCAGGAAATTTTTGCAGCAACAACTGGGGAGTGGCGTACAACGCCAGCGTACCCTCTTTGTCAGCTAATGGCGCACAACGCAGCCGCAGGCCAGGGCTGCCGGGCAGCAGCCAGTCGCTGCGCGGATTAGCCTGCCATTGCCACTGTTTGCCGGGCTGACCCGATAAAAATGCATCACTGGTCTGCATCTCTTGCGGGTAGCAGGGTAAATCCGGCGCCCGATGGTTAAGCACCGGTTGTCCTTTACCGGTTTCATCGAGCGGTTCGCCAATTAACGGCCAGCCATCCTGCTGCCAGTGCATCGGTTGCAAATGGAGGATACGGCCATACAGGCCTTTATCCTGAAAGTGAAGAAACCAGCTTTCACCATTCTCCAGTTCAACCCAGCCGCCCTGATGAGGGCCGTTTACCGGACTTTCGCCCTGGTGCAGCACATCCCGGCTCAGCCACGGGCCATGCAAATGGCGTGAACGCAGCACGGTTTGCCAGCCGCGTTTAACACCGCCAGCGGGGGCAAAGATCCAGTATTCATTATGGCGTTTATACAGTTTTGGCCCTTCAAGCGTCGGATGCGATGGTGTGCCGTCGAAGATAATTTTGCCCTGATCAAGCAAGCGTGATGCGTCGGGAGCCATTTCGATCAGTTGCAGTTTATTTTTGATGCCGCTGCGGCTCCAGGCAAAGGCATGAATCAGCCATGCGCGGCCATCATCATCCCAGAACGGGCAGGGATCGATCCATCCCGCAACCTGTTTCAGACAGTGCGGTTCGCTCCAGCTCCCCAGCGGATTGGCCGTATGGCAAACGTAAATACCCTCGTCCGGAATGCTAAAAAACACCCAGTAGCGACCTGCATGGTAGCGCAGGCTGGGCGCCCAGATGCCTTTACCGGGCTGGACGCGATCATAATTTTCTGATGGCAGACGCGGTACGACATGATTAACCAGTGTCCAGTGCACCAGGTCTCTGGAGTGAAGCAGGGGGATGCCGGGCAGATGATTGAAACTGGATGACACCATCCAGAAATCAGCGCCGCTTCTGATAAGATCCGGGTCGGCATAATCGGCATGGAGAATCGGGTTTTTATAATACCAGGGCATAGACACTTCCACTTTTGTGTTGAAATGCCTCTATCGATGCAATTGCCGCGCCAGACAGTATAAAGTGTTTTTTTTCAGTGTGTTAACTGCTTTTTTCGCCACTGGCGCTGCGTGATCTATTCGCGGTGGTGTGTGGAGATCCGCTATCAGGGTTATCTTCAGAGGGCGTCAGATGTGGCATGACAAGTTTATTATGCAGAAACCGAGCCCCTCCCGCAGTATACAGAGGGGCGACAGTGATTAGCGAAAACGTCCGGCAAAAGATTCGGCAATCGCCAGTATGGCGGCATGCACGGGTCCACTGGTAATGGTGGGGATCACTGAAGCATCCACCACATAACCATTTTCCAGACCATGAATGCGTAGCCGGCCATCAACCACCGAATCCTGCGCGGTTTTCCCCATCTGACAGGTGCCGACCGGATGATGGTGGGTGATCACCGCCCGGGCGATAAAATCGCTGAGCGCGGCATCATCCTGCACCGTTTCACCGGGTAACCACTCCTTTTCCCGCCACGGGCTGAGTGCCGCATCATTACCAATCTTGCGGGCAATTTTCAGCGCCTTAACAAAAGTCTGGCGATCGTGCTCAGTCTGCAAATAGGCCGGATCGATCAGTAACTTGTCGTGGCTGCCGGCGCCGCTGAGGGTAATCTGCCCCCGGCTGGTCGGGCGGGTGACGCCACACAGCAGGGTATAGGTGGTGCCAGCCACCGGCTGCGGGAAACTTTCCGCTACGGACGGGGCGCAGACGCAGCCTAAAACAATATCGGGCTGCGCATCACGCCGGGTAATATCCGCCGAATCCAGATACATCAAAGATTCGGAGTGTTGCAGCCGGGTTTTCGCAATCGGCTGACGCGCCAGCCACACATTGCCCGCCGCCAGCAAATGGTCATGCAGGTTTTTACCCACCCGATCCAGCGGTAGCTGGCAGCTGATGCCCAGCGCTGCCAGTTCGCTGGCGCAGCCAATGCCGGAACGCATCAGCAGTGCCGGGGAGGAGAGCGCGCCAGCGGCGAGGATCACCGTATCGGCGGTAATCGTCTGTGCTTCACCGGCGATAAGGCAGGCAACACCGGCAATTTTATGCTGTTTAATCAGCAACTTTTCCACCTGCGTCTGCAACAGCAGCGTCAGGTTACTGCGTTTCAGCGCCGGTTTCAGCCAGGCATCGGCAGCGGAAACCCGCTCGCCCTGGCGGATGGTCAGGGAGTTTGGCGCCACGCCGCACAGCTGCCCGGTATTATGATCGCCCAGCCATGGCACCCCCTGATTCAGCCCGGCCTGCATATAGCTTTTTACCAGCGGATGCACTTCTTCGTCAGGAAGCCAGACATCTAACGGACCATCGGCACCATGAACCGCACTGGCGCCCTGTGAAAAGCGTTCACTTTTGATAAACCACGGCAGCAGGCCCTGCCATGACCAGTTCTGATCGCCGGTGGCCTGTGCCCAGGGGGCAAAGTCATCCTGATGGCCACGCACATGCGCCATGGCATGTAAGCAACTGGAACCGCCGACAATGCGGCCGCGTGGCCATGGGTGGACGCGATTAGCGGTACCGGCTTGCGGTAAGGTAGCGTATTGCCAGTCATAAGATCGGCCCTGAATCAGTGGCCACATATCGGGCCGGGCAATATCCGGATCATTCGGCCATTCCCCGGCCTCAAGTAACGCGACCTGGCAATCTGCGTTTTCTGAAAAACGCGACGCCAGTACTGAACCTGCTGAACCACCACCAATGACCAGTACATCAAAATGACGCATAGCTTTCCCCCGTTGCTCGTGATCTCAGGCGTAGTCCTTCTTTGAAGGTGCAAAACCTAAGCGACTAATAATTTTTTGTTGCACCACGGCAAGGTGCTGCCACATTGCGCGTTCGGCGCCGTCAGAATCGCGGCTGGCAATCGCATCGGCAATCAGATGGTGCTCGCGGTCGCGCTGTTCGATGCGATCATAAGTGGTTTCTTCATCGCTTTGTGCGAAACGCAGGCGGCTGTCATTGGCGACCTGGTTTAATAACACAAACAGTTCACTGACCAGGCTGTTGCGCGAACCAATAGCGATTGCCCGGTGGAAACGCTGATCGGCTTCACTGGGGGTGAGATCGTCAGGGGTGCTGGCGGCGGCTTTAATCGCCGCAATCTCCTCAGGAGAGGCGCGCAGTGCCGCCAGCCTGGCCAGCGCCGGTTCCAGCATCATGCGCATTTCCATCACTTCCAGCGGATTGGTGGAGCGCACCAGGTCACTGCCGATAAAGTTGCTGACCGCATCCTGTGGCGCCGCGGTGGTTATCGGGTGTTTAACCACCCGGCTTTTGACTTTCGGCACACTGGTACGGCGACCGGGGCGCGCGGCCGGAATTTCCCCACGATCGCGCATCAGTTGCAGGGCTAAACGCAGCAGATGGCGTTTGATATTGAGCTTCTCAGCCAGCACGCGCTCCGCCGGTAACATCCCTTTCGCCTGCATCAGCTTTTTGATCTCACTGACAAGGTGTTCCAGCTTCTCCTGCTGTTTCTCCTTGACCGGCGAGCGCTCTGATGTCGCGGATTTAATGGTTGTCATGAGGCGATCCTGTCAGTTTTCAGTACCCGGGGGCGTCAGGGTAGGGGTGATGTCGATTATTCATGTCATGCAACCAGTTAAAATGGTTAACTAA
Organism: Pantoea sp. B65; assembly: GCF_047308185.1. NCBI lineage: Bacteria > Pseudomonadati > Pseudomonadota > Gammaproteobacteria > Enterobacterales > Erwiniaceae > Pantoea > Pantoea sp. B65. The sequence goes on from NZ_JAHXPU010000017.1 coordinate 153,007, forward strand.
TAAATGTGTTTTAAAACATATTGATAACATGTTCGTTTTGCGCCTGAATAATGGTTGAGCGCATTTTTTATTTATCATAACCGAAAAAATGGTGCTAATAAAACCATTTGTGAATTGGTTGATTTTTAAGGTTGCGGGACATACTGTGAACCTCTGTCTGGCAATTATCCTGTGAGGTCATAATGCGTTCCGCCTATGCACAACCGTTATTTACTCTGACCACCGGTCCGGTCGATATCTACCCGGCGGTTTCCCGCGCGCTGTCGATGCCGATCTGGTACGACTACGATCCGGCTTTTCAGGCCTGTTTTGAACGGGTGAGCCTGAAAGCGGCGCAGGCGCTGCAAACCGCCACACCACCGCTGATTTTGCAGGGCGAGCCGGTGCTGGCGCTGGAAGCGGCGGCGGCCTCGCTGATTAGCTCTGATGATGTGGTACTGAACCTGGTCTCTGGCGTATATGGCGCCGGTTTCTCTGACTGGGCACGGCGCTACTCATCCCAGGTTGAAGAGCTGCGTGTTGACTTCAATCAGGTGATTGATCCCGCCGCGGTTGATCACTGGCTGAGCGCTCATCCGCAGGTCACCATTGTGGCGGTCTGCCATCACGATACGCCGTCCGGCACCCTTAACCCGCTGGATGAGATTGGGCGGGTAGTCAAAAAACACGGTAAATTGCTGCTGGTGGATGCGGTTTCCTCATTCGCCGGGGTGCCAGTGACGGCGGCCAGCTGTCAGGCGGATCTGTTTATTACCGGACCAAATAAATGCATGGGATGTCCGCCGGGATTAAGCCTGGTGGCGGTATCGGATGCGGCCTGGCGGAAGATTGAAGCCAATGCTGCCGCACCGCGCGCCTCAGTGCTGAGTCTGCTTGACTGGCGTCATGCCTGGTCGGCAGAGCAGCCATTCCCCTATACGCCTTCGGTGGCGGAGATCAATGCGCTGGAAGCGGCGCTGGATGGTTATTTGCAGGAGGGCGCGGAACAGGTCTGGGCGCGTCATGCATTAACCGCGCAGGCGTTTCGTGCCGGGATACAGGCGATGGGGCTTAGCCTGTGGGCGGCGGATGAGCGCTTCGCTTCACCGACGGCAACCGCGGTGCGGGTGCCGGAAGGGGTTAATGAACAGCAATGGCGGCTGCGTGCGCGTGAAGCTTATGGCGTGATGTTCTCCGCGGGACGCGGTGAAACGCTGGGCAAAGTGTTGCGTGTCGGTCATATGGGCCCCACCGCGCAGCCGATGTTTGCCATTATTGCGCTTACCGCACTGGCCGGGGCGCTGAATCAGTTGCGGGAGGCGCAGCTGGATATTGGCGTCGGCGTGGCGGCGGCGATGGCAATCATGGGTTAATCCCAGCGCCCTCTGCAAATGTGCAAATCATCGGCGCGGGCGGCATAAATGCCGTCATCACGGTCGGTGCAAATCATTGGCACGGGCGGCATAAATGCCGCCCCTACAGGAAATATCTGGAATATTGTAGGGGGGGCCATTTATGGCTCCCGTAATATAAACACCGTTATCACGATCGGTGAAAATCGTCGGCACGGACGGCATAGATGCCGCCCCTACGGGGAATATCTGGAATATTGTAGGGGAGCCATTTATGGCTCCCGTAACATAAATGCGGTCATCACGGTCAGTGAAAATCGTCGGCACGGACGGCATAAATGCCGCCCCTACGGGGAATATCTGGAATATTGTAGGGGAGCCATTTATGGCTCCCGTAATATAAATGCGGTCATCACGGTCAGTGAAAATCATCGGCACGGGCGGCATAAATGCCGTCATCACGGTCGGTGCAAATCGTCGGCACGGGCGGCATAAATGCCGCCCATACGGGGAATATCTGGAATATTGTAGGGGAGCCATTTATGGCTCCCGTAACATAAACACCGTCATCACGGTCGGTGCAAATCATCGGCACGGGCGGCATAAATGCCGTCATCACGATCGGTGCAAATCATCTGCACGGGCGGCATAAATGCGGTCATCACGGTCGGTGCAAATCGTCGGCACGGGCGGCATAAATGCCGCCCCTACAGGGAATATCTGGAATATTGTAGGGGAGCCATTTATGGCTCCCGCCGGTTTAACGTGCGCCGCGAATATAGGGCGCGCCCAGCGCCGCCGGTAAACTGGCACGGCGACCGAACAATAGCAGCACCAGCATCACGGTAATAAACGGCAGCATCTGAATCACATCAGTCGGCACATCGACGCCGAGCACCTGTAATGCGGTGGTCATCGACAGACAGCAGCCAAACAACAGGGCGCCAGCCAGTACCCACATTGGTCTGCCGCGCGCCAGCATCGCCAGCACAATGCCAATAAAACCATTCCCCTGGGTCATAAAAGGCACAAAAATCCCGGCGCCGATCTGTGACATAAAAGCACCGCCCAAACCGGCAAACAGCCCGGTGATGACGACCGCCAGCGTGCGGGTTCGCAGTACATTTACCCCCGCCGCATCCAGCGCCGCAGGCTTATCGCCCGCCGCCTGCAGATAGAGACCCGCCAGCGTGGCGCGGTAGATAATGGCAAACATCGGCACCGCTAACACCGCCAGATAGACGATCAGCGGCTGGTTAAACAGCGCCGGGCCGACCACTGGTAGCTTGCTCAGACCCGGTATCGCCCAGCTTTCGACATTGCCCAGACGCGGATAGGTGCGGCTGAACTGAAAATAGTGCAGCAAGGCGGTGGCGCCTTCGGCGCCCAGCGTAATGGCAATACCCACCACAATCTGATTCAGTCGCCACCAGACGCACAGCAGCGCCATCAGCCCGCCGGTCAGCGCGCCGGCAACGCCGCCCGCCAGCAGCCCCAGCCCCATCGACTGACTTTGCCAGGCAACGTAAAAACCAAGATAGCCGCCGCTCAGCATCATGCCTTCAAGGCCAATATTCAGCACGCCCGCTTTTTCCGACAGCTGCTCACCCAGGCCAGCCAGCAGCAACGGCACGCCAGCGGTGACAGCCCCCAGCAGGAGTGAAGTCAGAAAACCAACCGTAAACAGATCCATACTACCCCCTCGCTTTCAGGCGCTGACGCTGCCCGACGCATTCGGTCAATCCCAGCACCAGCATCAGTACCGCAACCGTGACCAGCGTGAAATGGTTGGGAATATCCATGCGTCGCGCCGCGCTTTCACTGCCAATCGACAGCATGGAAAACAGAAAGACAAAAGCAATAGTGCCAAAGCCGTTAAACCGCGCCAGGAACACCAGCGGCACCACCACCAGACCATAGGCGGGGTTCCAGTCGGCGCGCACATTGCCCTGCACTCCGATAATGTCCACCGCGCCGGCCAGTCCGGCGAGCGCCGCGGAGAGCGCAAATACCGCCAGCGTCAGCAGACTGACCGGGATACCGGCATGAACTGCCGCCTGCGGATTGGCGCCCACCACCCGCAGTTGCAGGCCGAAGGCGGTGCGCGTCATCATCCAGTGCACCGCCAGAATCGCCAGCAGACCAAGAAGTAATCCGCTGGAGATATTGCTGCCAAACAGCATCGGCAGGCGATCTTCCCACGGCAGGGTGCGGGTTTGCGGCACTGTGGTGGCGGGATCAAAAAACACCAGTTTCACCAGCACATTCGCCAGCGAAATACCTAAAAACGACATCATCATAGTGGTGATGATTTCATTGATATTTTGCCAGGCTTTCAGTAGCCCGGGCAACAAGGCCCAGATGCCGCCTGCCAGCGCCGCCGCCAGCATGGCCAGCAGCAGCGTCAGCCAAACCGGTACGCCCCAGGCGATCAGCGCCGGCGCTACCGCCGACGACGTCACCGCGCCCAGCAGAAACTGACCGTCGCCGCCGAGATTCCACAGTCCGGCGCGAAAAGCGACGATCAGACTGGCGGCAATCAACAATAGCGGGCCCATTCGCGTTAAGGTGGCATCCAGCCCGGAAGGGGTAAGCAGGCCTTTACGCACAATATAGCCGTAATACTCCAGCGGATTGACCCCCATCACTAACAGCAGGCTGCCGGTGATCAGCAGAGCGATCAGCAATGGCAGCAGCGAAAAGCCGAGCCGGGCGAGCCACAGCCTGATCCAGGGCGGCAGTGTTACCGCTGGGGTTGAAATATCACTTTGTCCGGATTGACTGCTCATTAATGCACTCCACTCATCAATTCACCCACCCGCGTGCGGGCGGCAGGATCGTTGTCGACTATGCCGACAATCTGGCCTTGCGACATCACGGCGATGCGGTCAGCCAGCTCAAGGATCTCTTCCAGATCGGTAGAAATCAGCATTACGGCGCTACCTGCCTGTGCCGACTCGCGGATACGGCGGCGCGTGGAACGGATATTCTGTAGATCCAGCCCGTAAGTCGGCTTGGAGAAGATCACCGCCCGTGGCGTGTCGCCAAGCTCGCGCGCCAGCACTGCTTTCTGAATATTGCCGCCGGAGAGTTTGCCAATCGGGGTATCCGTTTGCGGTACGCGAATATCGTATTCACGGATACGTGCGGCGCTCCAGCGGGCAATTTCCGCCGTCTGTTCAATACCGTGACGCCAGAATGGCGCGTCGCCGATCTGCTTTAGCAGCAGATTGGTCGCGACCGGAAAGGTGCTCACTGTGCCTTCGCCGTGGCGGTTATCGGTGACATAGCGTAAACCGCGTCGCCGCCGTTCGCCGATCGAGCAGCTCTCAATCGATGCGCCGTCCAGCCAGATCCGGCCACCGCTCAGCGGGCGCTGGCCGGCGATGGCTTCCGCCAGCTGTTTCTGACCGTTGCCATCAATGCCCGCGACGCCGATAATTTCACCGGGACGAATCCGCAGTTCCACCCGGCTGACCGGCACCAGGTTATCGCTGACTTCCAGCGCGTGGATTTCCAGCACCGGTTTTGCCTCTTCCTGACAGCTGCTATGGCGCACCACTCCGGCGACCTCGCTGGTCAGCGCGGGATCGAGGTTAAACATCAGTTGCACTACCTGGCGTGTCGCTTCTTCGCGGCTGAGGGTTCGCAGGATGTCCGGGGTGATTTCCCCGACTTTACGCCCAAGGCGCAGTACCGAGATGCGATCGCCCCAGTCCAGCGCTTCATTCAGTTTATGGGTGATAAACACTACCGCCAGGCCTTGCGCCACCAGTCGGCGCATCAGCTGTCCCAGCTCGCTGGCGTTTTGCGGCGTCAGCATTGCCGTGGCTTCATCGAGGATTAGCACCCGGCTGCCGCGTAGCAGAGTGCGGACAATTTCCGCCTGTTGCTGCTCGCCAAGCGACAATGAACCGGCCTCGGCATATGGGTTAACGTTAACGCCAATCTCTGCGCTGATGCGTTGAATTTCCGTGGCTAATTGCGCGCGCGGCGGACGTTTCCACCAGCGCGCGCCAAGCGCGAAATTATCGACCACCGTGAGCGATGGCACCATCATTGAGTGCTGAAAGACCGTACCAATGCCCAAATCCAGCGCGCGCTGTGGCGAATTAATTGCCCGTTGTTCTCCATCCAGCGAAATAGTGCCTTCATCAGGCTGCAACAGGCCTGCCAGCATGCTAACCAGCGTGGATTTACCCGCCCCATTTTCCCCCAGCAAGACATGGACCTCACCAGGCCACAGGGCAAAATCCACCTGATCGTTAGCCACAATGCCGGGGAAGCGTTTGGTTATTTGCTTCACCGACAGTACTGGTTGTAGAGCAGACGAAAGCTCACTCATAACGGACTCCTGGTTACAGGGGCGGCTAATCGCCACCCCTGGACATTGCAACACCCATTATTCAGGGATAAAACCGTGACGCAAAAAATTAAGATTTACCGGCGTTTAATAAATCATGCAGTGATTTGGCATCATATTCCGCCGGGATGGTGATTTTCTTTTCGATAATCTGTTCTTTTATCTGATTGACACTTTTCCAGACGCCTTCAGGAATATGGCTGGTCTTTAATAAGCTAATCGAACCATCGGCCAGCGAGGTGGAGTAATTATGGCTGCCATATTTATCGGTTTTTAAATCACTGATCATGGCGGTAAATACCGGCGTTAAATTCCATAACACTGAACTTAATAAATTGCCTTTGTCGATTTTCGATTTATCACCAATAACGTCGATAAACCAGACTTTACCGCCGTCTGGCGCTTTGGCGGTTTCCACCGCCTGCAACATGCCAAAGCTGGAGCCATTGCCCTGACCAAAGATAATATCCGCGCCTGCGGCAATCACCGAGGCGGTGACGCGCTTACCGCCTGCGGCGTCGCTGTAGGCCGCCGGGCCAATTACCGCATAGCGAATTTTGACATCGGCTTTGGTGGCGCGCGCGCCGCGAATAAAGGCGTTAGACTGCGCATTCCAGGATGGCGGCTCACCGGATACCACAATACCCAGCGTACCGCTGCGGGTCATTTTGGCCGCCAGCGCTCCGGCCAGATAAGCCCCTTCATGGCCGCTGACGGTATAGTCGGCTACCAGCCCGGCTTTCAGTGACGCCGGACTGTCAGTTACCGCTACCGGCACTTTACTTTGCATACCAATTTCTGGCGCCGCCTGGTTGTAGCCGCTGGCATGGGCAATCAGCAACTGCGCGCCGTCATCGATCAGGTCGCGCAGAGCCGGGCGAATATCGCCATAGCCGAGGTTTTCCGCCACCATGACTTTCACCCCTTCTTTGGCGCCGGCGGCTTTAGCCGCGTCAATTCCCTGCTGGTTCCAGCCGAAGTCGGTGCCGGGTTCCGGGCTTAGAATCGCAATCGATTTAATCTCTGCAGCCTGGCTGGCAGCACAAAAAAACAGACTAACGAACAACGCGCAACGCAATTTTTGCCAACTTCTCATCATCTTCTTCTTCCTCAATAATATTATTGTTGACATTGCCTGAAATTAATTAAATCTTTATGTGGTGCCAATCATCGGCTCGGGGTATTAATTCTCTCCCCGGCTGTGATTATGTGAAATCTGATACAGGTAAATATTCATCTGTCCGTTCCTTTATTCCGGGAGTTGCTATGCGAATTAGCTGGTTATTTATTTCTGCCGTTATTTTTTCATCTCCGCTGATGGCACAGGAAACGCTGCATGTTGAACGCGGAACGCAGGGGCTCGATAAATTTGTCATCGCCGTGAATAATCAGGGCGCACAGGCGTTGTCCTGCGAAGTGACCACTGCGCACTGGTACTCGGTGGCTCTGGGCGATATTGCACCGGGAAAAACGCTGGATACCGCATTGTGGAAAAACAGCCGCAGCGGCGAAGTGTTTATTCTTAACCAGCAGCAGGACCGCATGCCGGTACAGCGTTTCTGGTGTGGTCAGCATGGTGCCAGCTGGCAGACCCGCTATCAGTTCACGCTGCCCGATCGGCGTCAGCAAACGCCGCATTCCGGCCAGTTTACCTGTCGCGAAGCGAGCAACAGCACACAGTGCCAGCCTGCAACCTGATGAATCAGACTTTTTTCCTGCCATCATCCCCTCCGCACCAGGCCAATTAACGGAATGAAACAGCGTAATCACTGGCTTACGCTGTTCAGATCACCGCAGTAATACTCAGATGCATTTCATTAAGCTATCGGTATAACCAATATGCAACCAATATTTTTGGTTGTTCCAGATCGTTTGGTTATCACAAGGCCGCGGGTCATAGAGTTTTCCATTGGCTGAATTTGGTTGCTCAGGCGGAAGGGTGCGACGGAAATTGAATTTGTTTTATTTAATATTTTGAATTTATTGGTTTTTATTTGACTTTTTCTCCTGCGGTTAGCGCGCCTTTATCACCCTTTTTCACCCCTTTATCTTTTTTAACCAATATTTTAATGACCAGCGTTATTGGTTGAAATTTTTTTGTTGTTGTGTTTTTCTGGCTATACCGGGCAGGCCAACACCAGAGGAATCCCGGAAATGGTTGAGTTAATGGTTTTGCTGTTCAGTACGGCGCTGCACATTCAGCGCCGTAACAGGTTCTCAAACTCAGGGGGTAGCCAGTGGAAGCGATGTTGAAAGGCGTAGCACAACAAAAACTGAAAACCGGCGCGGAGTTCAAAGCTTCGTTAGATGATGGCCGCCAGCTGTGGGTAAACGGCAAAAAACTGGAGAAGGTCACCGATGAACCGGCGCTGGCTGCCGGCATTGATTTACTGGCATCCATGTTCGACGATCAGTTTACTGCCGAGCATGCGGATGCCACCACGGTAACCGACAGTGTTAGCGGCGACGTTTACAGCCGAGCCTGGCAGATCCCGCGCACCATTGCCGAGCTGCAGGATCGTCGCAAGATGATCGAATACACCTCATTAAAAACCGGCGGCACCTTTGGTCGTCCACCGGATCTGGCGCCAGCCATTGCCGTGGGTCTGTATGCTTATCTGCCGACCTTTAAAGCGAAAAAATCGACGTTTGATGGCTGTCAGCCCGATTTCGCCGAGAATATCGAACGCTATCTGGCATATGGCCGCGACAATAATCTGACGGCATCGGAAAGTCTGGCCGGGCCGCAAACCGACCGTTCCTCGCCGAAAGCCGGTGAAGCCTCACTGCTGCGGGTAAAAAGTATTGAGCGCGGCGGCATTCGCGTCTCCGGCGCGAAAACGGTGGGTTCGATTGCGGCTCAGGCCAATGAAATTTTCTTCACCAACCTTGGCGGTATTCAGGAAACGCCTGCGGAAGCCTGTATCTGGGGTTCGGTGCCGATTAACTCGGAAGGCATTCGCCTGATTTCGCGGGAAATGGTGTCTCATCCTGGCGCCGATCCTTTTGACCATCCGATTGCCCGCCTCGGTGAAGAGGCCGACCAGTTTATTATTTTCGACAATGTGTTCGTCCCGACCGATCGCATCTTTAACCTCGGCGATCCCACCGCGATGCAGTATTACGGACCGGTGTGTACTTTTGCCCACTGGCACGTGTTAACACGCCTGGCGGTGAAAGCGGAGCTGTTTGTCGGCGCTGGTCAGCTGGTGCTGGATGTGCTTGGCACCGGCAGAATTCCGGCGGTACAGGCCATGCTCGGCGAACTGATTGAATATGCCCAAACCTTACGTGCCTTTGTCTATGCCGCAGAAGCGAAAGCGAAGATGACCGAAGGCGAGGTGATGGCGCCGGATGTCGGCATGTTGACCACCGGCCGCCTCTACTCGATTCAGCACTATCCGCGCATTATCCATGTGCTGCAGGAGATGTGCGGGCAGGGGCTGGTGATGCGTTTTGGCAAAGCCGCGTTTGATAACCCGGATATTGGTCACTATCTGCGCGATCTGCTGGTTGGTCACGGCGCCAGCGCGATGGAAAAAGAGCAACTGATGAACTTTATCTGGGATATGACCACCAGTTCTCTGGCGGGCCGCGTCGCGCTGTTCGAAAACGTGAACTCCAGCCCGGCGCCGCGCCTGCGCGCGCGTCTGTATGAAGAAGTGAAACGTGATGTCTTCGTTGACCAGGTGAAGAAGCTGGCCGGTCTGGCCTGATCGCCGCGGCGGTTTTTCTCCGGGTATTGCTCAACGCGCGTGAAAGCAGCTCTGCTTTCTCGCGTCTCTCTCGGTTTCGGGGAAGCGCATGTTTAACGAGTATGCAGATTACGATGGTTTAGGGCTGGCGCAGCTGATCCGCCAGCGCCAGATTAGCGCAGAGGAGGTGCTGGAGACGGCCATCACCCTGTGCGAACGCGGCAACCCAACGCTAAATGCGCTGGTGCATCCGGCTTATCAACAGGCGCGTCAGCAACTGCGCGACGGGCTGCCGGATGCGCCGTTTGCCGGGGTGCCGATGCTTATTAAAAACACCGGCTTTGAGGTCAGCGGGCAAGCGCTATCCAGCGGCTCGCGCCTGTTTAGCGAGGTGGTATCCACACAGGACAGCACGCTGATTACGCGTTACCGCAAGGCGGGTTTACTGCTGCTGGGAAAATCTAATACGCCGGAATTTGCCCTGAGTTTTACCACTGAGCCGCTGGCCTATGGCGCAACCCGTAATCCATGGGACTTGCGGCGTACGCCGGGCGGTTCGTCCGGCGGGTCTGCGGCGGCGGTCGCTGCCGGCTGGCTGCCGCTGGCAAATGCCTCGGATGGCGCCGGTTCCACGCGCGTACCGGCATCACATTGCGGTCTGTTTGGTTTTAAACCCAGCCGGATGCGTAATCCGCTGGGGCCGGTAGCGGTGGAGGCGATTGCCGGTATGTCCACACCGCATGCGCTGAGCTGGTCGGTACGCGATAACGCTGCCTTGCTGGATGCCAGCGCCGGCGCGGATCGCGGCGATCCCTATGCGGCGCCCGCCAGCCCGCACAGCTTTTTACAGGCGGTTACCCNCGGCCGTTGCGCATTGGCCTGATCACCCGCTCACCGTTAGGCAATGCCGTTGATACGGAGATCCTGCGGGTCGTGGACGAGGCGGCAACGCTCTGCGTTTCACTCGGCCATCAGGTGGAACCGGCGGTTTGTGCCTATGACGTGGAAGCCCTGATGCGCGCCTGGCGCATTATCCTCGGGGTTAATGTGGCGAATGGGATGAACAGCTTCGCCGCCGCACGCGCGATCCGCGATCCGCTGGCGCTGCTGGAGCCGGTAAACCAGCAGTGGATCCTTGAAGGGCAAAACTGGCGCGGTCTCGACTATCTGTGGGCGATCAATCAGCTGCATGCCACGGCGCGTGCGATGGGGCAGTTTTTTAGTCAGTACGACATCTTATTATCGCCGGTGACCAGTGAAACGGCGCCACTGCTCGGCGAAATGCACGGCAATACCACGGATCTTGATGGGTTTTATCAGCGCTTCTGGCAGCACGGCCCGTTTACCTGTGTGTTTAATGCCTCTGGCTGTCCGGCGATGAGCGTACCACTGGGTATCTCCGCCAGCGGATTGCCGATTGGCGTCCATTTTGGCGCCGCTTTTGGCGAGGAGGCCACGTTGTTTGCGCTGGCCGGTCAGCTTGAACGCGCACAACCCTGGTTTAATCGCCGTCCTTCTCTTTAATTTCAGGAGCTACCGATGTCTCTTACTGAGCAGGCCATTCTTGCCTTAACTGCCCGTGAACTGGCCGCGCAGGTGCAAGCCGGGCAACTTACCGCCACTGCCGCCACTGAAGCGCGTCAGGCTGAGATTGCCCGCCGTGATCCGACCATTCTCGCCTGGCAAACCCTGGCTGCGGAACAGGCGCTACAGGCAGCCCGCGCCCTTGATGCGCGGCCGCAGAAAGGGGCGCTGGCTGGCGTCGCGATTGGCGTTAAAGATGTCATCGACACCGTCGACCTGCCGACCGGCTACGGTTCGGCGCTGTATAGCGGCTTTCGCCCGGCCTGGGACGCCAGCTGCGTCGCGATGGCGCGGCGCGCTGACGCGATTATCCTCGGCAAAACGGTGACCACAGAGTTTGCCATGGCCAGCCCCAATCAGACGCGAAATCCCCATCATCCGCAGCATACGCCGGGGGGATCATCCAGCGGCTCCTGTGCGGCGGTGGCGGCCAATATGGCGCAGGTGGCCTATGGCACGCAAACCTCGGGTTCGATTATCCGCCCGGCCTCCTATTGCGGCGTGGTGGGTTATAAACCCAGTTTTGGCACCATTAACAGTACCGGCGCCAAGGTGTTGTCGCACTCGCTGGATACTATCGGCGTGATCACCCGCAACCTGCGCGATGCCGGTTTTGCCAGCGCGGTGCTGGCCAGTCAGCCGGCGCTGAATATCGCCGATGCCAGCTATAAACCGCGTATTGCGCTGTTTCGCTCGTCAAACTGGGCGCAGGCAGGGGCTGAGTCCCATGCGGCGCTGGAGTTTGCCGCCACCCGGCTGGCGACGGCGGGCGCCAGCGTAGCGGAGGTGGCCACGCCGCAGCATTTCAGCGAACTGTTCGCCATGCATGATGCGGTGATGGGCTGGGAGGTTACGCATGCGCTGGCGTTTGAACATCGGCGCGCTGAAATCAGTGAGGTGACGCGGCGCTTTCTGGACTTCAAGGCCGGGTCGACGCTGGCGCAATACCAGCAGGCGATGGCAAAAATCGGCCAGTGGCGCGCCAGCATGCAGGCGCTGATGGACGGTTATGATCTGTTTCTGACCCTCGCCGCACCCGGTGAAGCGCCGGAGGGACTGGCTTCCACTGGCGATCCGGCGTTTAACCAGGTCTGGACCTTACTGCATACGCCATGCATTACCTTACCGGCATGGCGCGGACCTCAGGGGTTGCCGGTAGGTATTCAGTTGGTTGGGCGTATCGGCGAGGATGCGCGTTTGCTGCAGTGTGCGGCCTGGATTGAAGATCATTTAACGGACGACAGCGTCAGCGGTTAACCGATTTCAGGCGCCAGACGGGCAGTATGCCCGATGTTTTTACAGGATCAGTATGAAGCTAACCGCGTCAGCCATTACGCCCTCGCGCAGTAATCAGTTCCTGAACTGGTGCGGGCTGTTTATTCTCGCCGCCGGTATTTCTCAGCTATTAACGCTGATTAATTTCCCGGCTGCAGCACTGTTAGGTTCAATGCTGGCCGGGGTGTTTTTTGCGGTCAGCGGTAATGAGCGCAAGCTGTGGCGTCCGCTGTTTTTGCTGGCGCAGGGGGTAGCCGGTTGCCTGATCGCCACCAATTTGACGCCGGTTATTTTACTGTCGGTCATTGCGAACTGGCCGATTCTGTTGCTGTCGGTATCGGCTACCTTACTGTTTTCATTTTGCATTAGCTGGGGCATTCGCTATTTCGGCAAAGTGTCGGCGGAAACCGCCATCTGGGCGGCGATGCCCGGCATGTCGAGCGCGATGGTGATTATCGCCTATGAACGCCATGCTGATGGCCGCGTGGTGGCATTGGTGCAATACATTCGCCTGGCGGCGGTGGTGCTGGCGGTAACTATGGTGTCGCATCTGTTTGCCACGCCGTCGGCAGCGCTCAATACCACACAGTTGTTTAGTTTTACGCCGATTGCTGTCAGCGCCTTGTGCAGCACGCTGGCGATTGCCGCGCTTGGCCCGCTGGCGACACGTTACCTCGCTTTCTTACCGGCGGCGGCGATGATGGTACCGCTGATTGTCGGGGCGGTACTGAGCGCCAGCGACCTCTACCATATGACGCTGCCCGGTTGGGTGCTTAACCTGGCGTTTGCCGCCATTGGTCTGGAGGTCGGCCTGAAATTTACCCGCGCGATCCTGCTGCGGCTGATCCGTATGATCCCGCTGGCGTTACTGGCGTCGCTGGCGCTGATTGGCCTCAGCGCGCTGTTTTCACTGCTGTTGAGTTACTTAATGGGCGTGGATCTGCTGACGGCGTTTTTGGCGACGGTACCCGGCAGCATTGACTCGGTGGCGATTGTCGCCATTGCCAGCCACGTTGATGTGACTTTTGTTCTGGCTCTGCAAACCGTACGTATGTTTGTGGTGGTGTTGGGGGCCCCGTTTTTTGTCCGACAATTACGCCGCTTACCTGGCTGGGAAAAAGAGGAATCACGATGACAACTGTGCAAAATACGCTGGAAGATCAATTCAAAGCAGCGATGCGTCAATTGGCGACGGCGGTCAATATCATTACTACCGGGCAGGGCAGCGAACGACGCGGCCTGACCGCCTCGGCGGTATGCAGCCTGACGGTGACGCCGCCGATGGTACTGATTTGCGTCAATCACTTTGGTGAGGCGCATCGCGCAATAGTGGAAAACGGCAGCTTCTGCGTCAATGTACTGCATGCGGAACAGCGTTTTCTCGCCGATATGTTTGCCGGTCAGGCCGGGATTGCGCCTGCCGATCGCTTTTCCCATGCGCAATGGAGTGAACTGGAGAGCGGTGCGCCCGCGCTGGATGGCGCACTGGTTAATATTGACTGCCGTATTGCTGAACGTGTGCAGACTTCAACCCACAGTGTGTTTTTTGGTGCGGTAGAGGCCATACGCTTTGGTCAGCAACATACCCCGTTACTGCATTTTGATCGTCACTATTTCTCGCTGGCGGCGGCAAGTATCGCCTGAACTTTATCTGATTGAGGAGCATAAGATGGCTGTAAGTGATAGCGATTTGGTTAGCGGCTGGCAGCAGGTTCTCAGCCTGTGCCAGTTAACCGCTGGCGAACAGGTGACGTTGCTGACCAGCACCGACTCCCATCCGCAGGTGGTCAACACCTGTGAAATTGCCTGTGGTCTGATGGGCGCGGTGGTGACGCGTCTGGTGCTGCCGCCGATGAACGGCGAGAAAGCGCTGAGTCCGGATAAATCGGGCTATGTCGGTAAAACCGCGCTTGAAACCAATAAAGTGGCGCTCAGTGCGCTAAAAAGCAGCGACCTGATTATCGATACCATGATGCTGCTGTTTTCACCGCAGCAGGAAGAGATTCTGAAAGCCAATACCCGCATGCTACTGGCGGTGGAGCCACCGGAAATTCTGCTGCGCTTACTGCCAACGCTGGAGGATAAACAGCGCGCGCTGGCGGCCACCAAACGGCTGCAGCAGGCGAAAACCATGACGGTGACCTCGCCAGCCGGCACCGATTTCCGTTGCGCACTTGGCGCTTATCCGGTGCTAACGCAGCACGGTTTCTCCGATGTGGCAGGTAAGTGGGACCACTGGCCAAGCTGTTTTGTTGCCACGTGGCCGAATGAAGGCAGTTCGAACGGTAAGATCGTGATTGATAGTGGCGATATTATTCTGCCATTTAAACGCTATGTGCGGGAACCGGTGACGCTGATTATTGAAGAGGGGTATATCCGCAAGATTGAAGGCGGATTTGATGCCGAATTTATGCGCAGCTTTATGGATTCGTTTAACGATCCGGAGGCTTATGCCATGGCGCATGTTGGCTGGGGATTAATGACGCGCGCGCACTGGAGCACCTTAGGTCTCTACGATCGTGAGTCAACCATCGGTATGGATGCGCGGGCGTTTGCCGGCAACTTCCTGTTCTCCAGCGGACCCAATACGGAAGCGGGGGGAACGCGCGATACGCCTTGCCATCTTGATATTCCGCTGCGTAACTGTTCGTTGTCGCTGGATGGTGAGCCGATGACGCTGGACGGCAAAGTGGTATCAGCCGATCAGCGCTAAGCCTGACCAGGGCAATGAAGATGCATGCAACGCGGGCGGTATGATACCGCCCTGGAAGCGATCACGATTTCGCGTCTGATAACTGCTGATGTTGTTCGAGTTCGTAAGCAATAAAAGCATTTATCATGGCGCGATAGACCTCTTCGGCAATGCTCTCTGGCAGACCATGTTGCGCTGCCTGCGCCCTGACTTTATCGATAACTTTCTGTACC
Source organism: Pantoea sp. B65 (assembly GCF_047308185.1). Taxonomy (NCBI): domain Bacteria; kingdom Pseudomonadati; phylum Pseudomonadota; class Gammaproteobacteria; order Enterobacterales; family Erwiniaceae; genus Pantoea; species Pantoea sp. B65. Next base: position 168,180 of record NZ_JAHXPU010000017.1, read on the forward strand.
CGATCCGGCGCCCGCACCGCGTTTTCGTCTTTCTTAAAGCTGGCGGCGAGCCGGACAAACTGGCTGCGCTGCGCAATTAAAGCCACAATTTGCTGATCAAGCCGATCTATCTGGTTTCTGACTTCTTCAATTGATCCCACTGCCATTGACTGACTCCTTGTTAAATTATCGCCAGGAACTATCGCGTCGCAGCTGTTGGTTTTCAGCTACCTGGCACCGCAGCGCCGCTGGCAATAAACCAGACAAAGAAAACCACCGCCGCAATAAAGATAATAGCCGGTGCAATCGCTCTTTTGTTCATTCTGTTCTCTCAGAGATGTTTGCCAACGCAGGCAAAGGGGTGGCGCTGTCGCCACGCTGAAGGGCAATAGCGTAACCTGATTAGGTTTTTCTTGCAGCAGTTTTGCCCGCTGCGGCGCAGCCTGGCAGAAAATCTGACGGTATCGATCGACAGCGCTAGCGGGCGCCGATGCGGCGATCTTTGCCGATGCGTCTGACATGACAATAGGCCAGCCACTCTTCCCAGCAACGATCCGGGTTGATATCCGCCCAGATACCGTTTTTCGTCATTTCGGCAGCAATATGATCAGGCAGGCTGACGGCGGTTGCATTAGCGCGGATCTGTTCCACCTCTGCCCGTGATAACGGGGTGGATTGCTTGTTTTGCGCTTTAACCAGCGACTTGACCAGCGTCGGAATAAAAATGATCGCCATAAACAGTTTCCTTTTGCAGGAGAGTGAGTTCTACGGGGTATGGCCTGTCGCTGGCTACAACAACGGAAGCTGGCGCTGTGGCTACAAAGTAGTTATCGGCATGTTGCCGAATCTCTTGAATGGGGTTACTGACAGTGAGGAAGTGTGGTCAATTTTTTTGACTAAGATAAGCAAATAGATCCGCTATCAAACATTGATTGCGGGCGTTACTATTGTTTTATCGAAGGCGATGAGCCTTCTCACAGTCAAAAACCTGAAGGAATTATATTATGAAATCTATCAAAACTTTTGTTGCAGTTATCGCGCTGTCAGCCGTATCTTTCACCAGCTTCGCTCAGAGCGTTTCTGCCAGCGGCAGCCAGCTTGATACCGCGGAAGCGCAAATTGCCGCTAAAGCTCAGGAAGCCGGCGCTGCATCGTATAAAATTACCAGCGCCAGCACCGGCAACTATGTGTATATGACTGCTGACCTGATCAAGTAATCCTGAATTCAGTTTGGAAGGGAGCCTGTGGCTCCCTTTTTGCGTTATCGGTTATCTGCCGCTCTTCAGCGACTGGTGCAGGGGATATCATCAGACTTTTCCCGGGCAAGGCGCGTACATAACTGCGCAATATTGTGCTCTGAGAACACTTCAATACCATTATGGGTTAACAGTTCGGCGGTGACCCCCATGCCAGCTATTTTGCTGCCGTTAAAGCCGCCGCTGTAAATCATATTGCTGCCACATGACGGGCTGCCCTCGGTGAGAATGGCAAACTGGCAGTTATGCTGCTGAGCCATCTCCAGCGTCAGCCAGGCGGCTAAAATATAACGTTCGGTAACGTCTTCACCCGTGGCTTCGATCACTCTGGCGCCCTGTGTAATAACCGCATGGCCATGTAAAGATGGCTGGATCTCTGCCGCCGGACGCGGCGTCCGGAACCCCGCCGCCAGCTCCGGGCAAAAAATTACCAAACGATTTTGTCGCCGCCAGCGGGCAAGCTGTTTACTGACAAGGGTTTTGGCCGAACCGTTATAGCGTACCGGAAAGCCAGCCAGGCAAGCGCTGAGAAGGATTTTTTTCATGGCGGTCCAACCTGAAGGCGATGATTTTGCATCATGGCATTCAATGCCGGACAAGGCGAGAAACTGTCCACTCAGTTAAGCAGAATTAAACAAAAGCAGGCGGCCAGGCTTCAGCCTGGCGCTTTGGTCAGGGTTTTACCAGCCGGATGGCATGCTCGAGGATTTTCTGCTCATCTCTTTCGCTATCGCCGCGTTTCAGACGGGTTTGCTTCAGCAGATCGGTGATCACCGCACGTTGCGTATCGTGGCCGCTTTCTGCCAGCACGATAACGGCATCTCCAACGACGCGACAGACTTCATCATAGTACTCTTCACTCAGCACATCTCGTTTCATAGCGCTACCTCCTTGTTTACAACCTGGCATGCTTTTCCCCTGGCTGCCAGTTTCTGTAAACATGCCACGGACACGCTTAATGCACGCGCTCCGCTTCGCGCGCTTTACTGGTGCTTCTTGACACCCGATGCGCTTTACCCGGGTCGCCAGCGACGAATTCGAAGGTCGGGGAGTAATAAAAAGGCAGCCAGCCGCCGTAGCCATTTTCCCACTCCCAGCGCACCGGACAGGGCCATAAAATGCCATCGTAAAGTATGTAGTAAATCCATCGACCATTAGGACGACGCGGCTTGGGCGTTTTCATTGGGGCAACTATAGCTGAGCTGGGGGTGTAATAAAAAATAGCCTATATTTTGACCTGTCACACGACGGGTTTCAACTGGCAAATATAAGACGCACTCTGATCAATCAGTCTACTCCAGCTAACCACTACAGGGTTAACGAAATATGAGGGTGTTTTATTGTTGAAATTTACGCGAAATGCTGGCTAATTAGTTTCCGGGCTAAACTACTTAGTCTGTTCAGGGAGGAGGAGCGCGATAATGAATAAGTGTGGATTACTGGCGATGTTACTGACACCGCTGCTGCTGCCCGCCGTGCAGGCAAGTGAGAAAACGCAGCTGTTTGAGCATATTAATCAGCGTCTTGCCTGGATGAAAGATGTTGCTGGCTATAAGGCAGCTCATCATCAGGCGATTGAGGACCTGGCGCAGGAGGCGCGGGTGTCGGCCCTTGCCGTGAATAGCGCCGATCTCCTCGGTCTGCAACCACAGTCGATAAAACCTTTTATTCGCGCGCAAATGGATGCGGCAAAAGCAATACAATATCGCTACCGTGCTGACTGGCTGTCGAAGCCTGAAGAGAAGTGGACTCCACTACCGTTGTCTGTGGCGCGTGAAAAAATTGCACAGCACAGCACGCAAACCTTTCAGCAGCTGGCGCAACTGCTGAAAGCCGGCGACCGTATCGAAGAGGACGACCGGCCTGTATTTAATCGTTTGATTTCACAGCACAATATCACCGATTCTGACAAATCGATGATTTTTAATGCTCTGAAGCAGGCGTCATTAAAATAAACTGTCCATTTTGCTGTGCGGTGGGGCGGGTCTAGCGCCACACCTCGCCGCACATCAGTACCGCATTTGGACGGCGCTGGTGAATACGGTCCGCCATCTGCTGACAAGCGGCGTGAGTGGGATAGATATGTTCTGACACCGGCAGGGCATCGCAGGCATCATAACCGCAGGCGCTTACTAACAGCACAAATCCAATTAACATACCCCCCTCCTTAACTACCGCGTTGAGGCCAGATACTCTCTGGCTTCAGAAGTTGAGTATAGCCGAGCGAAGCGGCAACTGCGTACCGGTTTCTGTGATACTGAAAAGATAAGAAAAGCCAAAGTGTGGTTTTTTAGCTGAAGCCGCATGGTTATTGGCCGCAGGAAATATATTTGTCCGGCGGCCACAAAAATACATTAGCGAAAATAAAAGCGCTATTATTAATCCATTAAATTCATTTAACTCAAATTTACGCATTTATCAGATTAAAAATAAGCAAAAAAAAAGCAATAATTCTCCTCAGAAAATAAGTTTCTGATTGAATTTTTATTTAATATTACAGCGACTTAATAATCCGTACTTCAGCTACGATTGCCGGCAATCGCACTCAGGCTTTCTTGTCTTCAATGGTGATATTAGGCGCGCATTGTTCACCAGGCTTCACCATACGGAATTCCGCTTTACCCTGGTGTACATAGATGCAGGCCCGACCCTTATCGCCACCGTCCTGTTCCTGAGAGAGTGAAACCGTTACCGTTTCTGCCATGGCAAGCGGTGAAAGTAATAATCCGACCATCCCCAGAGCGGGCAGGTTGGTTGTATGCCATACCTGTGGGCATTTCATTTTGCACATCCTTTAACACACTGTAAGAGATCACCGGGCACCTGACAGCCAGCGATACGCCATCATAATAAGGTTGCTAATTATTGGTACTGTGAGTGTAGAGCTATTGCGCAGGACGCTGATTGGGCAATCTAATAATTGCTTAACAGATCACGCTTTTAAAACTCTTTTTTTGGGGCTGACGCACGCGAGCGGAAGAGACCGACAAAATGTGGTATCAGCTTGCCCCCATTTTGAGGCCGTTAATAGTTGAAGTAAAATCTTAATGACAAAGTTTCCGGAAAAATTCGGTTTTTAAGAAGTTTCCGGTCTGCAAAACAGAAATAATCGAACAGTTATTTAGCGCTGAAGGTGTTATTTTGGAATTCCAATAAACAACAAGCGAAGAGGATTTCTCCACAAGCATCCTGAGTTGTAGCGGCCCTGGTTGTCCGACGTCAGTTTACACGTCGCCAGCAGCGCCAAAATCATCCCTACGGGGCGGCACCTAACCATTGCAGTAAACCCCGACGCTAACGTCGATACTGCTTATCACTGGAAATCTGATGAAGTTTAACCACTAAAGCCCGCTACCCGCGGGCTTTGTCGTTTCTGTCGCCGGGAAACTGCGTTTTTATCACGCTGCTTGACCTTACCCCAAGGGGAGGGTTTACCCTCTGAATAACTGAGGTTATCTGATGGATGAGGGGACGCAATGAACAAGATAAAATCTTTACTGCTGATGGTGCTGCTGGCGCCGCTGAGCGTGCTGGCTGCGCAGTCGATGCCTATGGATATGAACCACACGCAGCAGAGCGGTGCACAGCAGAGTTATCAAAGTGATATGAATAAGATGCATGGCGATATGATGCAGGGAATGCAGTCGGACAATCCGGATGTGGCTTTCGCCCGGGGTATGACAGCGCATCACCAGGGGGCGATTGATATGGCGAAAACCGAGCTAAAATACGGTAAGGATCCGGAAATGCGCAAGCTGGCGCAGGAAATTATCAGTGCCCAGCAGCCGGAGATTGACCGCATGCAGCACTGGCTAAAACAGCAGAAGAGATAGCCAGCGTCATCCTGCCGGGCGGCGGGATAACATCGCTGGCGTCGGCATGTTAAGAATGCTGGCTAACGATCAGTTTGATCCCCAGCAGCGCCATCAAGCCTCCGCTCAGGGTATCGAGACGCTGTTTAAATCGCAGATAAGCCTTGCGCGGAACCGGAGCGGACAGCACCATCACCACAAACAGATACCAGGCAAAATCGATAACGAAAGCCGCGATCGGCAGCGCAATATTCATCCAAAGGGGATATTGATGGCTGAGAAATGCCGCAAACACGCTGCCAAACACCAGCGCGGTTTGTGGATTGCTAATTTGCGTCAGCAGACCAAGGTTGAAACCGCGCAGGGCTCCTTGTGCGCCAGGGCCATTCAGTTCCAGGGGCAACGGCTGGCGTGCGTTAACCACCATTTTATAGGCCAGAAATAACAAATAGATACCACCGGCAATCTTCAGCAGCCAGAATAACCACGGGACGGTCAGTAGGATCGACTGTAACCCGAGGATGGCCGCCAGCGCGAACAGTGCGCTGCCTGCACTCATTCCGAGGGCGGTAAAAACCCCGCTACGAGCACTCGCGGACATGGCGGTCTTTGCCACCAGCAAAAAACTGGGCCCCGGTGAGATCGCGCCTAACGCAATAACACCACAAATTGACAACAACGCCAGCAGGCTATTATCCATTACATACTCCTGTCAGAGGTGCGCGCTACGATCGGCGGGATGGATATAGCAATCTACCGTAGTTCACACCATGGGGGTAACCCCGTTCAGCCCGCTGGCAAAAAAAACGCTGCGGTGAGTGATTTGCCTGGTTTTAATACAGATGCAGCGCAGCTAACCGGAAAAGGGTAACAGGCAGTAGCTAAACTTGTTACAGTTGACGTTTTACACTTTACCGGGAGCCGTATGTCTAACGAAATTGCACATCCATCCAGCAGCCCTAAGCAGGCTGCCCTTCAGCTGGTAATCGAACTGGTTCGCGCCGGTAAGCTCAGCCCATTGCAGGGCGATGCGTCAAATATGATCTCGATCTACGAGCAGTTTAAAGCGCACTTTGAAGCGGATAAACATAAGCACGCTTCTGATTCCGCCATCTCGTAACCGAATGCGGTGCGGGGACGCCCGCCCGCAATCTTTCCGGCTCTACTCCTGATCCCGCGTCTGCCATGTGACCCAACCACCATATTGCCAATTTTTCCGCCGTAGCTGACGCAATGGCGTGAACAGTGCCGGGGCTATCACAATATCCTCGGCTAATAAAAATTATGGTGATAAAAAAATAAAACAACGGTTTAAATTTTCTACGGGGAATCGTAACCAGTGGCGTGGTACATGGCATGACGATGGAAACCATTGAACTTAATTCTTTAACCGAACGCGCAATCTCCTTTACCCGGCGCGTGGTTGGCCGCGTCGGGTATCACCACTGGCATCAGGGGCTGGAAATTTTGCTGATAGAACAGGGGCATGGCACCATTATTGTTGATAATCAGCAATATGCTTTGCACCCGGGATGTGGATTTATTTTCCCACCCTTTAAGCTGCACAAGGTGATGATTGATCCGCGCGCTGCCGACAGCTATCGACGTACGATGATTCATATTGATAGCACGACATTTATCAATTTCCTGCGCGACTTTCCCCACCAGCGGGCACGCTTACAGCGATTTTGCCATCAACGCAGCGCCGCAACGGTATATGATTTGAGTGAATATCAATCCGGCCTGGAGCAGTTATTTACGGTGTATCAGCGCGTTTTTGACAGTCGTCCGTTTAATTTGCCGGACAGTGCCTGCCTGATTCTGCAACTGATGAATTTTTTCCCGGAACATTCTGTCAGTCGTAAACCACCGGACAACAGCATTTCCACTCGCGTGATGTGTTGGGTCGAAGAGAACTACGCGCGGAAATTCAGCCTGGCGGCGCTGGCGACGGCGCTGAATTTGTCGCGCAGCTATATCTCCCGCACCTTCAAACAGGAGACCGGCGGATTGATCCAGGAGTATCTGCTGAAGCGCCGGTTGTGGCAGGCTTGTCACTATCTGCGCAGTGATCAGCGGGCGGTAGAAGCGATCGCAGAGCAGACCGGATTTGCCGATACCTCCTATTTTATCACCTGCTTTAAGAAGATGATTGGCGATACACCGCTAAAATACCGTAAACGCCATCAGGATAATGGCGTTTAGCGGCGGTGGGGAAAGCTACTTACTCACCTGATCGTAATAGAGCATGCTGGTACCAATACCTTGCTGCGCGCCTTTGACATTTTCCCGCAGCCCCACCAGTTTTTGTCCCTGTAGGGTCACCACAAATGGCGAGTTTTGCTGAATTTCCTTTTGCAACTCGCCATACAGCGCCTGACGTTTTTGCACATCACTTTCGGCAGCAGCGGCACGGGTTTGCACACTCAGTTTGGGGATCTCCCAGCCTACGCGCCAGGCAAGGGTTTTTGGCCCTCCCGGCACGTTATAGGCAAAGGTGCTGGCATTGGTATTCGGATCGACATAGTCCGCTCCCCAGTAGATAAAAATTGACTGGAAGTTGCGCCCACGCATTTTGCCCCACAGCTCTGACTCCGCCACCGGCTGGATCTGAATATCAATATCGGCTTTGGCAAAGCTGGCCTGCAGCGCCTGCGCCACATCGGTGTAGGGCGGCTGATTAACGATAGTTAACGAGAAGCGGGTGCCCGGTTTAATCCCGGCCTGTTGCAGAATGCTCTTCGCTTTGGCGACATCCAGTTTAAACGGCTTATCGTTTAGCGCCCCGTCAAAACCTTGCGGCAGAAAGGTCTGGTGCACCTGATATTGCCCTTTTAACAGCTGGTTTGACAGGCTGTCATAATCCACCAGCCAGCGTGCCGCCTGCCAGAATGCCGGATTTCCCAGCGCGGGTTGCTGCTTGTCCTGAGTATTAAAGCCGAGGTAGTAAATCAGGCTGGAAGGAAAGCTGGCGACTTTAATACTAGGGTGATTTTTGATGGCATCAAACTGATCGGCTCCCAGTTCATAGGCGACATCCGCATCCCCCTGTTCCAGCAATAAACGTCGGGAACCTGCATCGGCCACGCCTTTCAGAATCACCCGTTTTAGTTTTGGCGCGGGCTGCGCCTCGGGGTTCTGTTCCAGCACCAGCGCCTGCTGCGGTACATAGTTACTGATACTGTAGCCGGCGCTGCCGGCAGAACGGGTACGCAGCCAGCCATTACCAAAATCGTTATCTTTAGCATGTTGCTGTACCAGCTTGCTGTCGACGATTGAGGCCACCGGCGCGCTGAGCAGGCGCAGCGCCAGATCGCTACCGATAGGCGATACCCAGCGCAGTTCCAGTTTGTTGTCGCTGATACGGGTAAATTGCGCATCGATATTTTCTGGCGTCCAGCCGAATTCACCGAGGATAAAAGCCGGAGTCTTATTCAGTTTTACCACCCGGGTGAGTGACCAGATAACATCATCGGCGGTTATCGGATGGCCGCTGGCGAATTTCGCCCCTGGTTTCAGGTTGAATACCAGGCTGTGTTCGCTGCTGCCGGGTTGCCAGTTGCTGGCCAGCTCGGCGACCAGTGCGCGTGGGTTGTTGCGGTCAGAGGCGACCAGCCCCTGGTAGAGATCGGTCAGGCTGCTGGTGCTGACGGTTTCAAAGCTTTCTGCCGGATCGAAACTGATAATGCCATCAAGCGGAATGGCCACGATTAACGTGTCTGCGGGCGTCGCTGCATTGGCGCCAGCGCTTAACGTTAATGCACTGGCGATAAGAGCGGGTAAAAGTTTACGCATTTGCTGATCCTGACATGGAGGGGGATATCAGGACTATAGGTGGCAAATTCAGCGTTGGAAATATGAGTTTTAACTATGGTTTTCTGCTTTCAGACTATAGCCAGATCAAAGGGTTATAATTAACCTCAGGGGATATTTACGGGCGGAATAAATCCCGCCCCTACAGGGTCTGTAGGGGGCCATTTATGGCCCCCGTGTTGCATAAGGCAGCAGGCGGAATAAATCCCGCCGCTACGGCTCCCGTGTTGCATAAGGCAGCGGGCGGAATAAATCCCGCCGCTACCCGGTTTCAGACCTGTTCAGGCGGTCCTCATGCCAGCGCTGCGGGTTATCATGAATATACTGACGAATGGCATTAAGCTCTGCTTCATTACGGATAACACGATCGTAAAACCCACGCTGCCACAGCGGCTGATGCGCCTGATATTCTCGTGTGACCCCGGCTTTGTAGTGGCAGACAATCTGGGTAAGCGAACGCGCGTTTTCTGGCGTCAGCCAGATAATGCCATGCAGGTGATTCGGCATGATGACCATCTGGTCCAGAGCCAGGGTGGCGATGCGTCGGGGCAGTGTAAACCAGTGCTCAGTCGCCAGTTTAGCCAGCCGGGTAGGGAACATTTCTTCGTCAATGATTTCACCAAATAACGTTTTACGCTGATGGGTAACCAGAGTGACGAAATATGCTCCTGGCCGGGCATAGCAAAAATATTTTAGCCGTGGTGATAAACGTTTTTTCATCCGTTGTGCCTCCGCTGACGAGAGTAGCGTGGCGTGAACAGCTGAGAAATGGATGATCATTAAACTATCGGGGGGGCTCGAAAAATATTGCTGCAAATCTGCCACCGGGGCGGGATCAATCCCGCCCGTGCCGCTGCCATCAACCGACAATCCGGCCATTGGCCATATGCGCGGCGCGATCGCACATATGATCGATGACATCCGGGTCATGACTGACTAATACCATCGTCAGATTATCCAGCCGCTTCAGGTCATTCAGCAAATTAAGGATCTCCGCCTGTACCGACATATCCAGCGCCGAGGTAGGCTCATCCAGCAGCAGCACTTTCGGCTCTAACAGCAGCGCGCGTACAATGGCGACACGCTGGCGTTGTCCGCCGGAAAGCTGATGCGGATAGCGATCGGCCATCGCCGGATCAAGACCAACATGACGGAAACCCTGATCGATACGATCATCAATATCTTTTACTTTCAGCAGTTTTAGCGGCTCAGCCAGCGTGCGGCGCAGACGGTGGCGCGGATGTAGCGAGGCGTAAGGATCCTGAAACACCATCTGTACTTCACGCCGCAGCGCGCCGGTAAAGGCTTTACCCGGCGCAACCTGATGTCCGGCCAGCTGCATACTTCCTTGCCAGTGCGGATTCAGCCCGGCCATCACCCACAGCAGTGAGGATTTGCCGCAGCCGGAGGGGCCAACCAGGCCAAAACATTCACCCGCAGCAATTGACAGCGATACATCATGTACCACAGTACGCAGTTCATAACCTTGTTTATGCGACACACTAAGCCGTTGCAGATCAATCATGCTCACGAGTGGCCTCCAGTGCCGCGCGATCCAGTACCGGCAGCGGCTGACCATGAGTCGCTTTACCCGGTCGGCAGGCCCACAGCGTGCGGGTGTATGGATGGGTCGCGCGCGGCAGTTCAGCCGCTGGCAGGGTATCGAGTACTTCACCTTTATACATCACCATCACGCGATCACAGTGTTCCGCTACCTGTTGCAGATCGTGACTAATCAGCAGTAGTCCCATATTACGCTGCTCAACCAGACGACGGATTAACGCCAGCACCTGATCGCGCATCGCGTGATCGAGCGCCGAGGTCGGTTCGTCGGCAATCAGAAATTGTGGATCGGCAATTAGCGCGATGGCCAGCATCACGCGCTGCCCCATACCGCCGGAGAGCTGATGCGGATAACGCGTCATCAGCTGCGCGGGTTGCGGCAGACCCACGGCATCCAGCATCTCACAGACCTTTTCCCGACGTTCGGCGCGGCCAAAGGATTGATGCAGTTTTAGCGGTTCCTCAACCTGCCAGCCAATGGTGCGGGTGGGATTCAGAGCATATTTCGGATCCTGCATTACCATCGCCAGTTTACTGGCGCGTAACTGGTTCCAGCGGCGCTCGCTCAGGGTTAAGGCATCTTCGCCGGCAACCTGTAAACTGCGCGCCTGAACATGCAACGACGGTGACAGCAGCCCCATCAGCGAGCGGGCGGTGAGGGATTTGCCGGAACCGGATTCCCCGACCAACGCCACGCGTTCACGTCCGAGAGTAAATGACAGATCTTTTACCAGCGTGGTGCCATCACCCAGCGAAATATTTAGCCCATCGGCGATAATCAGCGCAGAAGAATCAGTTGGCATTACGGGTATCCAGTCGATCGCGCAGGCCGTCGCCTGTCAGGTTAAAAGCCAGGCTGGCAAACAGAATTGCACCGCCCGGTGCGGCAGCGACCCACCACTGGTCAAAAATCACTTTACTGCCTTCGGCGACCATCGATCCCCATTCGGCGGTTGGCGGCTGTACGCCCATACCGAGAAAACCGAGACCGGCGGCGGCGAGAATAATACCGCCGAGACTCAGTGCCGCACGCACCACGGCGCTGGGCATACAGAGCGGCAGAATATGGCCAAACATCAGGCGCAAACCGGTAATCCCCTGCATACGCGCGGCGGCGAGGTAGTCACTGCGGCGCAGGGCGAGGGTCTCCGCACGCGCCTGGCGGGCAAACGGCGGCCAGCTGGTCAGCGCCAGCGCCAGCGCACCATTCATCAGGCCCGGGCCAAGCATCGCCACCAGCGCCAGGGCGATCACCAGGTTGGGTAGTGACAGAAAGATATCGGTAATGCGCATCAGCACGCGCTCGGTCCAGCCACCGAGATAACCGGCAGCGATACCAACCAGCATGCCGACCGGAATGGTCAGCAGCAGAATCAGCGAGACCAGCAACAGCGTCGGGCGCGTTCCGTAAATCACCCGCGACAGCAGATCGCGACCAAAGCCGTCGGTGCCTAACCAGTGCGCGCCAGACGGCGGCAGCAGGCGTGCTGACATCAGCTGCGCATTCGGATCAAATGGCGCCAGTAGCGGGGCCAGCAGTGCCGCCAGCAGCAGAATGGCAACCAGCGCGCCGCCAATCACCAGCGTCGTCACCCGGCGACGGCGATAGCGACGCGGCGTCACATTTTCAATATCAGTTAAATTTTGCGTCATCGGGTTCTCGGATCGGTTAACCAGGTGAGGGCGTCGGCCAGCGTATTGAGCACGATAAAACAGCCGCCAATCAGCAGGGTGGAGCCCAGAATCGCCGGGGCGTCGGAGGCGAACAGCGCAGTAGTCATGTAGCGGCCAACGCCAGGCCAGGCAAAGACGGTTTCCGTCAGTACCGACCCCTCCAGCAGAGTGGCGTAGGAGAGTGCCAGCACGGTAATCAGTGTGCCGGAGATATTGGGGAAAATATGCAGCAGCAAAATACGTCCGCGTCCGGCGCCTTTGGCGCGCGCGAGGGTGACATACTCTTTGCTGCTCTCTTCCAGCAGCGCGGCGCGCAGCAGGCGGGTGATGCCGGCCATCGACAGCATGCCGAGTACCACCACCGGCAGCCACAGGTGGGCGATGGCGTTGCGGAACATGTCCCGATCGCCCGACAGCCAGCTGTCGATCAGCATCAGACCGGTGTGCGGCTCCAGGGTATAGACATAGATATCATCCAGCCTGCCCGGCCCCGCCGACCAGTGCAGCACCGCGTAAAACAGCAGTAAACCCAGCAGGCCAAGCCAGAAAATAGGAACCGAATAGCCGAGCAGCGAAATCAGCCGCGCCAGGTTATCGATAATGCTGCCTGGTTTCCATGCCGCCAGCAGCGCCAGCGTGATGCCAAAAAATGCACCAAAAATCATGGCGCAGGTCGCCAGTTCGATAGTCGCGGGGAAAGTACGCAGCAGGTCGCTGGCTACCGGTTGATTGGTAATGCGTGACACGCCCAAATCACCGTGCGCCAGATGTTCGATATAGTGCCAGAACTGCATCACTACCGGCTGGTCGAGGCCTAACTCCTGGCGCACCTGAGCATAGGTCGATTCGCTGGCGTGATCGCCGGCAATCTGCAACACCGGATCAACCGGCGACAGATGGGACAACATAAAGGTAAACGCCAGTAAGCCGAGCAGCGTCACCAGTAACGAAAGCAGGCTGGTGGCGAGACGTCCGCCACCGCGCCAGAAACGCCGGGCGGACCCGGCGTCAGCAGAAGGTGCTGCCATTATTTACTGACCTGGTTGTAGTAAACCATATCCGGGTTGATGCCCTGTACATAGCCTTTCAGGTTAGCGCGTAGCGCGATCAGGTTGCGCGCCTGCAGACCCACCACATAGGGTGAGTTTTTCTGCACTTCGCGCTGCATACTCTGATACATCTCAATGCGCTTCGCGTTATCACTAACGGCAGTGGCCGCCAGCGTTTGCTTGCTCAGCTCAGGAATGTGCCAGTTCGAGCGCCATGCCAGGGTTTTGCTGCCATCTTCCGGGTTGTAGGCAAAGGCGGCGGCGTTGGTGTTGGGATCGAAATAATCAGCGCCCCAGGCGTTCAGTGTCGCCTCATACTTATGCGCCTTCACGCTGGTGGAGACTTCGGTACTCAGGCCCGGAATCAGCTCAACTTTAATCCCGCCTTTGGCGAAGCTGGCCTGCAGCGCCTGCGCAATATCAAGGTATGGCGGCTGGTTGCTGACGGAGAGCTTAAAGCTAACGTTGGTCAGGCCGGCTTTCTGCAGAATCGCTTTGGCTTTCTCCGGATCGTATTTATAGGGATTATCGTTCAGCGCACCAAGGAAACCTTCCGGCAGGAACGCCTGATGCACCTGGAACTGACCTTTCAGCAGATCATCGGCAATGCCGTGGTAGTCGAACAGGTAACGGGATGCTTCCCACAGCGCCGGATTTTTCAGCGCCGGTGAGGCATCAATATTGAACTGTATGTAGTACAGCGAAGCCATCGGGATCGCCATTGGTTTCACGCCGGCTTTGTCCTTCAGCGCCGCCATCTGATCGGCGCCCAGATTACGGGCAATATCGGCATCGCCCTGTTCCAGCAGCAGGCGACGCGCCGCAGGTTCCGGCACGTTTTTAATCAGAATGTTTTTCAGCTTCGGCGCACCGGCCGGTGAGGTCGGATTGGCGGCAAGCAGCACCACTTCATGGGGAATAAACTTGCGGATCTGATACGGGCCGCTGCCCGCCGAGTGCGCGCCCAGCCACTGATTGCCAAGGTCGTTTTTCTGCTGGTTGGCCATAACGGTTTTTTCATCGACGATCGATGCGACCGGCGCCGAGAGCAGGCTTAATACGAAGGTCGGGCTGATATCAGCAGTCCAGCTGACCTGAACGTGTTGGTCATCGATTTTTTTCAGCTGCGCATCAACGTTGTCTTTGGTCCAGCCCATCTGGGTCAGAATGAAAGAGGGATCCAGATTCAGCTTCACTACCCGCGACAGGGAAAAGATCACATCTTCCGGGCGTACCGGATTGCCGCTGGAGAATTTAGCGTTATCACGCAGGGCAAAGATCAGACTACGGTTGTCGCCAGCAGCTTGCCAGGAGGTCGCCAGCGTGGGTTTCAGATCGACCGGGTTGCCAGGATCGGACTGGACCAGGCGTTGATAGATGTTAGTAAAGGCCTGCATCGAAGTCAGTTCAAAACCCTGCGCCGGGTCAAAGCTGCTGGAATCATCGATCGACTGGGCAATCACCAGAGTATCTGGCGGTGTGGCGGCCTGAGTGGCAAAAGAGGCGCCCAGCGTGACGGCGATGAGTGACGGAACGATACTTTTCATGACGTTTCCTTACCTTAAAATTTGTCGCGAGTGTAAATGACTCATAGCATTATCAAATAGTAGATTATTCGCTATCGTTATGTATTTTTGTTCTAAGTAAATGAAATTGGTTATAAATCGTCAACAAATCGGCGGCTGAGATAATAACTGGCTGTCAGCGGTTCAATCTTAGCACTATTATTATTAGCAAATTTTCCGTCGCGAAATCAAAGGGATTACTTATGTCGTCAGCCATTACTCCCGTTATTATCACGCCAAATCTGCGTTTGCGTGCCTTTACTGCCGATGATTTTGCCGCCTGTCAGCGTTTGTGGGCCGGTGAGCAGGTAGCGGAAGCGCGACGGCTAAATGCGGAGCAGGTATGGAGCAAATTGTTACGTCATCTGGGGCACTGGCAGCTGATGGGCTATGGTTACTGGGCGCTGGAAGTACGGAGTAGCGGGCAATTTATTGGCAGTGTCGGACTGGCGTATAACCGGCGAGATCTGCCGGCGCATTACGCTGACCTTGTCGAGGCCGGCTGGACGTTACTGCCGGAAGCACAGGGCAAAGGCTATGCGACCGAGGCGGCGCGCGCGGTACTGGCCTGGGCCGACCAGCAGCTGCAGGCCGGGTTGTTCTGCATTATTGACCCGGATAATCTGCGTTCGCAGGCATTGGCGAAAAAGCTCGGTTTTCACTTTGCCGAAGTGGCGGCTTATGGCCATAAGGCGGTCTGGCTGTATCGGCGCGGCGAGTATCGTCAGCCGGATTAGCCATTCAGCAGCGTGGCATACAGCGCCGGCAACAGCGCCAGCAGGTTATTAACCATATGCAGAAAAATCGGCAGCTTCAGGCCGTTGGATTTCAGCCGCGCGTAGCACAGCAACATGGAAAATAGCGTTAACATCGCCAGGGTTTGCAGATGCACATATTGCGTATGCATGGCGGCAAACAGAATCGAGGTGAGAGTGACGCTGGCCAGCGGGCTTTTCGGCGCCCACAGCAGAAATCCCTGCAACATAAAGCCGCGAAACAGAATCTCCTCAAAAACCGGCCCCAGCGCCACGGCGGTAAACACCAGGATCAGCACCGCAGCACGGCTCTGATGTGACTGCTGCTCCAGCCAGGCTTCAGGCTGGAGTACCTGGCTTTGCAGCAAAAGCAGCAGCGCCAGCCCGGCGATAAACAGTAAGGTAGTGGTTAACCGCAGCGTACCCGGCGGAATATCATCGCGACGTGAACAGTAAAAACGATAAATCGGCCAGATCGCGGCAAACTCAAACAGGCAAACTACCGGTACCAGCAGGCCGTTGCTGCGCAGCGTCGCCGCATTTGGCAGCAATGTAATCAGCAGGGTTATCAGGTAGTAGATGACAAAGATGCCGACATAAAACAGCGTCAGCATGATCCGGTTGGTATTGGCGTTCATCATTTGCCCGCTTCAGATGAGTCAGGCAATACTATCAATCAGTTAGACAACTGTCGAGTCGACAAAGTGCGGAAACTGCGGGCCGGCAGACAGTGGACCAGATGATTACCCGGCCCGCACCGCGAAAAGCAGAGCAGAAGGTTTAACGCACACGGATAGCGATAAGCGTCATCAGCACGGCAAAGCAGATAAAGATGGTGAGTTCCATAATGTCCTCCTCAGATTTATCTCAGGAAATTATAGTCAATCACTGCTTAAATCTTAAGCGATTTGTGCCGCTCTGACACGAGTGAAAACCGCGGACGCGGTAGGGTGAAAAACCGTCCGCCAGGACAAAGTAATCTGCCGGTCTGAATGCTGACCTACAGTCAAAACAGGTCGAAGAGGAGTGAAATGTGAAATTGTATGCAAAAATTCTGCTGCCAGCCGCGATGTTTGCGCTGTCCGCCTGTAATAGCCCGTCCAGCCACAATAGCGCCGCGCAACCGGTTGATACTGAGAATGATCGCTGTGGCGCCGCACAGTACCAGAACTATATTGGCAAACCGCTCTCTTCGCTGGAGACGGTAAAATTTGCCACCCCGGTGCGCGCCATTCCGCACAACGGCGCGGTGACGATGGATTTTAATCTTAATCGTCTCAACTTCCAGGGGGATGTCAGCGGCAAAATAAGCCGCGTTTACTGCGGGTAAGCAGCGCAACGGGGGGATGCGCCGCGCCCGGGCGGTTTAGCATTAATCCGCGCCGGTTGTCATATTGCTGCAATGGCGTCAGGTTAGCTTAGCCCTTGCCCTGGAGAAGTGATCTCCTCGTCACCCCAAACAGGTAATGCTTGTCTTGTCATACCTTCCCGCCGTGTGCGGGATTTTTTTTGGCTTTTTTTTAACATCAGATCATTTGCTTAGTGCAATCGACTACGCTGTAGATGAATAATTAGCAGGAGTCATTAAACGGATAACAGAGATGATGCCTGAAACTAACCCAGCAATAACGGTCTCGCCTGCCAGCGCGACAATGCTTAGCTCCCTGAGTGCGCTTGATTATAGCTTTCGCGTCGATCAAGAGTTTGTCGCGGTTTTTGACTCCCCCGTCAGTCAGAATCTGAAGCCGGTTGAGATTTATGAAAAGCACTACTTCAACGATCCACAGCAGTTCAGTGGTTACGTCGATAGTATTGATAGCGCCCTGTTTATCGCCCGGCGCCAGCAGCAACTGCTGGGATATCTGGCGGTTAGCCGTAACTGGAATGGTCTGGCGCTGGTGGAAGATATTGCCGTCGATCGTCCTGCCCGTCAGGCGGGCTGTGGCCGCGCCCTGATGGATGCCGCCGTGCAGTGGGCGCGTGAGCAAAATCTCTCCGGGCTGGTACTGGAGACGCAATCCAATAACGTCGCCGCCTGCTTGTTTTACGAGAAATATGGTTTTGAACTGGCGGGCATTGACCGTGCCTTGTACCGCGCGCTCAATCCGCAGCGCAATGAAATTGCGCTGTTCTGGTATTTATGGCTGACGGTCTGAGGGTTCATTTAAAGCACACAGGGGTGACATGGCAGAATAGCTACTCCGGCTTCTCATCCATCAGTTGCGCCAGCACATTGCGATAGCCCTGTAACAACGTCTCATCCACTTCATGTTCCAGCTTGCTGATCACACTGGCAATAATCGCTTTGCTGGTGGCGGGTTTACCGGACTGCATCAGCTCAGTCATCACCGCTGCCAGCAATTCCGCCTCGCGCGGGGCGTGCCAGGCCGGGCTATTAAAATATTCGGTGATCTCGCGGCCTGCGCCACGGGTATATGCTCGCATGATAAACCTCCGAAAAAGCGCCATCGGCCACACACCGGTAAGCCGGTGAGATCATAAACAGGACACATATGATTGCGATCCGGGCAACCAGAACAGTTAACCCGCCACTTGCCAGAAGTTAAACAGGTGGAGATTTTTTAAACATAGAACGCGGCTGAAGGGTTGTCAGTAACAGAATGAAATATTTTTTACGCTAAGGGTGTGTATAAGTGGTAACTACCTCTAAAACCCCATTAATAATAAATTGCACCCCCATGCACACCAGTAAGAATCCCATCAATCGGGAGATTGCTTCGATGCCGCCTTTGCCGACCAGACGCATAATGCCGCCTGAGCTGCGCAGGCTGATCCACAGAATGACACTGACGGCGATAAACGTCAGTACCGGCGCCACGGTGAGCACCCAGGGGGAGAACTCAGTGCTGTTACGGATGGTGGCGGCGGAACTGATGATCATTGCAATGGTTCCGGGGCCGGCGGTACTCGGCATCGCCAGCGGCACGAAGGCAATATTCACCCCTTTATGATCATTCAGCTCATCCTGCTTATGCTCTGCCTCCACCGACTGACCGGCAGGTTGCTGCGGAAACAGCATGCGGAAGCCGATAAAAGCGACGATCAACCCACCGGCAATCCGCAGGCCCGGAATCGAGATACCGAACGTATCCATCACCAGGTTACCGGCGTAATAGGCGACAGCCATAATAATAAAAACATACAGCGAGGCATCACGCGCTTGTCTGTTGCGTTCGCGGAAGCTCATTTCCCCCGCCAGCCCTAAAAACAGCGCCACCGTGGTTAACGGGTTAGCCAGCGGCAACAACACTACCAGGCCAAGTCCAATCGCCTTAAACAGTTCCAGCATGCTGATATCCTTAACGGGTAGGGGGTGGCGCGCCATCAGAGTAAAATCTTTCCTGGTCCAGTATTGCAACGCTATGCGGCTAACGCCAGTCAGAATGTGTCGGCGATCGAGGAATAGCGCAAGGGGGAAAAATAAACCTTGCATCTCTCTGGCCCCTATGAGTAAATGCGACGTCGGTTTGTTAAGCAGAGCCGAATATGCGAGCAGTTTTAGTAAAGCAGTCTTCAGTTCAAGCGTTATCTTAGATATCTCTTCTTCCTGACTCCTTCCTGAGTGCCTCATAAATTCTGTAGACAAACCATTTCGCCCAATGTGGCTTGTAATTGAATGAAGGATAGACAAATGTCTAACAAAATGACTGGTTTAGTAAAATGGTTCAACGCTGAGAAAGGCTTCGGTTTTATTTCTCCAACCGACGGCAGCAAAGATGTATTCGTACATTTCTCTGCAATCCAGAACAACGGCTTTAAGACCCTCGAAGAAGGTCAGAAAGTTGAATTCTCTATCGAGAATGGCCAGAAAGGCCCTGCAGCTGCTAACGTAACTGCTATCTAAGCGAACTTATCGCGGTTGAAGGTCAGGTTTAACCGCCTGGTGTTCAGCCACGACACGCTACATAAAACCCGCCTTGTGCGGGTTTTTTGCGTTTTAAGCATAAAGATAATGCCATTCGGCGGCAGACAGTGTGGCAGGGCGTCAGCAGGAGGCGGTTTTAGCTGAAAAACCTGAACTTTCCCCGCTGCCAAGATTTGCCACTCATCATATTTATCAACTTGATAGACTTGGCGCTCAGCTATGTATTTTGAGGCCACGCGCACTTCGCTATGGAATCCTGGAAGGTAAATCTTATTTCAGTCTGGTTCGGTTGTTTTTTTACCGGGCTGGCAATCAGTCAAATTCTGCCGTTTCTTCCTCTCTATATTCAACAGCTTGGTGTTGAATCCCATAGTGCTTTAACTCTCTGGTCCGGATTAACTTTCAGCGTCACCTTTATGGTTTCGGCGGTGGTTTCACCGATGTGGGGCAGCCTGGCCGATCGTAAAGGCCGTAAGCTGATGCTGCTACGCGCCTCTTTTGGCATGGGGGTGGTGATCCTGATGCAGGCGTTTGTCACCCATGTCTGGCAGCTGTTTCTGCTGCGCGCCCTGATGGGGCTGACCTCCGGTTATATTCCTAACGCCATGGCGCTGGTGGCTTCCCAGGTACCACGCGAGCGCAGCGGCTGGGCATTAAGTACCGTGGCGACCGGGCAGATATCAGGCGTGATTGCCGGCCCGATGCTCGGTGGTTTGCTGGCGGACTGGGTTGGCTTACGCAGCGTGTTCCTGCTGACCTCCGCTTTGCTGATGGTCAGTTTTTTAATCACGCTGTTTCTGATTAAAGAGACCGGCCACAAAGCGGTGAAAAAAGAGGACAAACTCAGCGGTAGCGCGGTATTACACACGCTGAATAATCCGGCGCTGGTAATCACCCTGTTTTTTACCACGCTGGTCATTCAGTTAAGTAACTCTTCCATCAGTCCGATTCTGACGCTGTTTGTGCGCGACCTGGCGCCGGATGTGCAAAATATTGCCTTTCTCAGTGGCTTTATTGCGGCGATCCCCGGCGTCTCGGCACTGATATCGGCGCCCGTACTGGGTAAGCTTGGCGATCGTATTGGCTCGGAACGGGTATTAATCGCCACCCTGTGTCTGTCAATTGTGCTGTTTGTCGCCATGGGGTTTGTGCACAATGCAGCGCAACTGGGGATATTGCGTTTTATGCTCGGTTTTGCCGACGGCGCGATGATGCCAGCGGTACAGACCCTGTTGCTGCGTCACTCCAGCGACCAGGTGACCGGACGTATCTTCGGTTATAACCAGTCTTTTATGTATCTCGGCAATGTCGTCGGACCATTGATTGGGGCAGGCGTTTCGGCGTTTGCTGGTTTCCGCTGGGTATTTATCGTTACGGCGCTGGTGTTGCTGGTGAATACCTGGCAGTTGCGGCGTCTGTACCGGCAGCACAATGCGCGTGCCGCCGCGTAGAAAAAAGCGTGGCAGGAGTCTTGCCAGTAATCTGGCAAGACCGGGTGACCTGCGCTAGCGCTAATCGTACCGGGTGGCGGTTAACCACTCTCCCCGCATCAGCGCTGACGCAGGGTAAAACGGTAGTGGTACTGTCGTTCGGTCAGTAAAAAATCCTCATTGACGCTGGGGCTCCAGGAGTCGTCACCGCCCACGCCCATATGAAAACCATCCACTGTCAGCCAGCAGCCAGCTTCTTCGCGTAATAAATGGCGATGACTGGTATCGCGCAGCTGTTCCATACTGTAACGGCTAAGTGAGAAATGGAAATCGCCGTTTAGCTGCAGCCTGCCGATATCCAGCTGGCGCGTGCCGCCGCGCAGACCATTGTCGCTGGGGAAAACGTACGGGGTATGCAATGCATCCAGCGCCAGGTTCCAGCGTGAGAATTGTGCCGCGCTGCGCCGATCCGGGTAGTTCTCATGGGGGCCCAGCCCCAGCCAGCTGATTGTCGGCGTCACTTCCGCCAGCTGGCAGCGCACCCCGATACGTGCCGGAGCAGGTACCCCGGCGGCGATCTCTACCGCGACTTCAATGGTCATTTCGCCTTGCGCATTCACCTCGTAGCGCTTGCGACTGAGGAACCGCGTTTGCTGCTGGTATTGCCAGGCGTGCAGCGTTTCGACCACCACCGACGCCTGCAATTTGTCGGCCTTAAACTGCAGGGTGACCGCTTCCAGCTGATACAGTCCGGCGCGTTTCCAGCGCTCTACCCAGGCATTCGGATCGATACGGGTGGTTTCACTGATGCCGATATCATTATCCAGCGGCGCGCGCACAAACAGATCGCGCAGCGGTGACAGTAAGCCGGCGCGATCCTGCTGCAGCCACTGAATCAGTTCGCCGCTGCGACGGGAAAATTGCCAGCGCTGCTGACCATGCCCAATCTCAATCAGATCGGCATCAGCGGTCAGGGTCGGGGCCTCACCGGCGCTGACTTCCGGCGGTAGCGCCAGACTGGCGGGCAGACGCCACTGCGCCCAGGCGACGCGATGATTTTCCGCCGACCATGCGGTCGCCTGCGGTTGCACCACCTCAAGATTCAGCCATAGCTCTCCGCTTACGGCAGGCTGCGCCTCCAGCTCAATACGCTGACTACCCTGCGGCGCCAGCGCCAGCGGCAGGGCGCCACTGGCAATTACTGCGCCATCCTGTTCAATGCGCCAGCGCAGCTGTTCGTTGTCGCTGTGGCGGAACAGGTATTCACTGCTGATGGTGAATGCCAGCGGATTGGCGGCATCGGCGCTGAACTGGAAAAACTGCTGCGCATGCTGCGCTTCATACAGCGACGGATGCGGCGTGCGGTCGGCAAACACCAGACCGTTCATACAGAACTGACGGTCATTCGGTTTATCACCAAAATCGCCGCCGTAAGCCTGCCAGCGACGGCCATCAGCATCCTGTCTGGTCAGGCTCTGATCGACCCAGTCCCAGACAAAGCCGCCCTGTAAACGCGGAAACTGGCGAAACGCCTGCCAGTAGCGGTCAAAACCACCAAAACTGTTGCCCATCGCGTGGGCGTATTCGCACAGGATCAGCGGTCGGGTTTCTCCCGGCATGCCGATCCATTTTTTGATCGACCATTTGGGTACCGCCGGGAACGGCTGATCCTGATCGACGCGGGCATACATCGGGCAGATAATATCGGTGGCGTCGCTATTGGCACCGCCGCCTTCATATTGCACCGGACGCGTCGGATCGTTGCTTTTCACCCAGCGATACAGCGCGTCATGGCTGCTGCCGTGCCCCGATTCATTACCCAGCGACCAGATAATTATACAGGCGTGATTGCGGTCGCGTTGCACCATGCGGGTAACGCGTTCGCTAAAGGCATTAAACCAGAGCGGATCATCAGACAGACGGTTCATCGGCTGCATGCCGTGGGTTTCTATATTGGCTTCATCCACCACGTAGAGACCGTAGCGATCGCATAACCGGTACCACAGCGGATGATTCGGATAGTGGGAGCAGCGCACCGCATTAAAGTTATGCTGCTTCATTAGCTGAATATCGCGCACCATGGTGGCTTCATCCATCACCTGGCCATGTTCCGGGTGATGCTCATGGCGGTTGGTGCCACGGATCAGCAATGCTTTGCCATTCAGTTTTAATAATCCCTGCTCAATGGTGACCTGGCGGAAGCCAACATCAAAGGCCTCCGCCTCGATCAGGGTTCCGGCGCGATCAAGCAGTGAAATCACCGCACGATACAGATGCGGGGTTTCGGCGCTCCACAGCAGCGGCTGCGCCACCTGCAGGTTAACGGTAGTGCGATCGATATAGTGGCCGCGTTCGTCGATGGTCTCACTGCCAAAAGGCTGTTGCTGACTGGCGACCGACTGATTGCCACGCCAGAGCTCGATCTTCACCTGATAATCAGCGCTATTGTCCGCCGTGACGCTGGCGACGACTTTTGCCTGTAGCCGCGCCGAACTGAATTCCGGGCTGAGATGGGTTTCCAGCTGAATATCGCTGAGCTGGACCGGTGGTTTATGCAGTAGGGTAACATCGCGGAAAATACCGCTCATGCGCCACATATCCTGGTCTTCAAGATAGCTGCCATCACACCAGCGCAACACCATCACTGCCAGACGGTTATTGCCTGGCTGCAGAAAATCGCTGAGGTCGAATTCAGCCGGCAGGCGACTGTCCTGGGAATAACCGACCCAGTTGCCGTTACACCACAGATAAAAAGCCGAATTGACGCCATCAAAAATAATCCGCGTTTGTCCGGCGTGCAGCCAGTCGGGGTCAACGGCGAATGTGAGCGAGTAGCATCCGGTTGGATTGTGCTCCGGCACTCGCGGGGGCGTGACCGGAATCGGATACTGCACATTGGTATATATCGGGCTGTCATAACCGGCGAGCTGCCAGTTTGACGGAACCTGGATACTGTCGCTCTGAGCCAGATCCTGCAGTAACCAGCTTTGCGGCACCGCTTCCGGCTGGGAAAAATAGCTAAAATGCCAGCTGCCATTCAGACTTTGACGGCGGCCGGATGGCAGGTCGTCACGCGCCTGCTGCGCATCGCGCCAGCTAAAAAAGGCGGGATGAGCGGGCAGGCGATTAAGTTGGGTGGTGCCTGGCTGTTCCCAGTCGCGCCGTGCAATGATCTCTGACAGTGTGTGAATGGCTTCTGTTTTCATCATTAACTCTCATTGAATGTTATGCGCTCACATTGCCCGTAATTATCCCAACAGTAAAGAGGAACGCGGTGATTCCGCGACGGCGATCGCGTTCCGAACGACGGGGATTATCTGACGGTAACCGGCGGTTGCTGCAGTCTGGTCACTGGATTCCGACAGGAAAGTGTTAAGTGTGGTTACGTCCGGTAAATTGCGGCCTGAAGCAGAGTATTCCGCATTGTCGGGCGATATTCCTGCGCATACACTCGGCTCGAAATCGTCACACTGAGGTTCTATTTATGGGTCGTATTATTAAGCTGGTCACAATTGTGGCGCTGGTAACAGCATTGAGTGGTTGTCTGTTCCCGATGTGGGGACCGGGCGGCGGCGGCGGTGGTGGACACGGCGGTGGTGGTGGTGGTTGGGGCGGCGGCGGCGGTGGTCCGCGCGGTGGTTTTATGGATGGCCCACACTAAGCCTGTCAGTTCCCCCCTTGCTAACAAAAGGGGGGGTTTGTATTTTGGCGATGCAATAATAATCATTCAGATTAAGTTTGTTCGCGCTGTTATTGTTCTATCCTGCCGGTTGCCGCCAGCAAATAAACAGAGAAACGTTTCGCCCCTGTTTATCGCTATCTTCTGTGGTTAAACTACGAAAATATAACCTGAAAAGCACTACCATTTTATTTATCTCAATGTTAACGTTCTGCTTTAACTTGCTGAGACATTCGCATGAAAAATCTCATTGCTGAATTATTGTTAAAGCTCGCTGCCAAAGAAGAAGAGTCGAAAGAGTTAACTGCTCAGGTTGAAGCGTTAGAAATAGTTGTCACCGCCATGCTGCGTAAAATGGAGGAGTCGCAGCGCCTGGAGCTAAATGCCGGCATTGAGGTTGCGATGCGCAAAGCGGCAGAAGATGCAGCCACCAGCACCCAGGAAGATGCCTCATTATTACAGGGCTATATCCAAAGACTTCTCACTTATCCCCGTTATTAAATCTGCCGAATGGTCGGTGTAAGCTTTGGCCTGCGGCCGACATTTGATGACTTAGCGCAATAATGAGATCTGGATTGCGCAGTCGGTGACGACCTGATTAATATTTGTTTAAGCTTTTAAACTGAGGATTAAACAACAGGTTATCCAGCAGTTTTTATCCGCGCATTGCCAACCTCACTTATCCTGCCAGGCTTAAATCTATTCCTGTAAAAGATATGGGTTTAAACGCGACCGGCTGGCAGCGGCCTTATTAATTGTTTACGCCATGCCAGTTGCAATTAAAAACAGGAGGCATTGTCGTGAGCTATCAAAATGTACTGGTACTGCAGGATCTGCCGCAGATGAAACCGCTTAAAGCCGCCGTAGGTGACACCGATGTGTTGCTGATCCGCAACGGCGAATCGGTGTCTGCCTGGCAGGCTACCTGTCCACACGCTGGCGCGCCGCTTGAGCAAGGGGCGATTTGTGACCAGCAGCTGATCTGTCCGTGGCATAAAGCGGTATTTAACCTGAGTGACGGCACCCTGTCCGATCCGCTGGCGCTCAGCCATTTGCAGCGCTATCCGTTACGGATTGAAAATGGCATGGTCCAGGTCGATCCGCACCCTCTGGCGGCGAGCCGGCAGAGTGCTAGCCGCGAGGAAACACCGGTATTTGTGATTCTGGGCAGTGGCGCGGCAGGCAGTGCGGCAGCGTGGACGCTACGTGATGAGGGATTTAACGGTAAGCTGATTCTGGTCGATCGCGAAAATCAGGCGCCCTATGATCGGACGGCGTTAAGCAAATTTGTCCCCGCCGGCAAGATGGAAATCAGCGAAGTTCCTGCGCTACTGGATGAGGATTTCCTCGGCCAGGTGACACGTGTTGAGGGGGATGTTGAACGCCTTGACAGCCGTGAGCAGTGTTTACACTTTGCCGATGGCTCGACGCTGCACTTCGATAAGTTACTGATTGCCAGCGGCGGGGTGCCGCAACGCCCGGATATCGCCGGTAAAGCATTGTTTGGCGTGCATGTGTTACGTAGCATTGAGCAGGCTGACAGCCTGCTCAGGGAAGTGGATAGCCGTCAGCAACTGGTGATTATCGGTAATAGTTTTATCGGTATGGAGCTGGCTTCGGCGCTGCGCGCCCGCAAGATTGCGGTACAGGTGATCGCCCGTCATCCACTGCCGTTTAAACAGCAATTTGGCGAGCAGATCGCCACCTTTTTTCGTCAGTTGCATGAAGAGAATGGCGTTCGCTTTATTGAGGATGAAGTGGCGACGTTGCAGGGTGAACAGCATGTCAGCGGCGTTATGCTGAAGAGTGGCAAGGTGATACCCGCGGATGTGGTGCTGTTTGCTACCGGTATTGCGCCCGCCGCCGGTTTTATTCACGATATCGCGCTGCTGGAAGATGGCAGCCTGCAAACCGACGCGCAGTTACAGGTGGCGCAGAATATCTGGGCGGCAGGCGACATTGCCACTTATCCGACCCGCGACGGTAAGCTGCGCATTGAGCACTATCGTGTGGCGCATCAGCAGGGGCGGATCGCGGCGCAGAATATGCTGGGCGCGCAGCAGGTTTATGATCGGGTGCCGTTTTTCTGGACGGCGCATTTTGGCAAGCGTTATGAATATCTGGGCCATGCCAGCGAATGGGATCAATTTGAACTACTCGGCTCGTTAGCGGAAAAGAAATTTATCGCCTTCTATGGTCAGCAGGGAAAACTGGCGGCGGTGGCTTCCTGCGGGATGTACACCCTGACGGCGCTGCTGATAAAGCGTATGCAGCAGCCGATGACTCTACAACAGGCTCTCAGCCTGGCCAGAGAATATCAGTAAGCAACGCGGGGCGGAGCTGCCTCCGCCCCGGGCAGTCAGGGCTTTTTGCTCAGTGCGGCCGACTTGGCCATACACTGACTAATGGCTTCGATCACCGCTGCCCGGAAGCCTTTCTCTTCGAGAACTTTTACCGCTTCAATGGTCGTGCCGCCGGGCGAGCAGACCATATCTTTCAGTTCGCCCGGATGCCTGCCGGTTTCCAGCACCATCTGCGCCGAACCTTTCACCGCCTGAGCGGCAAACTGATACGCCTGCGCCCGTGGCATACCACCGAGAACGGCCGCATCGGCCATCGCTTCAATAAACATAAACACGTAGGCGGGGGCGGAGCCGCTGACGCCGACGACCGCGTGGATCAGATATTCATCTACCACAGCGGCTTTGCCAAAACTGTTGAAAATCGCGACGACTTCGTCGGTTTCCTGCCGGGTGACCAGCGCGTTAGGGGTGACGGAAGTCATCCCCTCATTGACCAGCGCCGGCGTGTTAGGCATCACCCGGACAATTTTACGGTCGTGGCCGAGAGCCACCGCCAGCGCATCCAGCGTCACGCCAGCGGCGATAGAAACCACCAGCGTCTCTTTATTCAGGCTACCCGCTACCTCTTTCAATACTTTCAGGATCACGTTCGGCTTAACTGCGCCAAACAGAATATCAGCCTGCCTGGCGACCTCTTCAGCGCTCTGCGCCGGGGTGATGCCATACTGCTGTTGCATCGCCTGATTGGTTGCGGGTTTACGATCAAATACCCAGATATTCTCAGGCTTTATCGCGCCACCGGCCACCAGGCCGCCAATGATGGCTTTAGACATGTTGCCGCAGCCGATAAAGCCTATCTTTTTCTCCAGCATCTCATTTCCTTCATACATTTAGTTTTCGCTGTCGACTAGCTTACGACATTCTCCACCTTAATCCAGCTTCAGCTACGCTTAAAGCCATCCGACCCGCGAAGATAAATAATCATGCAAAAACACGAAGATGAGAGCCGTAGCTATCCGGTTCAGGAAAATATGCGCTGGCAGCGTATTGAATGGCGCATTCAGTATGTCGGTTATCTGGTGCTGGCAGTGATAGTCATTCTTGGCGCCTGTGGGCTGTTTTCGAAAGGGGTGCTGAGCAGTCGTCAGCAGCTCTCCGACGACGGCAATTTACGCGTGGAGTATGAGCGCTTTGGTCGCAGCGACAGCGATATGAATATGACGTTACGGGTTAAGCATCTGCCTGGGGAGCGCTTTACCCTGACGATCGGTGGCGAGGAGATGGATAATTTCCAGATCCAGAGTTTACAGCCGCAGCCGTTAACGGCGCGCAGTGAGAATAACCGGCTGATCCTGACCTATGCCATAAGTAACCAACAAGCCGGGGCGACGGTCTGGCTGGGTATGCAGCCGCAGACTTTTGGTCGCTATCCGGTCACGGTTACGCTGAATAACGACACCCGCGTGCAGTTCACGCAGTGGGTTTATCCTTAGGAGTGATCATGGAAACAGTATTACGGGCTGCCAGTATGTATCTGGTGCTAATGGTGGTGCTGAAAATCGCCGGACGGCGGACGTTGCTGGAGATGACATCGTTTGATCTGATTCTGCTATTGATTATCAGTGAGGCCACACAGCAGGCGCTACTGGGTAATGATTTTTCGGTAACCGGCGCCAGCCTGACGATTGTTACCCTGGTGGTGATAGATATTCTGTTCGGTATGCTGAAGTCCTGGATGCCGCGACTGGAGTTATTGATCGATGGCGGCTCACTGATTTTGGTGGAGAACGGTAAACTACTGCCGAAACGGGCGCGTCAGGCGGGCATCAGTGAGGAAGATATTCTGTTATCGGCCCGTACCAGCCAGGGACTGGAGCGCCTGGATCAGATAAAATTTGCCATTCTGGAAAAGAACGGCAAGATCTCCATCATTCCCCAATCCTGACAGGAAATGTTATGCCAATCTGGGTGGACGCCGATGCATGTCCAAAAGTGATTAAAGAGGTGCTGTATCGCGCCGCCGATCGTGCGCAGGTGGAGATTACTTTTGTGGCGAATCAACCACTGAACGTACCGCCGTCGCGTTTTTTACGCACCTTGCAGGTTCCTGCCGGTTTTGATGTGGCGGATAATGAAATTGTCCGACGCGCCGCAAAGGGCGATCTGGTGGTGACCGCCGATATCCCGCTGGCGGCGGAAGTGATGGAGAAGGGGGCGATCGCGCTGAATCCGCGTGGGGAGCGCTACAGTAATGCTACCATTCGTGAGCGCCTGACGATGCGCGATTTTATGGATACTATGCGTTCCAGCGGCATCCAGACCGGCGGGCCATCGACATTAAATCAGCGGGATCGGCAGCAGTTTGCCAATGAGCTGGATAAATGGTTGTTAAAGGGATAAACGCCATAGGGGCGGCATTAATGCCGCCCGTGCCATCAGACAAAACTGTCATCATCGCCAAAGTCGTTATCATCAAAACCATCATTGCCGAAGTCGCTATTATCATTGGCATAATCCTGCGATACACCGGCATTCTGATTAAGAAACGACTCTTGTCCACCCTGATTAAAGGTGTCGAGACTGGTATCGATCGCTTCCGGCATTGCCGGTTCATTGATGATATTAACAATCTCTTCCGGCTGCGAGTGACGGAACATGCTGGTTAGCATATCGGCCATTACCACCCCGCCCGCCACGCCGACGGCGGTTTGTAAGGCGCCGCCGAGGAAGCCGGTACCGCGCGCCGCCGCAGGCGGTGGGTTATACGCGGCTTGCGGCTGCGCTGGCGCGCTGTTCCAGGCGGATGGTGTCGGCTGCTGCACCGGCTGCGACTGGCGATTGCCGCCGCCAAACAGACTGGAAAGAAAACCACCGCTACTTTGCTGAGGTTGCTGCTGCTGTTGCGCCAGACGGCTTTCCAGCTCATTCACGCGTTCATTAAGCTTCTTCATCGCCGCTTCCTGAATCAGGATCGCCTGCGCCATATAATAGGTTGCGCCGGGCTGCTGTTGCAGATGGCTGGCAATCAGTTTCTCAGCGGCGGCATCGCGCGGCCCTGACTGGGATTCGGCCTGCTTCAGTCGGCTAAACAGATTCTCAATCAGTTGTTGTTCTTCATTCTGCATGGTAAACCTCCGTAAACAGGGAACAACCTCATTGTGGCAATCGCGGCAGGAAAGTAAATCAGCGTCGGGTAAGTAAATGTTGCCAGCAAAAAAACGGCTAATCAGCAAAGCCATGCACAAAACGTGCATGGCTTCTTTATTGATAATCAGTTGGTTAGCTGGAATGTTTACGTTACAGTTCGTAAAAATGACTTTACATCTGGCTCGCGGGAAAAATTGTCGGTATGATGCGACGCAAAGTTGAGCTGTTTTACCCGTGTTGGCGAGCATGTTGCCCCTGACAATGTGGCTGAGGATTTACCATTTATGTCATTACCCATCTATCTGATCGGTGCCCGCGGATGCGGAAAAACAACCATTGGACGGGCGTTATCCCTGGCACTGGACTATGCCTTTAGCGATACCGATCATTTTCTGCAGCAAACCACGCAACAAACGGTTGCCGATATTGTTGCGGCAGAAGGATGGGACGGCTTTCGTCGGCGTGAAAGCCAGGCATTGATGGCGGTCACCGCCCCTGCAACGGTGATCGCGACCGGCGGCGGCATGGTGCTGGCGGAAGATAATCGTCGCTTTATGCGCGAACAGGGCCAGGTGGTGTATCTGAAGGCTGAACCTGAAGTGCTGGCGGCCCGTTTGTCCGCCTATCCGCAAGCGGATCAGCGCCCGACGCTGACCGGACGCCCGATTGCCGATGAGATGGTGGAAGTGCTGTCACAGCGCGATAAACTGTATCATCAGGCGGCACACCATGTGATCAATGCCATGCAAACCCCTGATCAGGTTGTCCGGCAACTGCTGCAGGCGTTGTCTCTGGCGCGCGCCAGCTAGATTCTTTCTCCTGCGGACGGTATACATGCCGTACCGCAGGGGGCTTGCGGAAAAAATCCCGTTCTTGTCTATACTTACCCTCTGGATATCACTATCTTCATCCACTATCAGAGGGAATATATTATGGCGACTAAACCTCCATATCCGCACGAGGCTCGTATCGAAGCGGTTGAAAAGGGCCCTGCAGGCCACACCGTCACCTGGTATCAACTGCGCGCCGATCACCCTCATGAAAATACGTTAATCAGCGAACATCAAACGGAACAGGAAGCGCAGGACGCGAAACAGCGCTACGAAGATATCGATAAAGAGTAGCGGCATAATTATCCCTGCCCGCCGTGGTATATAGTTCAGCTAATTAATTACCTCTGTTTAGCGAAAGCTAAATGAAATAATTTCAGAATATTCTTCGGGGGATTTTTTCCCCCTTTGTCGATCTCCGCGCTTTTTGCTTTTATTTGTAGCGCATTGTCCCTTCGTTGCTATTTCTCCGGCATATCATGCTGTGCTTATTTCCGCTGATCAAAAATGAGGTCTTGACCTGCCAGGGTAACGATCTTAATTTCATTACAGATTAAAAAGGAACTTAGTTCCATATAGCGGAACAGCACAATGACAACCTTAGAAAATGCCGCCGCGGTATTAAAGCTTTTTACCCGTTACGGCGCGATGCAAGGCCAGCCAGGATTGTCATTCAGTGATGTGGTCGAGTCGCTGGCGCTGCCGAAAAGTACCGTTTCGCGGCTGCTGGCGACCATGGAGTCTCAGGGGCTGCTGGAGCGTGATCCGGAAACCCGCTGTTTTCATATTGGCCGCGTGTTGCTCTCGGTGGCCAGTAGTTATCTGTCGACACCGCTGGTCGATAGCGCCTCGCCTCTGATGGCGCGGCTGGCGATGGAGGCTAACGGCACCGGCTATATCTCGGTGCTGGAAGGGCGCGAAATAATAGTGATGCGCATGTTTCATTGCCGTCAGTTTATTCAGGTGGTGACCCCCGCCGGAAGTCGCTCGCCGGCGGCAGAAACCTCGGTAGGCCGTGCCATCCTGGCGCGTCACAGCGATGAATATGTCCGTGCGTTGTATCAGGATGCCTGGCAGGTGAGTTCGCCGAACTCGCCGCAAACGCTGGATGAACTGCTGGCGATGCTGGCGCAGGTGCGTCAGCAGGGCTGGGCATTAGCCCGCAACGAGACGCTGCAGGGTATCAGTTCGCTGGCAACGGCGGTGACCAATAAACATCGTGGCGAAACTATTGGGTTGTGTCTGTCATTTCCGTCGATTGAGGCTGAACAGCGCTATTCCCCACTGGTTTTAGCGGCGCTGATGACCACCGCGCATCAGCTGGCCGAAAAATTTGGCGATCTGCAATGGCTGCAAACCCATCCGGCTCGTCAGTGACTACTTTGCGCCTCACCAGGGAAAGCAAAGTGAAAAGCCAACACCAGGGCTTTATTTCCAGCTCACGTTGTAAAAGCAAAGTCCGCAGAGACTAAAAACAGGTCATTCTCCCCGGCGCGTTCCGCAGGGGAGAATTAACCTGAATAACCAATCCGATAATATTGCAATAAACCGACAGACAGGGTAATTCAACGGGGAAAATATGCGGCAGGATAATCCACTTAAGGATATGGGCATCGTCGTGATGCTGATTTTGCTTTCAGTGCTTGGCGCCATTATTGGCGTGCAATTGTTAACTACACTCGGTGTCACACCGAATACCTCTATTATTGGCGCACTACTGGCGATGCTGTTAGCGCGTATGCCAATGAAAGCCTTTCAGCGTTATCGTTCGATTGATACGCAAAACCTGGCGCAAACCGCCATCTCCTCCGCGACTTTTGGTGCGGCGAATAGTCTGTTAATGCCAATTGCCGTGCCATGGGTGATGGGGCAGCCACAGCTGGTATTGCCGATGTTTATTGGCGTATCTGCCGCGATGCTGCTGGACGCTTATCTACTCTATCGGCTGTTTGATACGCGCGTTTTCCCTGCCAGTAATGCCTGGCCTCCCGGGGTAGCGGCGGCGGAAGCGATTAAAGCCGGTGATAAGGGCGGTAAACAAGCCTGGCTGCTGGTGGTGGGGATTGTCGGCGGGGTGGTCGGATCGATGCTGAAAATCCCAATGGCGGCCTTTGGCACCGCATTTATCGGCAATATCTGGGCGCTGGGGATGTTCGGGATTGGCCTGCTGTTGCGCGCTTATTCCGAACCGGTTGGCGGAATTAATATCAATGCCAACTATATTC
Organism: Pantoea sp. B65; assembly: GCF_047308185.1. NCBI lineage: Bacteria > Pseudomonadati > Pseudomonadota > Gammaproteobacteria > Enterobacterales > Erwiniaceae > Pantoea > Pantoea sp. B65. The sequence continues at coordinate 201,146 of NZ_JAHXPU010000017.1, forward strand.
CCCACGGCGTGATGGTGGGCGCCGGTCTGGTGGCGCTGATTCAGGTCGTGCAGGTGATCCGCAGTAAGAAAACCGATAACAGCGGCTACTCCAGCCCGGACAGCGAAGTACGCAAAGCGCTGGGGTTGGGGTCGGCAGGGTATGTGCTGATTGCTGCGCTGCTGGCGCTGGCAGCGGGCTTATGGAGTGCGATGTCACTGCCGATGCTGCTGCTGTTTATCCTGTATGCCGCCTTTGCTGCCTTTGTGCATGAGCTGATTGTCGGTATTGCCGCTATGCACTCCGGCTGGTTTCCGGCCTTTGCTGTGGCGCTGATTACGCTGATTATCGGCATCCTGATTGGTTTCCCGCCGCTGGCACTCTGTGTGTTAACCGGTTTTACCGCCGCCACCGGTCCGGCCTTCGCCGATATGGGTTACGACCTGAAGGCGGGCTTTGTGCTGCGCGGCCATGGCAAAAATGTGCAGCAAGAGCTGTGGGGACGTCGCATTCAGCTGATCGCCGCGCTGATTGCTTTCCTGGTGGCGATTCCGGTGGTGTGGTTTGCTCACTTTAGCTATTTTGCCCAGGACTTACTGCCGCCGGTGGCGCGCGTCTATGCCAAAACCATTCAGGCCGGCGCTGAGCCGGGGATCGCGATGAACCTGCTGATTTGGGCGATCCCTGGCGCGATTATCCAGTTAATCGGCGGGCCAAAACGTCAGCTGGGCGTGCTGCTGGCTACCGGTTTGCTGATCAATAACGCCGCCGCCGGTTGGGCGGTGGTCGCCGGTATTGTGCTGCGCCTGATTATCAGCCGTATCTGGGGTGAGCGTGGCCGCACGCCAATGGAAGTGATGGCAGCCGGTTTTATTGCCGGCGATGCGCTGTACAGCTTCTTCAACTCCATCTTTACCAGTGGCAGCAAAAAATAGACTGAGGATTGAACATGAGTTTGCAACAAACTTTGCAGGTTTTTGAGTTAATGGACCACGCCAGGGTTAGTGGTCAGGATATTGTTGATCTGTTTGCCGGTTATGCCGGTGTGAAAGCCACCACCCATCGGGTGGACAGTAGTAAAGGCGGCACTGATTTTGTCCGCATCGAAATCCACGGCAGCGATGGCAAACTTCACGGTGGTAACGCGGCGACGCTGGGTATTATCGGCCGTTTGGGGGGGATTGGCGCGCGTCCGACACGCATTGGCCTGGTTTCCGATGCCGATGGTGCGGTGGCCGCGGTCGCCAGCGCCCTGAAACTGGCGGAAATGCAGCGCAAAGGCGATGTTCTGGCTGGCGATGTGATTATCACCACGCATATCTGCCCGGATGCGCCAACGCGCCCGCATGAGCCGGTAGATTTTATGGACTCGCCGATCGACGATCTCTCCATGAGCAATAACGAAGCTATTGCTGAGGCAGATGCTATCCTTTCTATTGATACCACCAAGGGAAATCGCATTCTCAATCACAAAGGCTATGCGCTGTCGCCGACGGTAAAACAGGGCTATATCCTGCGCGTCTCGGAAGATCTGTTGCGCATTATGGAGATGACCAGCGGGCGTCCGGCGGTGACCTTCCCGATTACTACCCAGGACATCACGCCTTATGGTAACGGTATCTATCATCTGAACAGTATTTTACAGCCTTCGACCGCCACTGATGTGCCGGTAGTCGGGGTAGCAATCTGTACTGAATCTGTGGTGCCAGGCTGCGGTACCGGCGCAAGCCATGAAGTGGATATTGCGCTGACGGCGAAATTTGCGGTGGAAGTGGCAAAAGAATTTGGCCGCGGCACCTGCCAGTTCTATGACGCCGATGAGTATGCCCGCCTGGTTGACATGTACGGCAGTCTGGGCCATCTTCGCGCGCGGAAATAATCATGAAGCAGACACTGGTTACGCTTACCATTGGTCAGTCTCCACGCAGCGATATTCTGCCGCTGCTGCTGGAGCATCTGCCGGAAGAGCAGATTGCTCATGCCGGATTACTGGACGGGTTGACTGCCGCTGAGGTTGCAGAGCAGTTTGCCCCGCAGCCGCATGAAAAGTTGCTGGTATCGCGTTTACAGGATGGTTCGCAGGCGCGTCTGTCGGCGGCCAAAGTGGAAACTGGCCTGCAGCGCAAAATACTGGAGCTGGAGCAGCAGGGCTACGAAATTATTTTGTTACTTTGCACCGGGGAGTTTGGTCATCTGCAGGCGAATAACGCGTTACTGCTGGAACCGGACCGTATCATTCCGCCGCTGATTAAATCCATTGTCGACAGTCATCAGGTGGGGATTGTGGTGCCGGTGCGCGAACAGATTGGTGAGCAGGCCAGTAAATGGCGTCATCTCCGTAAAGCGCCCTGTTTTGCGGTGGCCAGCCCTTACCTGAGCGATGATAAAACCCTGACGGCGGCGGCGCTGTCGCTGAAAGAACAGGGAGCGGATGTGGTGGTGCTGGATTGCATCGGTTACCACCAGCATCATCGTGATTTCCTGCAGAAATTGCTGGATATTCCGGTGCTGTTGTCAAATGTGCTGGTGGCGAAACTGGCTGCTGAACTGTTGGTGTAATCAGGGCGTGAGGCAGGCGACATTGCGCAGCAATTTTGCGTGACAGAGCGTTAAACAAACCTCTACACTGACTTTTCACACATTTTTAGGTTTCGAGGAAGTTGCATGCTCAACGTTAGTGAGTACTTTGACGGAAAAGTGAAATCCATTGGTTTCACCAGTGCCAGCACCGGACGCGCGAGCGTTGGCGTGATGGCTGAAGGTGAATACAACTTCGGCACGGCTCAGGCGGAAGAGATGACAGTGGTAAGTGGTTCACTGAAAGTTCTGCTGCCAGGTGAAACCGAGTGGAAAATCTATCAGGCGGGAACGGCGTTTAACGTTCCTGAGCACAGCGAATTCCATCTGCAGGTTGCCGAACCGACCTCCTATCTGTGCCGCTATCTGTAATCTGTAACTGGCCGGGGATCCCCGGCCAGACTGGCATATTCTGGCATATTAATGCTTCCTGCCCCCTGCGGCTGAACTCTCTTCCAGTGCCTGCATTAATAGCGATAATGCATTATCCAGTTCCGCCAGTGTCATTTCCGGGATCAGGGATAAGATTTTCCTTTCGTTTTCCACATGCGCTTCCACCACCCGATTAATCAGGGTTAAGCCTTTCTCCGTCAGTTGCACCAGCAGACTGCGCGCATCCTCAGGGTTGGGTAATCGAACGATCAGTTCGCTGGCTTCCAGCAATTTCAGCCGGTGCGTCATGGTGCCGGAAGTGATCATTAGTGCGGAGAACAGCGCCGTAGGCGACAGGCAAAAAGGGGCGCCGGAACGGCGTAAAGTCGCCAGCATATCGAACTGCCAGCGCGTCAGGCCAAACGGGGTGAATGCCGCTTCAATCCTCGGTTCCAGCAGCATAGTGCAACGTTTCAGACGGCCTATCGGGCCCATCGGGCTGGCATCGATATCCGGCCTTTCCCGTCGCCACTGTTCCAGAATTGCGTCAACCGCATCCGGTTTTCGGGTAGTCATACGTGCTCCAATGTCTTGACGTCAAGGTAATATCTTTGCAGACTGGATTTTTATCTTGATATCGAGGTAGTTTGTGAACAGTTTATCAGATTCTGTATTTAAGGATATCGCGCTGACCGCGCTGGCTCCAGTGATCTGGGGGTCAACTTATATTGTTACGTCACAGTTTTTACCACCCGACCGCCCCTTTACCGCTGCGTTAATCCGCGTTTTACCGGCTGGTTTGCTGCTGGTGTTATGGATGCGCACGCTGCCAGCGTTACGTTACTGGTGGCGTCTGTTGCTGCTGGCGGCGCTGAATATTGGCTTTTTTCAGGCGTTACTGTTTGTTGCCGCTTATCGCCTGCCGGGAGGAATGGCTGCGGTGGTGGGGGCAATACAGCCGCTACTGGTGATGTTTCTCGCCTGGGCAGTGGATAAGCGTCGGCCACTGGCGCTGGCGGTGTGGGCCAGTATTGGCGGCATCTTCGGTATGGCGCTGCTGCTGCTGTCGCCCCATAGCGTCTGGAATGGCGTGGGAATCATGGCGGCGTTGCTTGGCGCGGGCTGTATGGCGGCGGGAGCCTGGCTGACTCGGCGCTGGAGTCTGCCATTACCGGTGATGGCGTTAACCGGCTGGCAGCTGCTGTTGGGCGGGGTGATTTTGCTGCCGGCGGCCTGGCTGGCCGATGCCCCGCTGCCAGCGTTAAGTCACAGCCAGCTGCTGTCTTATGCTTATCTGTCGATTGCCGGTGCGCTGCTGGCCTATTGCCTGTGGTTCCGCGGTATTGCGCGTCTGTCGCCGGTAGCGGTGACATCGCTGGGGCTACTGAGCCCACTGACGGCGGTAGTGCTGGGTTGGGTGTTTCTTGGTCAGCAGATGAGCGGGCTGGCAATGGTCGGTTTAGTGATGGTATTGGGCAGTGTGGTGACAGTGCAGATAAGTGGGCGGCGATAACGTCTGAGCCGCTGCTATGCCGTTATCATGGCCGGTGCAAATAATTGGCGCGGCGGCATAAATGCCGTTATCACGGGCGGTGCAAATCATCGGCACGGGCGGCATAAATGCCGTCATCACGGGCGGTGCAAATCATTGGCACGGGCGGCATAAATGCCGTCATCACGGCCGTTGCAAATCACTGGCACGGGCGGCATAAATGCCGCCCCTACAGGGAATATCTGAAATATTGTAGGGGAGCCATTTATGGCTCCCGTAACATAAACACCGTTATCACGGGCGGTGCAAATCATCGGCGCGGGCGGCATAAATGCCGTTATCACGGGCGGTGCAAATTATCGGCACGGGCGGCATAAATGCCGCCCCTACAGGGAATATCTGAAATATTGTAGGGGAGCCATTTATGGCTCCCGTAACATAAACACCGTTATCACGGCCGGTGCAAATCACTGGCACGGGCGGCATAAATGCCGTCCCTACAGGGAATATCTGAAATATTGTAGGGGAGCCATTTATGGCTCCCGTAACATAAACACCGTCATCATGGGCGGTGCAAATCACTGGCGCGGGCGGCATAAATGCCGTTATCACGGCCGTTGCAAATCATCGGCGCGGGCGGCATTAATACCGCCCCTACAATACCGCCTCTGGTGGCGATTAACGCTGAGCTTCGCCGCCCAGAGCTTCCACCAGATTGCTGACCAGCGCCGCTAACTCGCTGGTCATCAGAATAAAGTCCGCATCAAAGCGCAGGGCGAAATCTTCACGGTCAATATCGTCATTCTGCTCGCGCAGGGTATCGGCGAAATTCAGGCGCTTCAGCGAGCCGTCATCGGAGAGCCGCAGCTGGATGCGTTCCTGCCAGTCGAGCGCCAGTTTGGTTACCAGCTTGCCGGCTTCAATATGGTTGGCAATCTCGTCGCACACCAGATCCTGTTTCTTACAGCTGATCACGCCGCCATCTTCGAGGATCGCTTTCAGTTCGGCTTCATCCATTAGCGCAAACCCGGCCGGCACCTCGCCGGAACGCACCCACTCAGTCAGGGTGAGCTCGATCGGACTTTCCAGCGTCAGCGGCACCACCGGCAGCGAACCCAGACTTTTGCGCAGCAGCGCCAGGGTATCTTCGGCTTTTTTGGCGCTGGCACAGTCGACCATAATCAGACCGTTAACCGTATCGATCCACAAGAAAGTCTGGCTGAAACGGCTGAAGGCGCGCGGCAACAGACTGTGCAGCACTTCATCTTTCAGCGAGTCTTTCTCGGTTTTTTTCAGCTTGCGTTGCTGTTCGCTTTCCAGCTTATCGATCTTCGCTTCCAGCGCCTGTTTAATGACCGGCGAGGGCAGGATCTTCTCTTCTTTACGGGCGCAAATCAGGATCTGCCCGTTATTCACATGGGTCAGCGCATCGCCGCGTGAGCCCATCGGTGAAACCCAACCGGTTTTTGCCATATCCTGGCTGCCGCATGGACTAAAGGAAAAGGCTTCGAGTTGCTTTTCCATATCGTCCGTCGACAGCGGAATGTCACGATTCAGACGATAAACCATTAAATTTTTAAACCACAACATGGTGTTGTCCTTAGCCGGGGCGCGATCTGGCGCGCAAGTCTTCAAGTCAGGGCGCATGATAGCGAAACATCGCTGCAGTTTCATTGCCTTTCCTGCTTTGCCCTTCTAAGGTAATTGACTCTGCGTCGAATAATGAGGACTAAAACGTGCGTATAGGTATCGATTTAGGCGGCACCAAAACTGAGGTTATTGCTTTATCCAACCAGGGAGAAGAGCTGTTTCGTCATCGGGTGCCGACTCCGCGTGATGACTATCAGCAGACCCTCGATGCCATTGTCGGGCTGGTGACCCTGGCGGAACAGAACACCGCTCAGCAGGGCAGTGTCGGCATTGGTATTCCGGGTACGCTGTCGCCGTATAGCGGCAAAGTGAAGAATGCCAATTCCACCTGGCTGAATGGCCAGCCGCTGGATAAAGATCTCGCCACACGACTTCGGCGCGAAGTGCGGGTAGCTAACGATGCTAACTGTCTGGCGGTGTCCGAGGCGGTTGACGGGGCAGCAGCAGGGAAAGCGACGGTGTTCGCGGTGATTATCGGCACCGGTTGCGGGGCGGGCGTGGCGCTGAATGGTCAGGCGCATATCGGCAGTAATGGTAATGCCGGCGAGTGGGGACATAATCCGCTGCCGTGGATGGATGACGACGAGCTGCGCTATCGTCAGGAAGTGTCCTGCTACTGTGGGAAGGCGGGCTGTATCGAAACCTTTATTTCAGGCACCGGTTTTGCCATTGATTACCAGCGTCTGAGCGGTCAGCCGCGTAAAGGAGCGGAAATTATTCAGCTACTGGATCAGCAGGATCCGCTGGCGGAACTGGCGATGAGTCGCTATGAGCAACGGCTGGCAAAATCGCTCGGGCAGGTGATCAATATTCTCGATCCGGATGTGATTGTGCTGGGTGGCGGCATGAGCAATGTCGCGCGGCTGTACCAGACAGTGCCGCTGTTGCTGAAAAACTGGGTGTTTGGCGGCGAGTGTGAGACGCCGGTTTTGCAGGCGCAGCATGGCGATTCCAGCGGCGTGCGTGGCGCGGCCTGGTTGTGGCCGCTGTAGCGGGAAATCAGCCCTCTGCCGTCACTGGCAGAGGGCGGCAGAGATTAGTCGGCGCCTGACAGCATTGCATCCGCCGGGGCACGGTCACGCTGTGCTTTGGTCAGCAGGAAGTAAGCATAGCCGACCGCCATAAACGCGATAAACAGTCCGCCAATTAATGCGTTAAACCACAGCATGGCGATCAGGCAGACAAACGCCAGCACCAGCGCTATCGCCGGCACCCAGGGATAGCCCGGCGCCAGGAAACTGCGTTCCATTTCCGGGGCGATACGACGCAGACGGAACAGACTTAGCATGCTCATCAGGTACATCACGATAGCGCCAAATACCGCCATGGTGATCATCGCCGCCGTTAGCGTCATGCCCTGCAGGTTGATCCAGTTGTCACTAAAAATTGCCGCGATGCCAATCAGACCACCGGCAATAATCGCCCGGTGCGGCGTCTGGAAACGCGAGAGTTTTGCCAGCCCCGGCGGCAGGTAACCGGCGCGGGACAGGGCAAAGAACTGACGCGAATAGCCAAGAATAATGCCGTGGAAGCTGGCAATCAGGCCGAACAGACCAATCCACACCAGCATATGCATCCAGCCAGAGTGTTCGCCGACAATCATTTTCATCGCCTGCGGCAGTGGATCGTTAATATTCGACAGCGTACGCCAGTCGCCTGCACCCCCCGCCAGCAGCATCACGCCAATCGCCAGCACCACCAGCGTCAGAATGCCGCTGATATAGGCTTTCGGAATGGTGCGCTTCGGATCTTTCGCCTCTTCAGCAGCCATGGCGGCGCCTTCGATGGCGAGGAAGAACCAGATGGCAAACGGAATGGCGGCAAAAATACCGGACACCGCCGGCAGGCCGAAACTCTCGCCACCTGACCAGCCATTGGCGGTAAAGTTTGCCACGCTGAAGCCTGGCGCCACGACGCCCATAAACACCAGCAGTTCTATCACCGCCAGCACCGTGACGCAGAGTTCGAACATCGCCGCCAGCTTGACCCCCAGAATATTCAGCGCCATAAACACAATATAAGCGCCGACAGCGGCATATTTAGGATTCAGTTCCGGAAACTGCACATTCAGGTAGGCGCCGATAGCCATGGCTATCGCCGGTGGAGCAAAAACAAATTCAATCAGTGTTGCCATACCCGCAATCAGGCCGCCGGTTTCGCCAAAGGCGCGGCGGCTATAGGCAAAAGGCCCCCCGGCGTGCGGAATGGCGGTGGTCAGTTCGGTAAAGCTGAAGATAAAACAGGTGTACATGGTTGCGATAAGTGCGGTGGTGATCAGGAACCCCAGCGTGCCTGCCACTCCCCAGCCGTAGCTCCAGCCGAAATACTCGCCGGAAATGACCAGACCTACCGCTATGCCCCACAGATGTATCGTGCCCAGTGTGGGCTTTAGCTTACTCGTCATGATGTTATCCCCGTCATCGTCTTGTTATTCGAGGTCAGCGCCTCGCCCCGGTTATCGCTTGCCAACTGCGTTTGATAATGACGCTGGCATGCAGGGGAAGACTTGACGCTGGCGCACTAAGTTTTGTCTTCTATAGTCAACTTAGAGGCAAGAAAAGTGCCAGTTGTACGCTGCGGTCAACATTGGGTCGTCTGCGGTCAAGCCGAACAGACGGCAGGCATCACATGCTGATAACACATTCGTTATCCCCGGAGCCTGACTTATGAGTGCCAAACAATACGACACCCTTGATAACACTGCGCTGACGGCTTTGGCGCACGCTGCTTTAGCACAATATCCCGCGGCGCTGCAGGGCGAACTGAGCCTGCTGTGTCGTTCAGAAAACGCCACTTTTCTGCTGGTGGCGCAGGGCCGGCGCTATGCACTGCGTCTGCACCGCGCGGATTACCATCAAAAAGCCGATATCGAGAGTGAGCTGCACTGGCTGAACGCCCTGCGCGAAACCGGTATTGAAGTGCCGCAAGCGGTGCTGAACCTGCAGGGGGAAGCGGTACTGACGCTGACGCTGCCAGACGGCGGCGAGCGTTATGCGGTGCTGTTTCACTGGATTGAAGGCGAAATGCCGACCACCGAAGTTGATCCACGCGCTTTCCGGCAGCTGGGACATATCACTGCGCGCCTGCATCAGCACAGCCGCCGCTGGCAGCGGCCCCAGGGTTTTCAGCGCATTATCTGGGATCATCACACCATGGTTAGCCCGCACAGCCACTGGGGACACTGGCAGGACGCACCTAATCTGAAAGTCGGCGATCGCGCCATCGTTGAGCAGGCGATTGCACGTATTGGCAGCGAGCTGGCGGATTACGGCAAAAGCGCCGACCGTTATGGTTTGATCCATGCCGATTTGCGCCTGACCAATCTGCTGCTGCATCGTGGTGAAACCCGGGTGATTGATTTTGACGACTGCGGCTTTGGCTGGTATCTGCACGATCTGGCGGCGGCCATCAGTTTTGTCGAGCACCATCCGCGCGCCGCCGAGTGGGTCGATCACTGGATCCACGGCTATGAACAGGTGGCGCATATCTCCGATGACGATATGGCGCTGGTGCCGACTTTACTGATGCAGCGCCGCATTCAGCTGCTGGCATGGGCCGGTTCCCATGCGGAAACCGAAATGGCGCAAAGCCTTGGGCCACAGTGGGCCGATCATTCGGTGCGTCTGTGCCGCCGCTATCTGGAAACCTCTCAGCTGCCGGTCGGCGCCTGAGCCTGCACTATTATCGGGCAGGGATGCGCACCCGCGGTGCCCGGCCCGATATCCCCTCTGCTAACCTACTGATTCCTGACGCCCTGATGGTTGGTACGAAATTTGCTGCTTACCCCGGTATAAGCTGTAACGATCCAGCCTGACTATTCCTTTTGCAGCGCGAGGCGAGGCGATGATGGAAAATGTAATGACAAGACAACCCGGGATGGCTGGCGTGCTGGCTGCCGGGTTTGCCAGTAACCGGGGAGTGCTGGCTGCGGCCGCTACCGGGCTGAGTGAATTTATCAGTGATAAGGGCGGCGATGCGGACCGGATTTTCGGCGTTAGCGGTATCGATCCGGAACTGCTGGCCAGCCCGACGCTTAGCCTCGGACTGATTAACTATTGTCGGGTGCTGGAAGAAGCGGCGCGTTCCTCTGGTTTTGATAACTTCGGTTTGCACTACGGCAAGCAGTTTAAACCGCAGTCATTAGGTCTGATTGGTTATGTGGGTCTCTGCTCTGCCAATCTGGAGCAGGCGCTACAGAATGTGGTTAATGCCTTTCCTTTTCATCAGCACGACACCCTGACGCGGCTGGTGGATAAAGGGGAGTGCTGGCGCTTTGATTATCAGGTGCGGCACGGGGCGATTCTCTGCCGCCGTCAGGATGCGGAGTTAACCCTCGGCATGATTATGAATCTGATCCGCCATGTCACCGGTAAAAGCTGGTCGCCGCGGGAGGTGCACTTTGAGCATCCGCGCCCGGAGCAGTGGCATGAGCACTGTAAAGTGTTTGATGCCCCGGTCTATTTCGATCAGCCGTTTAACTCGCTGGTGATCCCCAAACGCGATCTGGCACGCGCGATGCCGGACAGCGATCCGATCCTGTTAACCGTTATGCAGGACGCAATCCGCCGTCTTAACTGCAGCGCGCCGCAGCAAAATATTGTCGATCAGGCCCGCTCGCAAGTGCATTTGTCGTTACTGCAGGGTGAACCGGTTCTGGAAGAAGTGGCGGAAAAAATGGGGCTGTCAAGCTGGTCGCTGCAGCGTCGGCTGCGTGACGAAGGCTTTAGTTTTACTGCGCTGGTGGATAAAGTGCGCTGCGAAATGGCGCGGCACTATCTGCAGCAAAAGCAGCTGCCGATTTCGGAAATGGCGCTGCTGCTGGGTTACTCGGAAGTGAGTGCTTTTTCACGCGCTTTCCGCCGCTGGTTTGGCATCAGTCCGCGCCAGTGGCGTCAGGATGAGATGGCCGGTTAGCCGGGCCTGAAATCAATCATGATTTTGCCAGGGATATGTTTGGGCGGCGGCGGCAGGTAATCTGCACTGCTTACCACTCCCCAGGCTTTTTTGCACAATACCTCATCCCCTGAAGTACTCAATACGTTGTAACGGCCATGGCGTCCCCAGCTAATGGTTAGCGTGCACTCGCGCCCGCGATAGTGGTCAGCATCGTAAAAATTACGCCGGATCCCGTACTGCATCTGAGCGTAATAGTGACAATCCTGCTGCGACATGCCCGCTGGCGGCGTGCGGCACTGTTTTTCCGCCTGTTGCTGCAACTCCCGGGCGTCAGGAGGGGGCAGTTTGGGGTGGCGACTGGGGCTGACTGACTGGCAGCCCGCCAGCATCAGTACCAGCACGGTCATTCCCGCCGCTATCATCCCTGTCCGCTGCATCGCTGGCGTCATTTTATCCCCCGGATTGCTAAAGATTTTCTCATGGCAGCCGATAGCTTACAACGTTAGCTTTCTGCTGACAGGTTATTCCAGCATTGCCTGACCATTTACAGATAATTCCCCTGCGGCCTGGCAGCAGCCAGCATTATTGGCGGCAAACAGAATAAAGCAAATCAGTTAATAACGGTAATAAATTATATTTTACATCATGATTAATCTATTTTTCGTTTAGCGGAAGTTTGTTTTATTGCTGCTTCCGGCGTGACAGGAATCTGTTTACCCCGGTTATTAATCGCGCGCTGCTGGTTTTTTAACTTCATTCATGGAACAGAAATGAAAACTCATTATCAGCTTATTGCTTTAACGTTATTGAGTAGTGCCGTTATTAGCGGCTGCGCCACAGAGTCGTCACGTGCAATAGAAGCCCCTCAGGTTACTGCTGCCAGCCAGCCGGCCTGGCAGGGGGTGAAAAGCCCGATTGCCGTGGGGAAATTTGATAATCGCTCGTCTTATATGAACGGCATCTTCTCCGATGGCGTCGATCATCTGGGTAATCAGTCCAAAACCATTCTGATCACTCATCTCCAGCAGACCGGGCGTTTTAACGTGCTCGATCGCGCCAACCTTGACGAACTGAAAGCCGAAGCAGGCTACAAGCGTAGCCTGCAGTCAATTAAAGGCGCCGATTATCTGGTGACCGGCGATATCACCGAGTTTGGCCGCAAAGAGGTCGGCGACCAGCAGCTGTTTGGCATTCTGGGCCGCGGCAAAACGCAGATTGCCTATGCCAAAGTCAACCTGAACATTGTCGATGTGGCGACCGCAGAAGTGGTTTATTCGGTGCAGGGCGCCGGAGAGTATGCCTTGTCAAATCGTGAAGTGGTTGGTTTTGGCGGTACTGCCAGCTATGACTCCACGCTAAATGGCAAAGTGATGGATCTGGCGATTCGTGAAGCGGTAAATCATCTGGTCAGCGGAATTGAATCCGGCGCCTGGCGTGCGGTTAAATAATAAACGGAGAAGAAAATGCGCATTGTGAAATATACGCTGGCAGCGGCTACGGCTCTGCTATTAACCGCCTGCGCGGAAAAAACCAGCACCACCTATTACTGGGGGGAATATCAGCCGTCATTATATAGCTATTACAAACATACGGCGGCACCGGAAAAAGAGATTGAGACGCTGAACGCGGTTATTCAGCAGGCTAATGCGAAAAATAAACCGGTAGCCCCGGGATTGCATGCGCAGCTGGGTTTGTTATATGTCAATACCGGCCACCCGGATCTGGCTTTCCGCCAGTTTACCGCGGAGAAAACCGCTTTTCCTGAGTCCTCTTTCTACATGGATTTCCTGATGCGCAACAAGCAGGGAGCAGCACAATGAAGAAAATCTTAGCCATTGCCGCACTACTGGCCACGGTTACCCTGACCGGTTGCGTGAAGAAAACCCCCTATGATTATTCAGCTTTCCGTGAAAGTAAGCCGGCCTCGATTCTGGTGCTGCCGGCGGAAAACCATACCACGGATATCAGTGCCGCCCACAGTTTTGCCTCGCTGGTGACGCAGCCGCTGGCGGAGTCCGGCTACTATGTTTTCCCGGTGGCGGTGGTGGAAGAAACCTTCAAACAGAACGGGTTAACCAATGCCAGTGATATTCGTAGCGTGCCGCCGGCAAAACTGCGCAGTATCTTTAATGCTGATGCGGCGCTGTATATCGACATTACTGATTACGGTACCAAATATATTGTTATCGACAGTGTGACGCGAGTGAGCGCCACTGCCAGACTGGTGGATTTGCGCAGCGGTAAACAGATCTGGAGTGGCCTCGCCACCGCAGCGAATAACGAGCAAGACAATGGTAATCAGGGGCTGGTTGGCATGCTGGTCACTGCGGCAGTTAAGCAGATTGCCAATAATATTAGCGATGGCGCGCACGATATTGCTGTCGTCACCAGTGACCGCTTACTGACGGCTAATAGTAATGGCGGTATTCTGCCAGGTCCGCGCGCGAAAGCGGCAAAAATCTGATCGCCAGGGGCGCCGTTGCGGCGCCCCCTGTGCCCTCAGGCCGCGGGCGTCTCCAGTTTGCTGTAGCCCAGTCCGTTAACTTTTCGCACCTTAATCTGCACCGGAATTCGCTCTTTCATCGCTTCAACATGGCTGATAACGCCGATGGTTTTACCGCTGGCATTCAGCGCATCCAGCGCATCCAGCGCGGTATCCAGCGTTTCAGCATCAAGGGTGCCAAAACCTTCATCAAGAAACAGCGACTCGATACGGGTTTTATCACTGACCAGATCGGAGAGCGCCAGCGCCAGCGCCAGACTGACGAGGAAGCTTTCTCCACCGGACAGGGTGCGGGTGTCGCGTCGGGCATCCGCCTGCCAGGTGTCGATCACCTGTAACTCCAGTGCTTCCTGCGATTTGCGCTGCAGCAGATAGCGACCATGCAGGCGGCCCAGCTGGTTATTGGCCAGCCACACCAGATGGTCGAGAGTCAGCCCCTGAGCAAACTTGCGGAATTTATCGCCGGTGGCGGAGCCAATCATCTCATTCAGCCACGCCCAGTCCTCCAGCTGCTGTTCGCCGGCGGCAATTTGTTGTAACAACCCCTGTTGCTGCTGACGTCGCTGCCGATCGCTCAACAGCTGCTGACGTGCCTGGCCCTGCTGCTGCGCATTATCGCGCACCTGCAGACGCAGGCTATCGATCTGTTCCGTGAGCCGCTCCGGTTGATCGGTAACATTGTCTGGCTGCTGCGCCTGATGCGCCATCAGCGCCTTATTTGCCTGCTGTTGCAATGCGCTGGCTTGTTGCAGGCCGCTCTCCAGCTGTTTCTGCTGCGCGCGCAGGGCGTGCGCAGTGTCATCATCCAGCAGCGCCTGAGTAAAGGCGCTCTCATCGGCAAACGGACTTTTGCTCAGCGCGCTGCTCAACTGCTGCTGCGCTTCCTGTAGTCGCGACTGTAACGACGAAAGTTGGTTATTTAGTGATTTATGCTGTCCGGTCAGTGTATTTAGCTGACTCTGCGCCGTCAGCCACAGTTGATGCTGTTCTGTACAGCGCGCCTCGGCCTGTACGGCCTGCTGCTGCAGCCGCTGTCGTACCTCCGCGATCACTTGTGCGCCAAACAGCTGCTGGCGCTGTTGTTGCATTTCGCTGCAACGCTGACGGGCGGCCGCCAGCTCGCTGTTGCCGCGCTCCAGCCGCTGTTGCAGTTCTGCCAGTTCGGCGCTATTGCTCTCCTGACGACTGTGTAATGCGGCCAGTTTGGGGCCGAGATCAGCAAGTACTTGCTCACCCTGCTGCCAGCGCTGCCACTGCTGCTGACGCTCCTGTAGCCAGCTTTCCACCGCCTCAGTGGCCGGGACGGTAAACTGCCAGGCAGCCAGTTGCTTCGTCAAATCCTCGCGCTGTTGCTGTGCCTGCTGACGTTCCGCCGATAGCTGTTTTTGCAGTTCGGCCAGTTGCTGTTGCGCATAACTCAGTTGCTGTTGGGCCAGTAGCTGTGACTGCTGCTGTTTTTGCAGCGTCTGCTGCTGGATGCCAAGCGCGTCTCTGGCCTGCTGGCAAAGCCGCGTAGCCTGCTCCAGCTGCTGCAGTGACTGTTGCAGTGCCGCTTCCTGCTGTTCCTGGCGCTGCAACCAGCTGGCGACGGCTTCGCCATCCAGCGCGGCCATATTTACCCGCGCCAGCGACTGACAGAGTTCCAGCCACTGCTGTTGCCGCTGCGCAATATCGCTGTCGGTCTGCTGGCGATCTTGTTGCTGTTTTTCCAGCTGCAGTTTAGTTAAGCGAACCTGTTCACCCTTAGCGGTGCCTTGCTCGAACAGCTGCTGCACTTCTTTTTCCAGCTGTTGCAGACGCAGCTGATTGCCGGAAAGCTCCAGCGACTGATATTCGGCGATCGCCGGATGCTGGCAGGAGCCGCACAACGGGCAAGGCTGTTGCGGTTGTAGCGCCGCACGGTACTGCGCTAAGTCAGCGATTTGTTGTTCCAGCTGGCAGCGGGTCTTCAGATCTATATGGTGCTGCTTCTTCTCTTTAAAGGCGCTGCGCAGCGCGGCCAGCTGCTGTTCATCCTGTTCCAGCTGCTGGCTCAGCGTCTGGAGTGCGGTTTGTTGTTTCTGCTGCTGCTGACTGAGCTGGATCAGTTGTGGCGAAAGCAGAGCCAACTGCTGACGTAACGGGCGTTGTTGTTGTAACTGCTGTAACCCGGCGCGCAGCACTGCTTCCGGCTGTTGCTGCTGTAACAGATTGAAGGCCTGTTCAGCCTGATTAAGCTGCTGCTGTGCCGCCTCCTGCCGGGCCTGTAACGGTGTGACCTGCTGAACCAGCTGTTCCAGCGCCTGGTTTTGCCCGGCGATAGCCTGTAACTGTTGCTGTTCACGTTGCTGCAGCGAAGTAAGTACCTGCTCGCTTTTTTGCAGGTGGTTAAAGCGCTCGCGCCACAGCAGTAAAGATTCGCCCCATTGCGCCACCTGCGCATGCTGTTCACGCCACTGCTGATGCTGTTGGCGCTGCTGCCGTAACTGGTTGATTTCCTGCTGTTGCTGCTGCTGACTCTGCTGTTTTTGCTGTTGCGTCAGCTGAAGTTCACTCAGTGCCTTGCTCAGCTGCTCACACTGCTGCTGCAGGCTGGCCAGCTGATGGTCCAGCGGGATAATCTGTTCATTAATCAGCGTCTCCTGTTGCTGACGCTGTGCCAGCAGTTGCTGACGCGACGCTTCCGCCTGCTGTTGCTGCTCGCTGAGAGTTTGCCGCCGGGCCGTCGCCTGCTGCTGCTCGGCGCTTAGTGCGTTAATTTGCTGTTCCAGAACAATAATGTCCTGCTGATACTGGTTGCGCTGCTGCCACAACGGACGCAGCTTCTCTGCCGGTTCCGCCTGCGCCAGTCGTTGCAGTTGCGGCTGCGCCTGATGGCAGGCCGTTTCTGCCTGCTGAAGCCGCTGTTGAGCCTGCTGGCAATCCTGCTGTAACCGCTGTTGTTGGGTCAGCCACTGCTGTTGAAACTGCAAGCCGTTCAGTGACTGAGTGAGTACTTGCTCCTGCGAAATCAGTTGATCCAGCTGCTGTTGCAGTGCCTGGCGCGCCTCTTCATCCAACAGCGCCATGCCGGAAGCCTGCGCGCGCAAATTATCCAGCGCGATACGCGTACTTTTATGGCGTTCGAATACCTCCACCGAGAGGCGACCATAGATTTCGGTGCCGGTCAGCTCTTCCAGCAGCTCTGCCCGTTCACTGGCTTTAGCATTGAGGAAGGCGGCGAACTGACCCTGCGACAGCATCATCGATTTGGTAAAACGATTAAAATCGAGGCCGGTAAGGGTTTCGGTCATCTTCAGCTTGTCGTTGACCTTATCGGCGACAATGCTGTTATCGGCGCAACGCGCCAGCTCGACGCGCGGCGCCTGCAGATTGCCATCCAGCGCGCCACGCGCACGATTCTGGCTCCAGAATGCGCGCCAGGCGACGCCTTTCACTTCAAATTCGACTTCAGCCAGACATTCGGCGGTATCGCGGGTAATCAAATCATTCTGCGACTGGCTGATGCCGCCGAGGCGTGACGTCTGGTGATACAGCGCCAGGCAGATGGCATCCAGCAGAGTGGTTTTACCGGCGCCGGTCGGGCCGGTGATGGCAAACAGACCGTTGCTGGCAAAGGGCTCGGCGGTAAAGTCGATTTTCCATTCGCCTTTCAGCGAATTCAGATTTTTAAAGCGCAGCGTTAAAATTTTCATTGCTGTTCCTCGCTGCGAACCGCATCCAGGGTGGTGGCAAACAGCTGCTGTATTCGCTGTTGCCGCTGCGTGTCGCTGCTCTCTTCCTGTGCCAGCCGTCGGCTGAAAACCTCTTCGACACTGAGTTCATTCAGGGTTTCGTTATTCTGACGTGCGATAACATTGTCGCGCTGCTCACGACTGCGGCGCAGTAGTACCACCTCGACCGGCAGGTCGTCGGTCAGCTGCTGGATGCGCCGCTGAATATCGTTAAGGTAATCTTCGGTGACAATTTCAATATCCAGCCAGACGTTGCTGCTGGCCGTGGTGAATTGTGTCAGTTGCTGTTCGATCTGCGCCAGCGTGCCTTTAATCATGCACATTGGCTGAAATAGCGGGATTGGCAATGGCTCCACCCGAACCCGTTGCTGGCCAGCAAACTCGACCAGGAACACGCTTTTCGCTTTACCGGTTTCATCGAAACTCAGCGGGATTGGCGAGCCGCTATAGCGGATATGCTCGCTGTCGGCAACGCGCTGGGCGCGGTGAATATGCCCCAGCGCAATATAGTCGGCGGGAGGGAACGCCTGCGCCGGAAAAGCATCCAGCGTGCCAATATAGATATCACGTACCGCGTCACTTTTGCTGACGCCGACCGTGGTAAGGTGACCGGTAGCAATAATCGGTAATGGTAACGCCAGCGCCTCGCGCTGGCGCAACGCCTGCTGATAACAGCGCTGATAGTGTTCGCTAATCGCTTCCTGCAGGCTTTGCTGTTTCTCGCGTCCTGATTGTCCGGCCTGGCTGCGCAGGATATCGCGCGGGCGTAAAAAGGGAATGGCGCAGAGTAACGCCGCCGGATTGCCCTGGCGATCGTTTAGCAGCAATACCTGGTCGGCAATCTGTTCACTGGCGGCCGCGATGACACGGGTATTCAGGCAGGCCAGCAGATCGCGCGATTCATTTAGCGTGGCGACCGAATCGTGATTGCCGCCCAGTACGACCAGCTGGCAGCCGGTTCGCTGTAGCTGCACAATAAAACGGTTATACAGTTCACGCGCATAGCTCGGCGGTGAGCCGGTATCAAAGATATCACCGGCGACAATGACCGCATCGATTTGATGTTCTTCTACGGCCAGGATCAGCCAGTCGAGAAACGCCTGATGTTCCGGCGCGCGGCTTTTAGTGTAGAAGAACTGGCCGAGGTGCCAGTCCGCGGTGTGGATGATGCGCATAGAACTCCCTGCATATCGGTGATACTGCAATTCACATGATTCAGGATACAAACGGTAACCTGAGAGGGCGATTATAAACAGAGTGGCCGAAAAGCGGGTGAGCAATTGCCAAATCTGGTTTCACAAAAGTGTGACAAACCGGATTCCGGGGCGTGCTTTTTTCATAAAACTGTCATAAAACTGACGCATAATGGCGCCGCGAACCCCAGTGACAAACCGGTCACATCAGCAGGAGCAATAATGGCTAAGCGCATTCTGGTAGTCGAAGATGAAGCCCCAATTCGTGAGATGTTGTGTTTCGTCCTTGAGCAAAATGACTATCAACCGATAGAAGCGGAAGATTATGACAGTGCGATAAATTTACTGATCGAACCGTGGCCAGATCTGATCCTTCTTGACTGGATGCTGCCAGGCGGCAGCGGCATTCAATTTATTAAACACCTGAAGCGTGAAGCCATGACGCGCGATATTCCGGTGATGATGCTGACCGCGCGCGGCGAAGAAGAAGACCGGGTGCGGGGGCTGGAAGTGGGCGCGGATGATTACATCACCAAACCTTTTTCGCCCAAAGAGTTAGTCGCGCGAATTAAAGCGGTGATGCGCCGTATCTCGCCAATGGCGGTTGAAGAAGTGATCGAGATGCAGGGGCTGAGCCTCGATCCCTCATCACACCGGGTGATGGCTGAAACCACCCCGCTGGATATGGGGCCGACCGAATATAAATTACTGCATTTCTTTATGACGCATCCTGAGCGTGTCTACAGCCGTGAACAGCTGCTGAATCACGTCTGGGGTACCAATGTTTATGTTGAAGATCGCACTGTCGATGTTCACATCCGCCGTTTGCGTAAGGCGCTGGAAGTCACCGGCCACGATCGTATGGTGCAAACGGTGCGCGGAACGGGGTATCGTTTCTCCGCTCGTTTTTGATCGGAGTCTGAACCGTGCTGGAACGCCTCTCCTGGAAGAGATTGCTGCTGGAACTATTGCTGGCCTGTCTGCCGGCACTGATACTGGGTCTGCTGTTCGGCTATTTGCCGTGGTGGCTGTTAGTGTCAGTGCTCGGCGTGCTCGGCTGGCACTTCTATAATTTACTGCGCCTGTCGCACTGGCTGTGGGTCGACCGCACCATGACGCCGCCTGCCGGTCACGCCAGCTGGGAGCCATTGTTCTATGGCCTCTATCAAATGCAACTGCGTAACCGTCGTCGTCGGCGCGAGCTGGGTAACCTGATCAAACGTTTTCGCAGCGGCGCCGAATCGTTGCCGGATGCGGTAGTGCTGACCACCGAAGAGGGCAATATTTTCTGGTGTAACGGGTTGGCGCAGCAACACCTCGGGCTGCGCTGGCCGGAAGATAATGGCCAAAATATCCTGAACCTGCTGCGTTATCCGGAGTTTTCCCGTTATCTGCGTCAGCGCGACTTTGCCCGGCCGTTAACCCTGGTGCTGAATAATCATCGTCATTTAGAGTTCCGCGTAATGCCTTACAGCGAAGGTCAGTGGTTGCTGGTGGCGCGTGACGTCACCCAGAAGCATCAGCTGGAAGGGGCGCGGCGAAACTTTTTCGCCAACGTCAGCCATGAGCTGCGCACGCCGCTAACCGTGCTGCAGGGCTATCTGGAGATGATGAATGATGCGGTGTTGGAAGGTCCCTCGCGTAACAAAGCGCTGCACACCATGCAGGAACAGACGCGACGGATGGACAGTCTGGTAAAACAGCTACTGACTCTGTCACGTATCGAGGCAGCTCCGGCGATTGATCTGCAGGAGAAAGTCGATGTGCCGATGATGTTACGGCTGGTACAGCGCGAAGCGGAAACCCTGAGTAACGGACGTCATGAAATTCATTTTCATACCGATCCGCATCTGCAGGTGTTTGGCAACGATGATCAACTGCGCAGCGCCATCTCTAACCTGGTGTATAACGCGGTGAACCATACGCCATCCGGCACCCGGATTGATATCAGCTGGTTACGCGATAAAACCGGCGCGCACTTTGCGGTAAAAGATAACGGGCCGGGTATTGCCGCTGAGCATATCCCACGTCTTACCGAGCGTTTTTATCGCGTGGATAAGGCGCGCTCCCGCTCCACCGGCGGCAGTGGCCTCGGGCTGGCGATCGTCAAGCATGCGTTAAGCCACCATAATTCGCGGCTGGATATTACCAGTATTCCGGATATTCAGACCTGCTTCAGTTTTACGCTGGCGCCACGGTTGATTGTTCATGCGGAATTGCCGGAGAATGCTACGCGTTGACCATTAACAGGCGCAAAGCATGAAACAACTGATTCTGATGGCGCTACTGCTGCTGTCTGCGACGGCGACGGCAAAAGAGGGGATGCTGGCGGGAAATCTCACCAGTGTCGGCTCTGATACGCTGGGGAATTTAATGGCGCTGTGGGGCGAGAATTTTAATCGTCAGTATCCCGGCGTTAATGTGCAGATTCAGGCGGCCGGTTCTTCTACTGCACCTACCGCGCTGGCGGCTGGCGCCGCGCAACTGGGGGCGATGAGCCGTCCGATGCAGGCCGGAGAACGTCAGTTGTTTGCTGATAAGTATGGCTATGCGCCGCTGGCGATACCGGTCGCGATGGATGCGCTGGTGGTGATGGTGAATCAGGACAATCCGCTAACGGCGATCGACAGTCAGCAGCTGGACGCGGTGTTTTCAGCGACGCGTCGCTGTGGCGCGACGACGGTGCCGGAAAAATGGGGCGATCTGCAACTGAAATCTGCACTGTGGCAGCAGCGCGCGCTGCAACGTTTTGGCCGTAACTCCGCTTCCGGCACCTGGGGTTTTTTTAAACAGCAGGCGTTGTGCGGCGGTGATTTTCGCCGTGATGTCAGTGAGTATCCCGGCTCGGCGGCGGTGGTGCAGGCAGTTGCCGCCACGCTTAACGGTATTGGTTACGCCAGTATCGGTTTTCATATTAGCGGGGTAAAAACGCTGGCCATTGCGCGTGATGGCGCGGCGGCGGTGAGTCCGAGCACCGAAAATATTCGTAACGGTAGTTATCCGTACAGTCGTCCGCTGTATATCTACGTTAATAAGGCGCCGGGTAAGCCGCTGGAACCACTGACCCGTGCTTTTCTGCTACAGGCCATTTCCGCGCAGGGGCAGGAGCTGGTGAAGCGCGCGGGCTATTTACCGCTTTCGGATACGCAGCTGCATCAGGCGCAGGCGTTAATCAATGGCTCCCCTCTGTAGGGCGGATTGATGCCGCCCGCACCGCCATGATGAATTTTATTCATCACCGATGAAATATCCTCTGTTGCACCTGAAGAATGCTCATGTCACTCTGCTTTCAGACATATAGACATCCAGAAGTCTGAGAATAACCAAGAGTAACTATTTCACAGGTAAATTATGCGCCGCGCGCATAAGCCAGGAGTTTATTAACATGCAAAGAACCACCGCGCCATTCCGTGCCGATATTGTTGGCAGTTTCCTGCGTCCGGCAGCGATTAAACAGGCGCGCGAACAGTTTGCCGCAGGAAAAATTGATGCCACTGCCTTGCGTCAGATTGAAGATGAAGCCATTCGCCATGTGGTCAGCCAGCAACGCGCCTGTGGTTTACCGGTGGTAACCGACGGCGAGTTTCGCCGCGCATGGTGGCACTTTGACTTTTTCGACGGCCTGCAGGGGGTTGAGCGTTATGAGTCTGAGCAGGGCATTCAGTTTAACGGCGTCCAGACCAAAGCCCATGGCATTCGGGTGATCGGCAAGCTGGGGTTCGGCGAACATCCGATGCTGGCAGATTTCCGCTACCTGCAGAGTGTCAGTGGCGACGCGGTAGCGAAAATGACCATTCCCAGCCCGAGCGTGTTGCATTTCCGGGGCGGTCGCAAAGCGATTGATGCCAGTGTTTATCCACAGCTGGATGCCTATTTTGACGACCTGGCGCAGACTTATCGCGACGCGATTAAAGCCTTTTACGCGGCAGGCTGTCGCTATCTGCAGCTGGATGATACCGTCTGGGCATATCTGTGTTCCGACGATCAGAAACGTCAGATCCGCGAACGCGGGGAAGATCCACAGGAGCTGGCGCGTATTTATGCCCGGGTGCTGAATCAGGCGATTGAAGGGAAACCGGACGATTTAACCATTGGTCTGCATGTGTGCCGGGGTAACTTCCGTTCCACCTGGATCTCGGAAGGGGGCTACGAGCCGGTAGCCGAAATTCTGTTTGGCACGGTGAATGTCGACGCCTTCTTCCTTGAATATGACAACGAACGTTCCGGTGGCTTTGAGCCGTTGCGTTTTATCCGGCCGGGCAATCAGCAGGTGGTACTGGGACTGATCACCACCAAAAACGGTGAGCTGGAGCAGGCGGAAACTGTGCAGCAGCGTATTACTGAAGCGACGAAGTTTGTCGATCTGAGCCAGATTTGCCTGAGTCCACAGTGTGGTTTCGCCTCAACCGAAGAGGGCAACAGCCTGACGGAAGAGCAGCAGTGGGCGAAGTTGCGGCTGGTGGTTGATATCGCGAAAAAGCTCTGGTAGCTGGCGTAAAGTTGTGCAGACAGGCGCGTTTATACGCGCCTTTTGTGCATTAAAAACCGATTAATGACCAATTTAACCTCACGCTGTGCAGAAAAAATACAAATCATGTAATGCGCTTTTGTTATATTCTGAAGTGATGCACTGCTTTAAATGATTTATCCGATATATCACTCTGCTTTTTCGATCCCGTATTGCCTTTACCCGCTATAAAAGTTCTACTTAGCGCCGTTGTCGATTCATCCCCTGTGAACAGAAGAAAATCAGCTCAAATCACCTGCACGTCAGGCCATCAGTAAGCATATTGCTCTGTAGTTGTCTGAACTATTGATAATTTTTAGCGTGCTGTCGGATTCGCAACGTTTAAACACAACTTTCACGCAACATCAGTTACAGGCAATTCGGCTTTATGACACATCGTTTAGCTCCAAAAGATATCCTCGCGCTGGGTTTCATGACCTTCGCCCTGTTTGTCGGCGCGGGCAATATTATTTTCCCCCCGATGGTGGGAATTCAGTCCGGGGAACACGTCTGGGTTGCGGCTCTGGGCTTCCTGATCACCGCGGTGGGTTTACCGGTGATCACCGTAATTGCGCTGGCACGGGTTGGCGGCGGTATTGACGCGCTGAGCTCGCCAATCGGCAAAGCCGCCGGTCTGCTACTGGCTACCGTCTGCTATCTGGCGGTGGGGCCGTTGTTTGCCACGCCACGAACCGCAACGGTTTCGTTTGAAGTCGGTATCGCGCCGATTACCGGTGAAGGCCCGTTGCCGCTATTTATCTACAGCGTGGTCTACTTTGTGCTGGTGATGGCTATCTCCCTCTATCCGGGTAAGCTGCTCGACACCGTCGGCCATATTCTGGCGCCGCTGAAAATTGTCGCGCTGACGGTACTGGGGCTGGCCGCACTGATGTGGCCGGCGGGCGGCGTTACGCCGGCCAGCGAAGCGTATCAGTATGCTGCTTTCTCCAGCGGTTTTGTGAATGGTTATCTGACCATGGATACCCTCGGGGCGCTGGTGTTCGGTATTGTTATCGTCAATGCGGCGCGTTCACGCGGCGTTAGCGATAATCGGCTGCTGACGCGCTATACCATACTCGCTGGTCTGATTGCCGGTATGGGTTTGACGCTGGTTTATCTCAGTCTGTTTAAACTCGGCTCCGGCAGCGGTGCGCTGGTCGATCAGCATGCTAATGGCGCGGCGATTTTACACGCCTATGTGCAGCAGACCTTTGGCAACATGGGCAGCCTGTTCCTGGCGGCGCTGATTTTCGTCGCCTGTATGGTCACGGCGGTTGGCCTGACCTGTGCCTGCGCCGAGTTCTTCGCGCAGTGTCTGCCGCTCTCCTATCGTACGCTGGTATTTATTCTCGGTCTGTTCTCGATGCTGGTATCAAACCTTGGGCTGAGTCATCTGATTCAGATCTCGATTCCGGTACTGACCGCCATCTACCCGCCTTGTATTGTGCTGGTGGTACTGAGCTTTACTCTGAGCTGGTGGCATAAAAGCAGTCGTATCATTGCGCCGACCATGCTGGTCAGCCTGCTATTCGGCATTATTGATGCGACGAAAACCACCAACTTTAAAGATATTTTGCCTGTCTGGGGTCAGCATCTGCCGCTGGCCGATCAGGGATTGGCCTGGTTGCCGCCGTCACTGGCAATGCTGGTTCTGGTTGCGCTGTATGACCGGCTACTGGGACGTCAGCAAGTGACTGCTCACCAGCAGTAATCCAGCAGGTTGTTTTATAACCACGGGCTTGCCCGTGGTTTTTTCATTTCCACAGGTGATAAGTCGCTATGCAAGAAACGAACAAGCTCAAACGCGGACTGAGCACACGCCATATACGGTTTATGGCTTTGGGATCGGCTATTGGTACCGGGCTGTTTTACGGCTCCGCTGACGCGATAAAAATGGCCGGGCCAAGTGTCCTACTGGCCTACATCATTGGCGGCGCAGTGGCCTATATTATCATGCGTGCGCTGGGAGAGATGTCGGTCAACAATCCGCAGGCCAGTTCGTTTTCGCGCTATGCCCAGGATTATCTCGGTCCGCTGGCGGGCTATATCACCGGCTGGACCTACTGTTTTGAAATTCTGATTGTCGCCATTGCCGATGTAACCGCCTTTGGTATTTATATGGGCGTCTGGTTCCCGGACGTGCCGCACTGGATATGGGTGCTAAGCGTGGTGCTGATTATTGGCGGTATCAATCTGCTGAGCGTCAGGGTGTTTGGCGAGGTAGAGTTCTGGTTCTCGTTCTTTAAAGTTGCCACCATCATTATTATGATCCTTGCCGGCTTTGGCATCATTATCTGGGGGATTGGCAACGGCGGTCAGCCGACCGGTATCCATAATCTGTGGAGCAATGGCGGCTTTTTTGCCCATGGTATTGTCGGTATGTTGCTGTCGCTGCAGATGGTGATGTTTGCTTACGGTGGTATTGAGATTATCGGTATTACCGCCGGTGAAGCTGAAGAGCCGGAGAAGTCGATTCCCCGCGCAATTAACTCAGTACCGCTGCGTATCCTGGTGTTCTATGTCGGCACGCTGTTTGTAATTATGTCGATCTACCCGTGGAACCAGGTGGGCACCGCCGGTAGTCCGTTCGTTCTCACTTTCCAGCATCTGGGGATTGCCGCGGCGGCCTCATTGCTGAATTTTGTGGTGATCACCGCTTCACTGTCGGCGATTAACAGCGACGTATTCGGCGTCGGGCGTATGCTGCACGGCATGGCGGAGCAGGGTCATGCGCCGAAGATGTTTATGAAAGTATCACGGCGCGGCATTCCGTGGGTGACGGTGCTGGTGATGATGCTGGCAATGCTGGTGGCGGTTTATCTTAACTACCTGATGCCGGAGAAAGTGTTCCTGGTGATTGCCTCGCTGGCGACCTTTGCCACGGTGTGGGTCTGGATTATGATCCTCTGCTCGCAGATCGCTTTCCGCCGCAAACTGAGCGCTGAAGAAGCGCGGGCGCTGAAATTTGCCGTGCCGGGTGGCGCCTTTACCGCCATGGTCGGTGTGGCGTTCCTGGTGTTTATTATCGGCCTGATTGGTTACTTCCCGGATACCCGCGTATCACTGTATGTCGGTATGGTGTGGATTGTGCTGCTGCTGGCAGGCTATATGATTAAACAGCGTCTCAGTCGTCAGTAACCACTTACTGGCCGGGCAGACGCCCGGCCAGCTGCTATTACTCTCCGCTATAATTCACTTTACTGACGGCACTGCCATCAATACTTGCCGTTATCCGCCTGATGGTGCTCGGGTATGGGCACAGCGTACCTACCGCCGTCAGTTGACAATCTTTGCCACTTAACTCCTGTTTCAGCTGCGGATGTTGCTGATCGATCGTCTGCAATGCGCGGATCTGATCGAGCGTTTGCGCCTGGAAATAGATGCGGATAAACCGCTGCTGGCTGCGACTGTCACGCCAGCGTTCAAACACCAGACTGCTGGCGGGTGGAATATTGCCGCGCGGATAGTTACCGAGCTGCCAGCTGAAATTCAGCATCGTGCGCAGGTAAGAGATATTGGTATCGTGCGCCACATACAGCAACCAGCGGACGTCCGGCGGCGCATCACGCTGTGGCGTGACGCCCTGTTGCAGGGCCTTGCTGATTTGATCCATTAACATCGAGCCGCCGCGCCGGGCGATATAAGGTACATCACTGGTAAAGTCATATTTTGCCGTCAGCAGCGGCATCAGTTTTGCCACTTCATCCGCCGAGCGCGCATGGCCAAAAGCCACCTGTGGCTTTGGCTGGTTTTCACTCCATGCCAGGCGGAAGGTTTCGGCCATATTGGCCAGCGTGCTGAGGCCGGAAACGGTAAAGCGGCCATCGTCCTCCTGCTTAATCTGCCAGCGTTTGTCGAACGCCGGGCAGGGGCTGGCAGGCTGGCAAACGGCTTCCTTTAGTCGTGCGACTTCTGGCGCCAGTTGCTGTTCAGCTGCCGACAGGCTGCCACCCATGGCGGTCAGAATTCCGGCGCGGGCTTTGGCCGCATCCAGTTTCGCCAGCCCCATCTGGTCGCTTTGGAATAGCGGATCGTTGTCAGTGGCCAGCGAGTGGATTGCCACGCCGCAGCCGGGAAAGGCGCCGTCGGTCAGCGCCTTCGCCGTGGCCCGGGTGCGTTGCAGCGGACTGGCCCAGACAAATAGCGCGCCCGGTTCCGGGCAGCCGCGGGTCAGCAGGCCATATTGACGATAGTAGCTGCCGTTATACTGTCCTTTGATGACCGCAGCGCTGTAGCCGTGGCCGGTCAGCTCACCCTCTGCGGTCAGCCACTGCGGCCACTGGCGCGCGGTTCCGGCCGCCATGGCCTGGGTATTGGATGGCGTTGGCGGCCGTACGCCGTGACGACTGATTTCCACTACTTTTTCCAGAATATATTGCGGTTGCGCGCCGGCGCTGAAACTCAGTAATGCCAGTAAGCTGGTCAATAACAGGCGTAGCGATGCCGTCTGTTTTATTAACATAATCCGTTCCTTAATCGTTAATATCGCGGTAATGACGGTTAGTGAATTAATACCGTTTTTTGTTGTAACAGGTGGCGACGGGCGACAATCGCGGCGGTAATAAAGCACAGCAGCGCGGAAATAAGGCCACAGCTGACCCAGAATATCGACAGACTGTGAAAGTTATATAAGGTTTTGCCGCTGTCGATCACTGCGGTTTTATCAATAATCACCCCGGTAATAAATTCGCCTAATCCGGCGCCGGCGTAGCTGGCAATGCCAATGGTGCCTAATGCCGCTCCGGCCGCCTTTTTCGATGAAATATCGACGGCAATTAAGCCACCAAGGAAACAGGTGAGGGCACCGATAGTGGCGCCGAAAATAACCATGGCAATAATATCGGTATAGTAATTACGCGGCAGCCAGATCATCAGGGCAAAACCGGCGGTATTTAACAGGCTAATAAATCCGGCCATCACGCTACGATTGCGCGGGAAGAAGCGGTCGGAAAGGATCCCGGCCAGGATGGTGCCGACAATCCCGGCGATCGCATTCACCCCAATAATGCCGGAGGCCTCTACCGTACTGTACTGTTTGGCCTGTTGCAGGAAGAAAATCCCCCACGAGTTAACCGCATAACGGTCGATATACATAAAGGCTGAGGCCAGCGCCAGCGTCCAGAGCGCCGGATTACGCAGCGAAAGCAGCTGATTTTTTAATACGGAGCCTTCACGCTCCGTTGGCTCAACCGGATCGTTACGAATCACGCTAATCGGTGGATAACCTGCGCTTTGCGGCGAATCCTGCATAAACAGCAGGATCACCACGATCCCGACCACACCCAGCATGGCCGTGGTAAAGTAGCCGAAATGCCAGCCAAAACCGGCGATCACTGTGGCAATCACCATATAGGTCACCGCTTCACCGATATTATGCGCCGTTGACCAGATACCATAAAAGGTCCCGCGCTCTTTATTTCCGTACCAGCGCGCCAGCGAGACCACACAGGGACCAACCCCCATTGATTGCGCCCAGCCATTGATGCCCCAGAACAGGGTAAGCAATAGCGCATTGGTGGTGGTGCCCATCATAAAGTTCATCCCGGCGCTGATCAGTAAACCGAGACTCATAAAACGCACCACGTTAGCGTGATCGGCAAGAAAACCGTTGACCAGCTTACCAATGGCATAGCTAAAAAATAGCGCCGAACCGATCATCCCCAGTTCGGTGGGGGAAATACCTAAATCGACCAGCGCACTTTTAGCGACGGTAAATGACAGACGGCAGACATAGAAGGTGACATAAGCCACCGTCATTGCCAGAAAGGTCTGCCAGCGCAAAAAAGTAAACTTCTTTGCATTGAAATGGCCTTCAGCCGCGACAGGCCGGGCCGCTTTAAAGAAACTCAATATTGCAGACATAGTGTTAACTCCCGTTGAGCACGGAGGCAGGCTCTTTCTGAATTATGTTGTTCGTATCCCTGAACGGTTTTTTATCTGGCTGAATATTATTAGTCTGTAGAGTACATAATCAGATTGAAAGCGTATCCGTATTGATGATTAGGTTATTTTTTGGCTGATCATTGCGGTTAATTGTGGGTAAAGCGTTTTACTGGCCATCAGCACCGGATTGCCGTTAAGCAGACCGTGGTTAGCGAGGAAATCATTGGTGACGCCGCCGGCTTCACGCACCAGCACGATCCCTGGCAGGCTGTCCCAGGCGTTCATATGCGGCTCGTAATAGCCAATCAGACGTCCGGCGGCCACCCATGCGGTCATCAGGGCACCGGAGCCGTTACGAATAAACATGCCGCCGTCATGCAACAGCGCGCTGATAAACGGTACAAACGTTTCCGGCGTAACGCGATGCGAGGTGCCGACGCCCATTACCCCGGCGCGGACATTTTCACCGGCATGCACCCGCATCGGAGCATCATTAACAAAAGCGCCCTGGCCGGCGCGGGCGCGAAACAGCTCGCGATGGTTCGGGTCATAAACCACCCCGATCACCGGTTCGCCATCGACAATCACGCCGATGGATACACACCAGTTATGCAGGCCATTAAGAAAGCAGCTGGTGCCATCAATCGGATCGACCACCCAGGTACAGCGGGCGTGTTCATTGCCGCCGCCGCTCTCCTCACCGAGAAAATCATCGGCGGGAAAGCGCCCGGCAATCATACTGCGCGCCAGTTCTTCCACCGTGCGGTCGGCGATGCTGACCACATCCTGCAGGTCATGACCTTTATGTTCGACCTCCAGCTGATTACGTTGCTGATAAAAGCCATAAGCACGATTAGCCGCCGCCTGGGCCACTTCACAAGCGAAGTGGTAGCGCGCGTCGATCTCAAGTGGCGTAAGGGATTCCATATTGACCTCATTGTTTGCACACGTGTGCATTAAGGGAGCTAAAAAAACGCACAAAGGCGTAACTGGAAGAGATAATGGTGGTAGTGAAAATAATATTCCGTGATCGCTACCGCATAAAACAGATCTTTCATTCAGGCGGACTGACGGACAATCAGTTTCACCGGGATGGTTTTTTGTACCCCCGGGCGGGAAAAGTCTTCGATGCGTTTGATCAGTAAATCAACCGCATGGCTTGCCAGCTGGTCGGTATCCTGTGCCAGAGTGGTCAGCTGGTAGGCGCCAAACGCCGCCTGCGGAATATCGTCGAATCCCATCACTTTAATCATACCCGGCGGGATCTGTTGCGCGCGCAGATAATCAATAACCCCCATCGCCAGCATATCGGTGGCGCAGAAAAACGCATCAAGTTGCGGCTGCTTCAGCAGGAGTGTCGCCGCGGCATCCCAGCCAGCCTGGTAACCGCCCAGCGGGCAGAAAAGCGTCTCAATATGCTGGTCGGGCAGGGCGCTACAAAATGCTTCATAACGCTGCCGGGTACTGAAGTTCGCTGCATTTTCACCGATAAAGGCGATGTTTTTCGCCGCCTGCGCCCGCAGATGCGTTGCCGCCAGCTGTGCGCCCTGGGCATTATCGCTGCTGACGCGATCGGCGCCGACCAGCGCGGCATGGCGGTTAATCAGCGTGACCGGAATTTTTTTCGCCAGGTACTCTTCCGCAAGGGACAGCGGCGGGGCGCCGGAGGTGAGGATCACGCCTGCCACGTGGTAACTTAACAGCTGGCGCAGCGAAGGCTCCAGCTGCTGTGGATCGTCGGCGTTCATCAACAGCGGCATAAAGCCCTGTAGTGCCAGGTGATGCACCAGCGGCGCCAGCAGCTTGCTGCGAAACGGATTATCAAAGCCGGCGGTAACAATACCGATAAAGTTACTGCTGCCGGTGATCATGGTGCGGGCAATAATATTAACCTGATAACCCAACTCACTGGCGGCAGCCAGCACCCGCTGACGCGTTGGCTCAGAAACCGAGGCGCCCGCCGTGAAGGTACGCGAAACCGCGGAGCGTGAGACCCCGGCATGGCGTGCCACATCGGCCGCAGTGACCCAAGTTTTATCCACCGCCATGACGCTCTCCTGAGATTGACTGCTGCAAATCTTAACTCAGCATGCGCTATTGTCATACCGGTGTGGATCGCAGACAAAAAAAAAGCCCGCCGCAGCGAGCTTTTTTGCAACCGACCTGAATTACAGATTGATAGCGTTTTCAGACAGGTATTTAGCGACGCCTTCTGGCGATGCGCCCATACCTTCTTTGCCTTTTTCCCACTGCGCCGGACAAACTTCACCGTGCTCTTCGTGGAACTGCAGTGCGTCAACCATACGAATCATTTCGTCGATGTTACGACCCAGTGGCAGATCGTTCACCACCTGGTGACGAACCACGCCGTTTTTGTCGATCAGGAACGAACCACGCAGCGCAACGCCTGCGTCCGGATGTTCGATGCCGTAAGCTTTCTGAATTTCGCGCTTAACGTCAGCAACCATCGCGTATTTAACTTCGCCGATGCCGCCATTTTCAATCGGAGTTTTACGCCATGCGTTATGCACGAACTCTGAATCGAAGGAAACACCAACAACTTCTACTCCACGCTTCTGGAACTCTTCGTAACGCTTGTCAAAAGCAATCAGCTCAGACGGGCATACAAAGGTGAAGTCCATTGGCCAAAAGAACACAACGGTGGCTTTACCAGCGGTGTGTTTTTTAAAGTTGAAGTTTTCTACGATTTCACCGCTGCCCAGAACAGCTGCTGCAGTAAAATCAGGGGCTTGACGAGTTACCAGGACCATGTTCACTCCTGTAAAAGTGTGAGGTTAATGTGATGAGACGCCAGCAAGTATAGATGCCTGGTGCCATTGGGAACCAGTGCATAACACCGATTAATCGGATAGGCTGCACCTATCGAAAAATCAAAAAACATCAAGATGTGCTCATACAATAACCCTTTTTGTCAAAAGGGCAAGTATGACGTGTTGTCTGGCTGGCTTACAGTTGCCGCGCGGCCGCTTGCGCCATCATGCGCGGATAAAACTGCCAGAACAGTGTGGCAAATTGATGATAATGCGTGATGAAATCCTGCCAGGAATCGCTAAGCGCCGCCAGCCGCGGACGGCGGGCCGCCATCCCATGCAATACATTTTCTAAGTATTGCGCATCCGCGTACTTCTCCATCCAGCGGTCGGTCCATAAGTAGCGGTTAAGATTCTGGAACCGTTCCGGTGTGGAGGCTAATTCGGGCTGGATCACAGATTGCGCCTGAGCCAAAAAAGCTGGCAAGGAAATTTCCGGCTGCACCTGCTGCCAGTGGCGCGCGAGGAAATGATCCCAAATAACATCGAGGGTAATGGGCGCCACGCGGTAGGTTTCGGCGCGGAAAAATTGCCGCGCAGCACGCACCTCGGGTAGCGAATCGGTCATCACATCAATACGGCGATGCAGCGAAATACCGTCAGCGACCGCGGCCGGCCAGTCGTTATAGGGATTGCCGCGCACGAAATCCGCCATCAGGTTACCCAGTAGCGAACTGTCGGCCAGTGAGGCCAGGTGGAGGTGAGCAAGGAAGTTCATGGTCGCCAGTATAACCATTTGGCAAATTATTGGTATCGGCGGCCTGAATACCGCCATTACGATGGCGCAAACCATTGGCCAGGACGGCATAAATACCCTGATTACGGCAGAATACCTGCAAGCGCCGCAGGGGCGCCATTTATGGCTCCCGCAAGCGCGCCTGCCGCTGGCCCCACGCAGTTGTTTAGAATTCAGGGCTTTTCGGCTAGACTATGCCGCCTGTTTCACTCCTGAAGATGTTTACCATGCGCGTTGCCGATTTTTCTTTTGAGTTACCTGAATCTTTGATTGCCCATTACCCGCAGCCACAGCGCAGCGGTTGTCGTTTGCTCTCCCTTGACGGGCCGAGCGGTGAACTGACGCATGGTGTCTTCACCGATTTACTGGGCAAACTCAATGCGGGCGATCTGCTGGTGTTCAATAACACCCGGGTGATCCCGGCGCGTATCTTCGGACGCAAGGCCAGCGGCGGCAAAATTGAAGTGCTGGTTGAGCGGATGCTGGACGATAAGCGCGTACTGGCCCATGTGCGTGCCTCCAAAGCGCCGAAGCCGGGCGCAGCACTGCTGCTGGGTGAAGACGAAAGCGTTAACGCCACCATGGTGGCGCGTCACGATGCGCTGTTTGAGATTGAATTTGACGATCCGCGGGCGGTACTGGATATCCTCAACGCCATCGGCCATATGCCGCTGCCGCCGTATATCGATCGCCCCGATGAGGATGCGGATCGCGAGCTGTATCAGACCGTCTACAGTCAGCGTCCGGGAGCGGTAGCCGCACCAACCGCCGGGCTGCATTTTGACGAACCGCTACTGGCGGCGCTGCGGGAGAAGGGCGTTGAAATGGCATTTGTCACCCTGCATGTCGGCGCTGGCACCTTCCAGCCGGTGCGGGTGGAGACCATCGAAGACCATATTATGCATGCCGAGTACGCCGAGGTGCCGCAAGAGGTGGTGGATGCGGTGCTGGCCTGTAAAGCGCGCGGTAATCGCGTGGTGGCAGTCGGAACCACTTCCGTGCGTTCGCTGGAAAGCGCAGCGCAGGCGGCACAGGATGCGCTGATTGCCCCGTTCTTCGATGACACCAAAATTTTTATCTACCCGGGTTATCACTACCAGGTGATTGATGCGCTGGTGACCAATTTCCATCTGCCAGAGTCGACGTTGATTATGCTGGTTTCCGCCTTTGCCGGTTACCGCCATACCATGCATGCCTATCAGCAGGCGGTGGCAGAACAGTACCGTTTCTTTAGTTATGGCGATGCGATGTTTATCAGCCGTAATCCGCAGGCGGTCAGCGAAGTGGTCGGCAACTAAATTTTGCAGGGTTCAGCCTGGTCTGATCCCTGATATCACGTGCAGACGTCCGGTTTAACTGGCGCTGCTTTTATCTAATACATCAGACTGTTTCTCTGATGGAGGCTATGTGAAGTTTGAACTTGATACTACCGACGGGCGCGCGCGCCGTGGCCGTCTGGTGTTTGATCGCGGTGTCGTTGAGACGCCTGCTTTTATGCCAGTCGGTACCTACGGTACGGTAAAAGGCATGACGCCGGAAGAAGTGCAGGATACCGGCGCGCAGATTATTCTCGGCAATACCTTCCACCTGTGGCTGCGTCCGGGTCAGGAGATTATGAAGCTGCATGGCGATCTGCATGACTTTATGCAGTGGAAAGGACCGATCCTGACCGACTCCGGCGGCTTCCAGGTGTTCAGCCTTGGCGATATCCGCAAGATCACTGAAGCCGGTGTGCATTTCCGCAACCCAATCAATGGCGATCCTATTTTCCTCGATCCGGAAAAGTCGATGGAGATTCAGTACGATCTCGGTTCCGATATCGTGATGATCTTCGATGAATGTACGCCATACCCGGCTGACTGGGATTATGCTAAACGCTCGATGGAAATGTCGCTGCGCTGGGCGCAACGTAGTCGTGACCGGTTTGACTCCCTTGGCAATAAGAACGCGTTGTTCGGCATTATTCAGGGCAGTGTTTACGAAGATTTACGTGATGTCTCTGTCAAAGGACTGGTAGAGATCGGCTTTGATGGGTACGCTGTGGGCGGCCTGGCGGTCGGTGAGCCGAAAGAGGACATGCACCGTATTCTGGAGCATGTTTGTCCGCAGATCCCGCAAGACAAACCACGCTACCTGATGGGCGTCGGCAAACCAGAAGATTTGGTGGAAGGCGTTCGTCGCGGCGTTGATATGTTCGACTGCGTGATGCCAACGCGGAATGCGCGTAACGGTCATCTGTTTGTCACCGATGGCATAGTGAAAATCCGTAATGCGAAGTATAAAGATGACACCACCACGCTGGATGCCGAATGTGATTGTTACACCTGTCGCAATTACAGCCGTGCCTACTTGCATCATCTTGACCGTTGTAACGAAATATTGGGCGCACGTCTGAATACCATTCATAACCTGCGCTATTACCAGCGTTTGATGGCGGGTTTACGCCAGGCTATCGAAGAGGGTAAATTAGAGCGCTTTGTTACCGAGTTCTATGAACGGAAGGGGAAGGCAGTTCCGCCTTTAACCGTCTGATAATTAAACAATGAGGGAAATTTAATGAGCTTTTTCATTTCTGACGCAGTAGCTGCGGCTGGCGCGCCGTCTCAGGGAAGTCCTTATTCTCTGGTCATCATGCTGGTGGTGTTTGGTCTGATTTTCTACTTCATGATCCTGCGTCCGCAGCAAAAGCGTGCGAAAGAGCACAAGAAGTTGATGGATTCCATCGCCAAAGGTGATGAAGTGCTGACCACCGGTGGTCTGGTTGGTCGCGTGACCAAAGTTGCTGAAACCGGTTATGTAGCGATTGCGCTGAATGATACGACGGAAGTTGTGGTCAAACGTGATTTCGTGGCTGCCGTTCTGCCGAAAGGTACGATGAAGGCGCTGTAATTTTTGTTTTTCCCTAAGGGAACTGCCGTGTTAAACCGTTATCCTTTGTGGAAGTACATCATGCTGATCGTCGTGATACTCGTCGGTCTGTTGTACGCACTTCCCAACCTCTATGGTGAGGATCCGGCTGTTCAGATCACTGGTGCGCGCGGTGGCGCCGCCAGTGAGCAAACGCTGGGTCAGATCCAGGAAGCACTAAAACAGGACAATATCCAGAGCAAATCCATTGCGCTGGAAAATGGTGCCATTCTGGCACGCTTTGCTAATACGGATGTGCAGCTGCGCGCCCGTGAAGCGATTATGAAGGTTCTTGGCGAGAATTACGTTGTCGCACTCAACCTCGCGCCAGCAACGCCAGCGTGGCTGAGTATGCTGGCGGCAGAGCCGATGAAACTCGGTCTCGACCTGCGTGGCGGCGTTCACTTCCTGATGGAAGTCGACATGGATACCGCGCTGGGTAAACTGCAAGAGCAGAATACCGATAGTCTGCGTAGTGACCTGCGCGACAAATCTATTGCTTACACCAATGTGCGTAAAATTGATAACTACGGTGTTGAAGTGCGTTTCCGTGACGCCGCGACTCGTGACGATGCGGTGAGCTACTTAACCGGCCGCCATCGCGATCTGGTGATCAACAGCAGTGGCAGCAATGCCCTGCGCGCGGTAATGAGCGACGAGCGTCTGCGTGAAGCCCGTGAGTATGCGGTGCAGCAGAACATCACTATTTTGCGTAACCGTGTTAACCAACTGGGCGTCGCCGAACCGCTGGTTCAGCGTCAGGGTTCTGACCGTATCGTGGTTGAACTGCCGGGTATTCAGGATACAGCGCGGGCGAAAGAGATCCTCGGTGCGACCGCTACACTGGAATTCCGTCTGGTTAATACCAGTGTGGATCAGTCTGCTGCGGCCAGTGGCCGTGTGCCGGGCGATTCGGAAGTGAAAAACACCCGTGATGATCAGCCCGTGGTCATGTACAAACGTGTGATTCTTACCGGCGATCATATTACCGATTCCACCTCCAGTACCGATGAGTACAACCAACCGCAGGTGAATATTTCACTGGATGGCGCGGGCGGTAACATTATGTCCAACTTCACCAAGGACAATATCGGTAAGCCAATGGCTACGCTGTTTGTTGAGTACAAAGACAGCGGTAAGAAAGACGCCAACGGCCGTGCGATCCTGGAGAAACAGGAAGAGGTCATTAACGTGGCCAATATCCAGTCTCGTCTGGGTAACAGCTTCCGGATTACCGGTATTAGCAATCCGAACGAAGCACGCCAACTGTCGTTGCTGCTACGTGCCGGTGCGTTGATTGCGCCGATTCAGATCGTTGAGGAGCGCACCATTGGTCCAACCATGGGCGCACAGAACATTACTCAGGGTCTGGAAGCCTGCTTGTGGGGGCTGGTGGCCTCTATCGTGTTTATGGTGGTGTACTACCGTAAGTTCGGTGTGATCGCGACTTCCGCGCTGATTGCCAACCTGGTGCTGATTGTCGGGATTATGTCGTTGTTGCCGGGTGCGACGCTCACCATGCCGGGTATTGCCGGTATCGTGCTGACGCTGGCGGTGGCGGTCGATGCTAACGTACTGATTAATGAACGTATTAAGGAAGAGATGAAGAATGGTCGCTCCATTCAGCAATCTATCCATGAAGGCTATAAAGGCGCGTTCTCCAGTATCATCGATGCTAACGTAACCACGCTGATTACCGCCATCATTCTGTACGCTGTGGGTACCGGTTCGATTAAAGGCTTTGCGATCACTACCGCCATTGGCGTGGTGACCTCAATGTTCACTGCCATCGTCGGTACGCGTGCCATCGTCAACTTGTTGTACGGCGGCAAACGCATCAACAAGCTGTCTATTTGAGGAGTGCGTTGTGGCACAGGACTATAGCGTTGAACAACTAAACTACGGGCGTAAAGTTCATGACTTTATGCGCTGGGATAAACTGGCCTTCACCATTTCCGGGCTGCTGTTGATCGCGTCAGTGATCATTATGGGCGTGCGCGGATTTAACTGGGGGCTGGATTTTACCGGCGGCACCGTCATTGAAATTACCCTGGAAAAACCTGCCGAACTGGATGCCCTGCGTGGGGCGTTGCAGAAAGCTGGTTTTACTGAACCTCAGGTGCAGAACTTCGGCAGCAGCCGTGATGTGCTGGTGCGTATGTCGCCACACGAAGGCAATGCTGGCCAGGAGTTGGGCAGTAAGGTGTTGACGATTGTTAATCAGTCGACGCAACAAAATGCGACGGTAAAACGCATTGAGTTTGTCGGGCCAAGTGTCGGTAGCGATCTGGCACAGGCTGGCAGCATGGCGCTGCTGGCGGCACTGATTGCAATTTTGATCTACGTTGGTTTCCGCTTTGAGTGGCGACTGGCGCTGGGTGCGGTACTGGCACTGGCGCATGACGTTATCATCACCATGGGTATTCTCGCGCTGTTCCATATCGAGATTGACCTGACAATTATTGCCTCCCTGATGTCAGTTATCGGCTACTCGCTGAACGACAGTATCGTGGTCTCGGACCGTATTCGTGAGAACTTCCGCAAGATCCGTCGCGGTACGCCTTACGAAATCATCAACGTCTCGCTGACGCAGACGCTGAGCCGTACCATCATGACTTCTGCCACTACGCTGGTGGTTGTGCTGATGCTGTTTATTTTCGGTGGTGCACTGCTGGAAGGCTTCGCGCTGACCATGCTGATTGGTGTCTCTATCGGTACCGTCTCTTCCATCTACGTCGCTTCGGCGCTGGCGTTGAAACTGGGCATGAAGCGTGAGCACATGCTGCAGCAGAAAGTGGAAAAAGAGGGTGCGGATCAGCCGTCGATTTTGCCTTGATGTATCCCTGGGGCGGCGTTGATGCCGCCCTCTGCTGTGATCTGAAACCGCCTGTTGCAGGCGGTTTTTTTATGGTTGCGCCGCCTGCGGGCCGACTGCGACTTGCGGCACAACATCATGCACCCGAACATAGCCCAGTTGTTCCGGCTGAATGCCGCTTAAACGCAGAGGCACGGTGGCTTCGGCTTTTGGCAACAGCGATGCGGGCAGGGTGATCTCCTGCGACTGGCTGTCCGCGCTGAGCGGTTTACCGGTGGTCGGGTCCAGTTCTCCCCACTCAATTTTTGCCGTCAGCGGCACCAGCGGTTGTTCCCCGGCGGCACGAATATGCAGTAAGGCCCGGGTGCCACTGGCTTCGGCTTCTACATGGCTTAATGATAAGCGCAGCTCACCGGCATTGCTTTGCAGTAACACCGCCGTATTGGCGCCAGGCAGCAGCCAGGCCCCCTGTGCGGAACCGCTATTAAGCTGACTTTGTTGTTCCAGCACTGTCGCCTGATCGGTCAGCTGGCGCATCTGCTGATTTAGTTTGCCGACTTCGTTATGTAACTTATTTACCGCCGATGGCTGTGGCGTGGCGCAACCCGTCAGCAGTAACAGCGATGTCAGCATGCTGAGGGTTAAAGTGGTGGTTTTTTTCATGCTTTTAGCTCCCTGCACTGAGATGCAAACAGTGTGACGACCTTCTGCGCTTAAGCATAGCGGATTTTATCGCTAACCCTTTGAAGCGTTCCGCGTAATTGGTATTTGTTGCAAACTGGCGCGAAACAGCCGGAATGCCACAGGCGGTTATTTTGTTAACCGACACTTCGCGCTACACTGTTGACCAATTTGGCTAATATCAGGAAGCGTCATGCATTGCCCATTCTGTTCTGCAGTGGATACCAAAGTGATTGACTCCCGTCTGGTCGGTGAGGGCGCTTCAGTGCGCCGTCGTCGCCAGTGTCTGGTTTGTCATGAGCGTTTTACCACTTTTGAAGTGGCAGAGCTGGTGATGCCGCGGGTGGTAAAAAGCAATGATATTCGTGAACCGTTTAATGAAGATAAGCTCACCAGCGGCCTGATGAAGGCGCTGGAGAAACGTCCGGTGAACTCCGATGATGTGGAAAATGCTATCAGCCATATTAAAACTCAGTTACGCGCCACCGGCGAACGCGAAGTGCCGAGTAAAATGATCGGCAACCTGGTGATGGACGAGCTGAAGAAGCTGGATAAAGTCGCTTATATCCGCTTTGCCTCGGTGTATCGCAGTTTCGAAGATGTTCGGGAATTTGGCGAAGAGATCGCCCGGCTACAGGATTAGATCATGCGTGATGAATTCTATATGGCGCGTGCGCTGGAACTGGCGCGCCGGGGCAGATTTACCACAACGCCTAATCCAAACGTCGGCTGCGTGATTGTGCGCGATGGTCATATTGTTGGTGAAGGCTGGCATCAGCGTGCCGGTGAACCCCATGCGGAAGTGCATGCGCTGCGGATGGCCGGCGATCTGGCCAAAGGGGCGACCGCCTATGTGACGCTGGAGCCATGCAGCCATTTTGGCCGCACGCCGCCCTGTTGTGATGCGCTGATTAATGCCGGCGTGCGGCGGGTAGTCGCCGCGATGCAGGATCCCAATCCGCAAGTGGCAGGACGGGGCCTGTACCGTTTGCAGCAGGCCGGTATTGAGGTCAGTCATGGCCTGATGATGGATGAAGCCGAAGCCATCAACCGCGGCTTTTTAAAACGTATGCGCAGCGGTTTTCCCTGGGTACAGCTGAAACTGGGCGCTTCGCTGGATGGCCGCACCGCCATGGCCAGCGGTGAAAGCCAGTGGATTACCTCAGTGGAAGCGCGCCGGGACGTACAGCGCCTGCGTGCGCAAAGTTCGGCGATACTCAGCAGCAGCGCGACGGTACTGGCAGATGATCCTTCACTGACGGTACGCTGGCAGGAACTGGATAGCGTGACGCAAAAGGCTTATGCCGCTGCGGATTTACGTCAGCCGCTGCGGGTAATTATCGACAGTCAAAACCGCGTGACGCCACAGCATCGCCTGATTAGCCAGCCGGGGAATACGCTGCTGGCGCGGCTGCAACCCGATACACAGTACTGGCCGCAGGGTGTTGAACAACTGAAGGTGCCAGCGCTGAATCAGCGCGTGGACCTGGTGTCGTTACTGATGTTGTTGGGCAAGCAGCAAGTCAATACCCTGTGGGTGGAGGCCGGCGCCAGCCTGGCGGGCGCACTGCTGACGGCAGGTGTGGTCGACGAGGTGATTGTCTATCTGGCGCCAAAATTATTGGGCGATAGCGCCCGTGGTCTGTGCCAGTTGCCTGGCTTAACGCAACTGGCTGATGCACCAGAGTTTTCTTTTAGCGATGTGCGTCAGGTTGGCGCAGACTTGCGTCTGACACTGAGCCCGCGTTAGTGGTCTGCGGAAAAGCGGAAGCAGACCGACAAAGAGTATGATAGAATCCGCCCCCCTGCGGGGCCAAACAGAACCCTGAAAGGACGAATATGAAGATTATTGAAGCTGCAGTTGCCACTCCTGATGCGCGCGTTGCGATTGTTATTGCGCGTTTTAACAACTTCATCAACGAAAGCCTGCTCAGCGGCGCCATTGACGCGCTGAAACGTATCGGCCAGGTGAAAGATGAAAACATCACCGTTGTCTGGGTTCCGGGTGCTTATGAGTTACCTCTTACCGCGCGTGCACTGGCGAAAGCCGGTAAACACGACACGGTAATCGCACTTGGTACGGTGATCCGTGGCGGCACTGCGCACTTCGAATATGTTGCTGGTGAAGCCAGCTCTGGTCTGGCGAATGTTGCAATGAACAGCGACATCCCGGTGGCCTTCGGTGTTCTGACTACCGAAAACATCGAGCAGGCCATTGAGCGTGCGGGCACCAAAGCGGGTAACAAAGGCGCCGAAGCGGCGCTGACTGCACTCGAAATGATTAATGTATTGAAAGCCATCAAAGCCTGATTTTTTTTGTAAGGGGAATTTTGTGAAACCTGCTGCACGTCGTCGTGCCCGTGAGTGCGCTGTCCAGGCGATTTACTCCTGGCAACTGTCGAAAAACGACATCGCTGATGTCGAATACCAGTTTCTGGCGGAACAAGACGTCAAAGACGTTGATATCAACTATTTCCGTGAGTTAGTGGGCGGCGTTGCGACCAATAGCGCATACCTCGACGGTCTGATGAAGCCTTATCTGTCACGTCAGCTGGAAGAGCTGGGTCAGATAGAACGCGCCATCCTGCGTATTTCGCTGTTTGAACTGAGCAAGCGTGCGGATGTGCCGTATAAAGTGGCCATCAATGAAGGTATCGAGCTGGCGAAAGTATTTGGTGCTGATGACAGCCACAAATTCGTCAACGGCGTGCTGGATAAAGCCGGTCCCTATATTCGCCCCAACAAAAAGTAATCACCTCAGGCCGGTTCTCCGGCCTTTTCTTTAAGTCTGAGCGGAACGCATTTATGGCATGTGGCGAATTCGAACTTATCGCGCGTTATTTTAACCGTGTGACAAGCTCTCGTCGCGATGTGGAAAAAGGCATTGGCGACGACTGCGCGTTACTTAATGTGCCGGAAAAACAGACCCTGGCAATAAGTACCGACACGCTGGTTGAAGGCATCCACTTCTTACGTGATATCCATCCTGCCGATTTAGGCTACAAAGCGCTGGCGGTTAATCTCAGCGATCTGGCGGCAATGGGCGCGGATCCGGCCTGGCTGACGCTGGCGATTACCTTGCCGGCCATCGATGAAGGCTGGCTAAAGGCCTTTAGCGACAGCCTGTTTGATCTGCTGGATTACTACGATATGCAGCTGATCGGCGGTGATACCACGCGCGGCCCGCGCAGTCTGACGCTGGGTATCCATGGTCTGGTGCCGGTTGGACGCGCGCTGAAACGTTCCGGCGCACGACCGGGCGACTGGATTTTCGTGACCGGCAGCCTTGGCGACAGCGCTGCGGGGCTGGCATTACTTCAGCACCATATCCGTATTGCCGATCCGGCAGCCTGCGAAGCGCTGATTAAGCGCCATTTACGGCCAATGCCGCGCATTCTGCAAGGTCAGGCGTTGCGTGATTTAGCCAGTTCGGCTATCGATATTTCCGACGGTCTGATCGCCGATCTTGGCCATGTGCTGAAGGCCAGCGACTGCGGCGCGCGAATTAATCTTGAGGCGCTGCCGCTTTCGACCACCTTAGTGGAACATTTCGATCGGCCACAGGCGCTGCGCTGGGCATTAGCCGGTGGCGAAGATTATGAGCTGTGCTTTACCGTGCCGGAAATCAACCGTGGCGCACTGGATGTGGCGCTCGGTAACCTTGGCGTGCCTTACACCTGTATTGGCCAGATGGCCCCCGCCGCGGAAGGGTTGACGCTGCTGGAGCAGGGTAAGGTGGTGGAGTTCAATGTAAAAGGATTTGACCATTT
The DNA here is from genome assembly GCF_047308185.1 of Pantoea sp. B65. Taxonomy (NCBI): domain Bacteria; kingdom Pseudomonadati; phylum Pseudomonadota; class Gammaproteobacteria; order Enterobacterales; family Erwiniaceae; genus Pantoea; species Pantoea sp. B65. The sequence goes on from NZ_JAHXPU010000017.1 coordinate 243,651, forward strand.
TGACGCGCGATAAAGATGTAGCCAAAAGTCGCCTGAAGATGAGCAATCCCTGGCATCTGCTGGCGACCGGATTTGGTAGCGGGTTGTTCCCCTGGGTTCCGGGCACCATGGGGTCGCTGGCGGCGATCCCGTTCTGGTGGCTAATGACCTTTTTACCGCTGCAAATCTACTCGCTATTGGTCATGCTGGGCATCTCGTTGGGCGTCTATCTCTGTCACCGTACCGCTAAAGATATGGGCGTGCACGATCATGGCAGCATCGTCTGGGATGAGTTTATCGGTATGTGGATCACGCTGATGGCGCTGCCGGTAAAAGAGTGGCAGTGGGTGGCCGCCGGTTTTGTCATTTTCCGCATCCTTGATATGTGGAAGCCATGGCCGATTCGCTGGTTTGACCGCAATGTGCATGGCGGCATGGGGATTATGGTCGACGATATTATCGCCGGGATTATCTCTGCGGCGATCCTCTATTATCTGGGACATCACTGGCCGTTGTAATACGGGCGGCATAGATAGATGCCGCCCCCGGTACCGGACACCAGCGCGCTCAGGTAAATCCCACCACATGGTGCGGCTGATACGCCGTTTCCAGTTCGGCGATCTCCTCGCTGCTCAGTTCAACATCCACCGCTTGCAGCAGATCGTCCAGTTGTTCGGCGCGCGAAGCGCCAATAATCGGTGCGGTAACCGCCGGTTTAGTTAACATCCACGCCAGCGCCACTTGCGCGCGGCTGACGCCTTTATCGCCGGCAATCGCCGCTACCCGTGCGGCAATAGCCGCATCATTCTCTGCACTCTGACTGTAAAGCGATTTGCCAAACTCATCGGATACCGAACGCGCGGTGGTTTCGCCCCATGGCCGGGTCAGCCGCCCGCGCGCCAGCGGACTCCACGGCAATACCGCAATCTGTTCGGCCAGGCACAAGGGATGCATCTCGCGCTCCTCTTCACGCTGAATCAGATTGTACTGATCCTGCATACTGACAAACCGCGTCCAGCCATAGCGGTCGGCGGTGTACAGCGCTTTAGCGAACTGCCAGGCATACATTGAAGAGGCGCCGATATAACGCGCCTTACCGGATTGCACCACATCATGCAGTGCTTCCAGCGTCTCCTCCAGCGGGGTGTGATAATCCCAGCGGTGGATCTGCAGCAGATCGACGTAATCCATCCCCAGCCGTGTCAGGCTGTCATCAATCGATTGCAGAATATTTTTACGCGACAGGCCGCCGGCCAGATTACTCAGTGGGAAAAAGACTTTAGTCGCGACGACAATGTCGTCGCGCCGCGCATATGCGCGTAACGCCCGGCCAACAATTTCTTCGCTGCTGCCATCGGAGTAGCTGTTAGCGGTATCGAAGAAGTTGATGCCGGCGTCCAGTGCCTGCTTAATCAGCGGCTTGCTGCTCTGTTCCGGCAGTGTCCAGGCATGATTCCCGCGATCGGGTTCGCCAAAGGTCATGCAACCTAAGCAGAGGCGGGAAACCTGCAGGTCAGTACTGCCTAACTGGATCGTTTTCATCATGGCTCCTGTAGGGGCGGAGTTTGGTCGCCGCCAGTGCAATTATAGGCACAGGAGCCATAAATGGCCCCCCTACAGCGCCAGCCAGCGCTCGATTTGCTGGCGAATACCCTCAGCATCCAGCTGAAAATCATGACGAATTTCGTCCTGGGTACCCTGAGGAATAAACAAGTCAGGCAGACCAATATTCAGCACCGGCACCGGGCGGCGTTTGGCCATTAACAGTTCATTGACGCCGCTACCGGCACCGCCCTTGATGGCACCTTCTTCGAGGGTAATCAGCGAGTCGTGACTGGCAGCCAGTTCGAGGATCAGCGCTTCGTCGAGCGGCTTAACAAAACGCATATCGACCAGCGTGGCGTTAAGCGCTTCGGCGGCGGCGGCGGCTTCCGGCAGCAGGGTGCCGAAGTTCAGAATCGCCAGCTTTTCACCGGCACGTTTTTTCACCCCTTTCCCTAACGGCAGCGCCGCCAGTGGTTCCAGCTGCGCGCCGGTACCGTTGCCGCGCGGGTAACGTACCGCACTTGGGCCATCAGCGTAGTGATAGCCGGTGTACAGCATCTGGCGACATTCGTTTTCATCACTTGGCGTCATGATCACCATCCCCGGAATGCAGCGCAGATAAGCGATATCAAACGCGCCCTGATGGGTCTGTCCGTCGGCGCCGACAATGCCGCCGCGGTCGATGGCAAACAGCACCGGCAGCTTCTGAATCGCCACATCATGGATCAGCTGATCGTAGGCGCGTTGCAGGAAGGTGGAATAGATGGCCACCACCGGCTTATAGCCGCCAATCGCCAGACCGGCGGCAAAGGTAACTGCATGCTGTTCGGCAATCGCCACATCAAAATATTGCGCCGGATAGTCGCGGGAAAATGCCACCATGCCGGAACCTTCACGCATTGCCGGCGTGACCGCCATTAATTTGCTGTCATCGGCGGCGGTTTCACTCAGCCAGTTGCCGAAAATTTTCGAGTAACTGGGCAGACCTTCCGCGCTTTTTGGCAACAGACCGCTGGCCGGATCGAATTTCGGTACCGCATGCCAGCTAATCGGATCTTTCTCGGCAGGCGCGTATCCTTTGCCTTTTTTGGTCATTACATGCAGGAACTGCGGCCCTTTCAGGTTACGCATATTCTTCAGCGTCTGTACCAGCGCCAGCACATCATGGCCATCCACCGGGCCGATATAGTTAAAGCCGAGCTCTTCAAACAAGGTGCCCGGCACTACCATACCTTTCAGGTGCTCTTCGGTGCGTTTTACCAGCTCCTTAATCGGCGGCAGTCCGGTCAGCACTTTTTTGCCGCCTTCGCGCAGGCGCGCATAGGTTTTACCGGAGAGAATCTGCGCCAGACGGTTATTCAGAGCGCCGACGTTTTCCGAAATCGACATTTCGTTGTCGTTCAGCACCACCAGCAGATCAGATTTGATATCGCCCGCGTGGTTCATGGCCTCAAACGCCATACCGGCGGTAATCGCGCCATCGCCGATCACACAAGCGGTACGGCGGCCTTTGCCCTCTTTTTCGGCAGCCACCGCCATCCCCAGTCCGGCACTGATCGATGTTGAAGAGTGACCGACATTCAGTACGTCGAATTCGCTCTCATCGCGCCACGGGAAAGGATGCAAACCATTTTTCTGCCGGATAGTGCCGATACGGTCACGGCGCCCGGTGAGAATTTTGTGCGGATAAGCCTGGTGACCCACGTCCCACACCAGGTGATCGAAAGGCGTGTTATAGACATAGTGTAAGGCGACCGTTAGCTCTACCACGCCAAGCCCGGAAGCAAAATGTCCGCTGGAGCGGCTTACGCTGTCGAGCAAATATTGCCGCAGCTCATCACACAGCTTAGGCAGGCTCTCTTTCGGTAATAAGCGTAACTCTTGCACCGAGCTTGCCAGGGCTAATGTTGGGTATTTTGCAATATCAAAGCTCATCAGAGACTCATCGTGGAAGTTATTTATCGCGTTCAATTATAAAGCTTGCCAGCGCCTGTAATGACGTTGTATTGAAAGATTGCGCAGCAAGCGTGTCCAAAGCACTGAGGGATTCCTGATACAGATCCCAGGCTTTTGCACGGGCATTTTCCAGCCCCATTAACGCTGGATAGGTGCTTTTACCTAAATCCTGGTCGGCGCCCTGTCGTTTCCCCAGCACCGCGGTATCACCGACGACATCCAGAATATCGTCCTGTACCTGGAAAGCTAAACCTACCGCACTGGCGTAGCGATCGAGTGCTGGCAGGGCATTACGTCCGCGTTCGCCAGCCGTCAGCGCACCTAAACGCACCGCGGCGCGGATCAGCGCACCGGTTTTATGGCGATGGATCTGTTCCAGCGCCGTTAAATCAATCTGTTTCCCTTCTGCTGCCAGGTCGAGCGCCTGACCACCGCACATTCCCGCCACGCCGCTGGCCCGCGCCAGTTCGGAAATCATCGCAATACGATCGGTCGCATTTACGCCCGGCATCGGCTCATCAGCCAGGATCGAAAATGCCAGCGTCTGCAGGGCGTCTCCCGCGAGGATTGCTGTGTCTTCACCGAATTTGATATGGCAGGTTGGCTGGCCACGACGCAGGTTGTCGTCATCCATGGCTGGCAGATCGTCGTGAATCAGAGAATATGCGTGAATACATTCTACCGCCGCTGCCGGAGCATCAAGGCTGGCCGCATCGGCTTTTAACATTTCGCCGGTGGCGTAAACCAGAAACGGGCGTAATCTTTTGCCCCCTAATAATGCGCCATATTCCATAGCATTAACCAGAGGAGAACTCTGAAAAGGGAGTGGGGCTAATAATCGGGTCAGCGCGCTATTCACGCGATCGTGATACGTGTTGAGTAACCTGGCGAAATCCATTATTCACTATCCGGTGTGAAAGGGGTCAGTTCGGCGTCTTTGTCGTCACTCAGTAAAATCTGCACGCGCTGTTCCGCCTGCTGTAACTTCTGCTGGCCCGCACGCGCCAGCTGTACGCCACGCTCGAATTCAGTTAGCGCCTCTTCCAGCGGCAGATCGCCACTTTCCAGACGCGTGACTATCTGTTCAAGCTGCTGCAGTGAGGTTTCAAAGCTGGCGGGCTGTTCGGATTTTTTCGGCATAATACGTATCTGCTCAGTGGTTTTTCATCATCATGCAATCGGATATGGTAGCCGACTGGAATTAATTAGCAAAATAATGATATGGGCGGCGGTTGCTGAAGCAGTCGCCAGTCAAAGGTGATATACTTTTGCGCCTCGGATGCAAGGGGCTCAGGCCACTTTGCAATACATTGATTTTAACAGCTAAGTGTTGCGATTTTTAGCACTTAATTGTCCAACGAACCTGTGCCGCCATGAAGTTTATCATTAAATTGTTCCCTGAAATCACGATTAAAAGCCAATCTGTGCGTTTGCGCTTTATCAAAATTCTCACGGGGAATATTCGTAACGTTCTTAAGCACCATGATGATTCACTGGCCGTCGTGCGCCACTGGGATCATATTGAAGTGCGCTCCAAAAACGAAAATCTGCGTGCCACTCTGGTGGATTTGTTGACGCGTATTCCGGGTATTCACCATATCCTGGCGGTAGAAGACCGCGCCTGGAAGGATGTTCACGATATTTTTGAACAGACGCTGGCGCTGAACCGTGAGCGCATTGTCGGCAAAACCTTCTGTGTGCGCGTTAAACGTCGCGGTCAGCATGAGTTTAGCTCACAGGATGTAGAGCGCTATGTCGGTGGCGGGCTTAACCAGCACGTTGCCAGCGCGCAGGTAAAGCTGAATCAGCCTGAAGTGACGGTTAATCTCGAGATTGAAAATGATCGTCTGATCCTGGTGACCGGCCGCTTTGAAGGTATTGGCGGTTTCCCGATCGGGACGCAGGAAGATGTGCTGTCGCTGATCTCCGGTGGTTTCGATTCCGGCGTTTCCAGCTATATGCTGATGCGTCGCGGCTGCCGCGTGCACTACTGCTTCTTTAATCTCGGTGGCGCCGCGCATGAAATCGGCGTGCGCCAGGTAGCGCATTATCTGTGGAACCGCTTTGGCAGTTCGCACCGGGTGCGTTTTGTCGCCATTAATTTTGAACCGGTGGTTGGCGAGATCCTCGAAAAGGTCGATGACGGGCAGATGGGGGTGGTGCTGAAGCGTATGATGGTGCGTGCCGCTTCGCGTATTGCCGAGCGCTATGATGTGCAGGCGCTGGTCACCGGTGAGGCGCTGGGGCAGGTTTCCAGCCAGACGCTGACCAATTTGCGCCTGATTGATAATGTCAGCGACACTCTGGTGCTGCGCCCGCTGATTTCGCACGATAAAGAGCACATTATTCGCCTGGCGCGTGAGATTGGTACCGAAGATTTTGCCCGCACCATGCCGGAGTATTGCGGCGTGATTTCAAAAAGCCCGACGGTAAAAGCAGTGAAAGCCAGAATCGAAGCTGAAGAGCAGAATTTTGATTTCGCTATTCTTGACCGCGTGGTGTCGGAAGCGACCAATGTCGATATCCGCGAAATCGCCGAGAAAACCCAGCAAGAGGTGGTTGAAGTCGAAACCGTTGACTCTTTCACCGGTAACGATGTGGTGCTGGATATTCGTTCTATTGATGAGCAGGACGACAAACCGCTGAAGATTGACGGGATGGACGTGCAGTCGCTGCCGTTCTATAAACTCAGCAGCCAGTTTGGCGACCTTGATCAGAGTAAAACCTGGTTGCTGTACTGCGACCGTGGGGTGATGAGCCGCTTGCAGGCGTTGTATCTGCATGAGCAGGGTTATACCAATGTGAAGGTTTACCGCCCGTAACATCGCTCCGCGCGGGTTTATTTGCCATTGCGGCCCCGGGCTGCGCTCGCCATCGCCACGTACCCGCCGTACGCGGCGGTGGCGGCGCGCAGGCCGTGACCGACCAGGCGGCAACAATAACGTGCGTCAGATACGTTATTCCACCCACTCGCGATAATCAAAAATCCCCGCCGCCAGCACCAGTTGTGATGCCACCTGATGGGCTTTCTCTTTACCGACGATCAGATCGATCAGCTTCAGAGCAAAATCGATGGCGGTGCCCGGCCCCTGACTGGTCAGCAGGTTGACGCGCGGATCCCATACCACCCGTTTATCCATCCATTTGCCCGGCGGAATTGTCTCTTTCAGGCCCGGGTAACCGGTCATATTGCCGACCGGGAACAGGTCGTGCGGTACCAGTACCGTACCGGCAGCAGCACAGATGGCGGCGACGATGCGTCCGGAGAGATGGAACTGACGCACGCTTTCAACCAACAACGGACTGTCGCGAAACGTCTCCGCGCCCTTTAGCCCGCCCGGCAGCACGATGGCGGCAAAATCATTATCCGCCACTGCGACCAGCGGCGCATCGGCCAGCAGGCGTACGCCGCGCGAACAGATAATTTCGCGCTCGCCATTACTCTCCACGCTGGCGGTGGTCACCTTCAGACCGGCTCGCACCAGTAAATCAATGGTGGTGACCGCTTCCGTCTCCTCAGTTCCATGTGCCAGGCAAACCAGCACCGATGCGCTCGCGCTCATAATCTTGCTCCTTTCGCTTAACCAATTCATACAGACGACTGTTTTCCGGCGTGGCAATACCCTGTGCCCGTGCCCGGCGCAGCAGGTAACCGGTGATATATTCAATTTCAGTGCGGCGCTGAGCGCGAATATCCTGCAGCATCGACGACGTATTGCCGGCGGTACTGTCGATAATCGCCAGCACATAATCCATCAGGCTGTCGCGCGAAGTATGCTGTCCTTCACGCTCCATCACCGTGGCAATCTCGTCACACAAGCGGGCGATCTCATCGCGATACGGTAGCAGCTCGCCGTTGCGACAGTCATAGAGCACGCTTAACGGATTGATAACACAGTTGACCGCCAGCTTTTGCCAGCTGGTCGACGCCATATGATTATGCCAGGCGACATCCGGCAGGGCATGGTGCAGGATGTCGGCCAGCTCGCTCAGCCTGGCGCTCTCCGGCGTACCGGGGCCAATATGGGTAACGCCATTGGCGACATGGATAATTACCGTGCCATCCCGCGTCGCCGCATGGGTGGTGACGCCCTGCAGAATCGGCTGCGGCAGATTTCTCAGTTCGTCTATGGTGCCCATGCCGTTATGCAGCAGCAATATCGGGCAGCTTTTCGGCAGCAGCGTTTGCAAATTTCGCACCGCTTCCGATACCTGCCAGGCTTTTAGCGTTACCAGCAGCAGTTCGGTTTCGGCCAGAAACAGCGGATCGTTGGCAATATAGGTTTGGTTAATCACCTTGCCGTCGAGACCGATCACGTTCACAGAGCAGTAGGGCTGTGGTACGCGCAACCATCCCTGCACATCGTGTCCCTGTTGATCGAGAGCAGACAACCAAATCTGCCCCAACGCACCGCAACCCAGAACGGTAATTTTCATTGTTCCTCCCCGCATGCGGGTTTATCGCTGTGCCAGTTAGCAGCACAGGCTTAATTATAGCTTTGGCGGTTTTATTTGACCGTTACAAGCGAGTATTATGCATGTCACTTTAGAATCTGGAGAAGAAATCATGCCATCTTTCGATATCGTTTCTGAAATCGACATGCAAGAAGTACGCAATGCGGTGGAAAATGCCAACCGTGAGCTGTCTACCCGCTTCGATTTTCGTAATGTCACCGCCAGCTTTGAGCTGAATGAGAAAAACGAATCAATCAAGGTCATCAGTGAATCGGATTTCCAGGTTAAACAGCTGGTGGATATTTTACGCGAGAAGCTGCTGAAGCGCGGCATTGAAGGTGCGTCACTGGAAGTAGCAGAACAGATTGAGCATAGCGGTAAAAGCTGGAGTGTCGAAGCCAAAATGAAGCAGGGCATCGAGACTGAGATGGCGAAGAAGCTTGTTAAGCTGATTAAAGACAGCAAAATCAAAGTCCAGTCGCAGATTCAGGGCGATGAAGTGCGGGTGACCGGTAAGTCACGCGACGATTTGCAGAGTGCGATGGCGTTAGTGCGGGGTGGCGATTTGGGGCAGCCGTTCCAGTTTAAAAATTTCCGAGATTAATTTTATGTTATGCCGGCGGTATCAGCGGATGCCGCCAGCATTAGTGGGTTATTTAAGGGTCTTCGCCCAGGTTGATACCGGAGTCGGATCAAAGCCCGGCGTATGCTGGCGTTTGCTGATCTGCGCAGGATCCGCAGCGAACCCCAGATGCAGTACAGGCTTCACCCCCAATTTACCGGCATCCTTCAACTCCCTGACGGTGATTTCTCCACCTTCTATGGCATGCATTTCACCTGTTCTGTTGAGTTCTGCTTTGTTTGCCGCCATTCTGGCGAAAAGCGAAATGCCATCCTGACCGGGGACTTCCCATGTCTCGTTTTTGATGACAAAGACTTTGTGGTACCGATCCGACAGGCATTGATAGTCGACGGCTTGCGATGAGGTGATACCAAATATGGTCAGATTTTTTTCTGCGGCAATCTCCGCCGCCAGATTGCAAATTCCACCGTCCACGGTGCCACCGCATGCGATAAGTATCTTGTCCTTACTACCCTGAGCTGATTTTTCTATCGCATGGTCATAAATCTGCCGCAGTTCGTTTTTGACTTTTTCCATATCGGAAAGCTGATTACCGACGCTGTTTTTATTGTATGACATCCCCGAGTTGCCGGTAATAACCACAATATGTTTATTTGCGGTGTAGTTATCTATTTTTTCGCTGGTATGGTGATTATTCAGCTTGCTAAAATTCAGTGAATAAAAGTTCGGGTGTTTAATCAGTGCACTGGTGATATTCAGCTGGTTAATATCCATTGTACCCGCTTCACCCGCGCTGAGTTTGCTTAAGGCTATGCTGTCAGGGTATGGAAGCGAAGCGGCCTGGTTTGCCTTAATAGCCTCAGACATCCTTTTTCGTTGCGACAAAGCTGACGGCCGATGTTCTGGCGCGTTTAATGCCGGTTGCTGGTTTTGGCTTAACTGCTGCCACGGCTGCTTTGTCATAGCGTTAGCATACGAGATTCGCGACTGCGGGATAATTTTTTGTTTTCCAGTAGTCGATGGGCCAGTCGAAAAGCCGGCAACGGCAGGAAAAGGTCTGGCATCAACAATCTCCGGCTCTTTCTGCTTAACTAACGGCACGGACGCCGGGCGCGGCTGCTGAGCCAGCTTTTGCTCCGAAATCCCCCGTACGCACTCCGAATTTGATCGGGAATATATAGGTGGTGGCGGGGATAATAAAGAGGTGGGCGTTTTCTGGGTATTGCTGATTGCGCGGGTATCTGTGGATATCGCAGATATTTGTGACTGCGCGGGGAGAACGGGCGGGGCAGGCGGCACGTAAGTTGTCATCTGCCGGTTAATATTACTGTACAATTCAAACTCCTGTATTTTCACTGGTGTTGGCTTGGTTATTAATAAAATTATGTTCGGATCTTAATGTTGTTATCAGGTGATTTTGCGTGACCAGCTGTAGCGTCACTACAATAAAGCGATGATCTCAAAATTAAATTGTTATCAGGCAGAATGGCAGGAAAGTTAACGGCAGCAGTTATTAGCCGTAAGCAGACGAAACGCAGCGCGGGTATCAGCGATCTGGTCGGGGGAATGAAATGCGCTATTTTATTGTCGGGTCAGGTGACCGCCTGAGCGGTCACTTTTCATTCAGAGGCAGTTGCAGCGGATTATTTACAGCATTCAATTCAACTTATTATTGCAAACCCATTACCTTTCACACCTTATTACGCCGAAGCCACCAGCGCCTCAAGCTCCACGCGGCTGGTCACCTTGCTGTCGATCTTCACGTAGGCACTTTTCTCTTCCGGCACGATAAACACCGCGCTGACCCCTGGCTGGGCCTTCAGACGCTGCTCCACCTTGTCAAAACTGCCCTGAGCATCCTGTAGGGTGATTCGCAGACTGCTGACGTATGGCGGTTCCTGCATGCTAAAGCTGACAAATAACCATACGGCTGCCAGCACGGCGCCGAGCAGAAATACGCTTTGCGCATCGACGTTGCCATAAACCCAGCCGCCAACACTGCCGCCAATCGCCACGCCAATAAACTGGCTGGTGGAGTAAACCCCCATGGCGGTGCCTTTATAGCCCGGCGGCGACTCTTTACTGATCAGTGACGGCAGAATCGCTTCCATCAGATTAAAGGCGAGGAAGAACAGTTGCAGGCCAAATACCAGGGTCCAGAAGTGCCCGCCGGCGCCCCACATCACGATCTCGGCGATCAGAATTAGCGCCACGCAGCCAATAAATACCCGCTTCATCCGGCGCTTTACTTCAGCGTAAATAATAAACGGCACCACGCCGGCAAAGGCGACCAGCATCGTCACCAGATAGACTTTCCAGTGTTGTTCCGCCGGGAAACCGGCCTGTTCAAACTGGCCGGGCAGGGCGACAAAGCTCGACATCAGCAGGATATGCAGGCAAAGAATACCGAAGTTAAGTTTTAACAGGCGTGAATTGGCCAGTACTTCGCGAATACTGGCTTTAACCATCCCTGATTCGCGATTTAATACATGGTGCGGTGAGGTGGGCACCACCAGCAGGGTGATGACAATACCCAGCGTTGCCAGCAGTGCAATCATCCAGAACAGAGCATGCAGACCGAAGGCATGGGTAACAATCGGCCCTATCACCATGGCGATGGCAAAAGTAACACCAAAACTGATGCCGATAAACGCCATGGCCTTGGTACGATTCTGCTCGCGGGTTAAATCGGAAAGCAGCGCCATCACCGCCGCCGCAATGGCGCCGGAACCCTGCAAGGCGCGACCAAGGATCACCCCCCAGATAGAGGTGGTGCAGGCGGCAATCACGCTGCCGAGCACAAACACTAACAGACCACCGACAATCAGCGGTTTACGGCCAATACGGTCGGAGAGCAGGCCGAAAGGGATCTGAAACACCGCCTGCGCCAGGCCGTAAATGCCGATGGCGAAGCCAATGAGTGCTTCGCTTGCCCCCTGCAACGCCATGCCATAGGTGGTCAGAACCGGTAACACCATAAACATTCCCAGCATCCGCAGGGAAAAGACCGTCCCTAAACCCCAGGTCGCGCGCAGCTCAACCGGAGTCATTTTATTGTCGTTCATTACAACCTCAGTGAGAGTCTATTCCATCAGGCATGGTTAAATAGCCTGATGGAATAGGTTCTTAATCTGCAGCGGGTATTTTAAGGGCCTGGGCAGGGCGGGTAAAACATTAGTTTTTAAGCAGTGGTAACAAAAAGAAAGGGCGCGCTCTACTCTGGGTATGCGCGCCCCTGGTGATGTTGTTGGTGGTTACCAGACGTAAGTCAGTAAATCCTTCGAGGCCGGGGCCATAAAGTCTACTGACATCATCACGCTCAGGGAGGTGATGGCGACAATTGAGAAGATAAACAGTTTACGCGCCCAAACACCATCGTTTGAGGTCTTGTAACCTCTTAACGCCATTCCTAGCCACCACACGCTGACCGCTGCGGCAACCACCAGATATTTGTAGCCAGCGTATCCGCTCAGCGTCAGCATCAGTGTCGCCACCATAAACGCGATGATATACACCGTGATATGGTTTTTGGCCACCGAGATGCCTTTCACTACCGGCAGAACCGGAATATTCGCCGCCTGGTAATCTTTAAAGCGGAAGATGGCAATCGCATAGGAGTGCGGCATCTGCCACAGGCTAAAGATTGCCAGCAGGATCAGGGCGCCGGCATCAAACTCATTGCTCACCGCGCAGTAGCCAATCACCGGCGGCGCCGCGCCGGAGAGGCTGCCAATCAGCGTGCCATACACCGAGTTACGCTTCATATACAGACTGTATACGCCGACGTAAATCACGAAGCCCATCACCGCCAGCCACATAGCCAGCGGGTTAGCGCCAAGGTACAGCAATGCAAAGCCAGCAATACCCAGAACGGTTGCATACACCAGGCTTACTGTCGGAGAGATAAGGCCCTTAACCAGCACCCGATTCTTCGTCCTCTCCATTTTTTGGTCGATGTCGCGGTCGATGTAGTTGTTAAAAACACAACCCGATGCGACCACCAGCGAAACACCGACCAGGGTGGTGAGAAACAGGGAATAATCGATGCTGCCTTTAGAGGCCAGCAGGAATCCCCCGATGACAGAAATTAAATTTCCGAAAATAATTCCTGGTTTCGTTACTTGCAGGTATTGCTTAATCATCACAGGCGACTCTTTAGTGGGCCATCATGTTGTAGTTGAGGTTCCACATGATCCATATCGAGCCAACAACAACGATCAGGATAATGAGTGCCGCAAACACAAAGGCAATCATATTCCATCCATCTTCGGTTTTGGTGTTCAGGTGCAGGAAGTAGCCCAGATGCACTATGACCTGTACCACGGCACAAACCAGAACCACCGCGAGGATGGTGCTATGAGAGGCGGCACCGTCCATGACCATCCAGAACGGGATAGCAGTCAGAATGATCGACAGCACAAAGCCGATCATATAAGACTTCAGGCTACCGTGAGCGGCATCATGACCATGTTGGTTAACAGAATGACTCATTACATGGCTCCCATCAGATAAACAATGGTAAATACGCAGATCCATACCACGTCAAGGAAGTGCCAGAACATGCTCAGGCACATAATACGGGTACGGTTGGTACTGGTCAGGCCGCGACGGGAGATCTGATACATCAGTACCAGCATCCAGATCAGGCCGGAGGTCACATGCAGACCGTGGGTACCGACCAGCGTAAAGAAGCCAGACAGGAAGCCACTGCGCTGCGGACCAAAACCTTCGGCAATCAGGTGATGGAATTCGTAAATCTCCATCGCGATAAAGCCGAGGCCGAACAGGAAGGTCAGCGCCAGCCAGCCGTTAACTACCGATTTGCTGCCTTTGCCCATCCCGATAACGGCAAAGCCATAGGTAATGGAGCTGAGTAACAGCAGCGCGGTTTCAACCAGTACGAAAGGCAGTTCAAAAATATCTTTACCTGCCGGACCGCCTGCGGTGTTGTTAACCATAACTGCATAGGTCGCAAACAGGGTTGCGAAGATAATGCAGTCGCTCATCAGATAGATCCAGAAACCAAAGACTTTATTGGCTCCCGCATCGTGATGCCCATGCTCTGCATGGGCTTCGTGTGACTTACTCAGAGTTTCAGTTGACATTATTTCAGGCCTGCTTTGGTAATTTCGTCAAAGTGCTGATTCTCGATTTTCTCGACTTCCGCAACCGGTACATAGTAATCAACATCTTCATCGAAGCTCTTGATCACCCAGCTGGCGATGGCGCCGATAAATGACAGACCAACCAGCCACCAGATATGCCAGATTGCAGCAAAACCAAAGATCAACAGGAAGAAGCTAATGACAACACCCGCGCCGCTATTCTTCGGCATATGAATTTCTTCATAATGAGCTGGCTTTTTGTAAGTTTCACCTTTCTCTTTGATTTCCCAGAAGGCATCACGTTCGTGAACTTCCGGAATCACCGCAAAGTTATAGAATGGCGGTGGAGAAGACGTTGACCACTCCAGGGTACGACCACCCCATGGGTCACCGGTCACATCACGGTTCAGTTCACGGTCACGTACAGAAACCCAGAACTGAATTACCTGACAAACCACGCCCAGGGCGATCAGCGCCGCACCACAAGCTGCAATAACCAGCATGGTGTGGAACTTAGGATCGATATCCTGACTCAGACGACGGGTCATCCCCATAAAGCCCAGCGCATACAGCGGCATAAAGGCAACGAAGAAGCCGATAATCCAGAACCAGAATGCGCGAATACCCCAGGTTTCGTTCAGGGTGAAACCGAATGCTTTCGGGAACCAGTAAGTCACACCGGCGAAAATACCGAACACCACGCCGCCGATAATAACGTTATGGAAGTGTGCAATCAGGAACAGGCTGTTATGCAGAACAAAGTCAGCACCCGGAACCGCCAGCAACACGCCGGTCATACCACCGACAGAGAAGGTGACCAGGAAGCCAACCGTCCACAGCATCGCAGAGTTCATCACAATGCGGCCCTGGTACATGGTAAACAGCCAGTTAAAGATTTTAACCCCGGTCGGAATGGCGATAATCATCGTCATAATACCGAAGAAGGCGTTAACGTTCGCGCCGGCGCCCATGGTGAAGAAGTGGTGCAGCCATACGATAAAGGACAGGATAGTAATGACCACCGTTGCCCATACCAGCGAGGTGTAACCAAACAGACGTTTTTTCGAGAAGGTCGCCACCACTTCGGAGAACACACCGAACACAGGCAGAACCAGGATATACACTTCCGGATGACCCCAAACCCAAATCAGGTTGACGTACATCATCATGTTGCCGCCCATTTCATTGGTAAAGAAATGGAAGCCCAGATAGCGATCCAGGGTCAGCAACGCCAGCGTCACGGTCAATACCGGGAAAGCGGCGATAATCAGCACGTTGGTACAGAGTGACGCCCAGGTAAAGACTGGCATCTTGAACATGGTCATGCCTGGGGCACGCATTTTCATGATGGTAACGAAGAAGTTAATCCCGGTTAATGTCGTACCAATACCGGATAACTGCAGACTCCATATCCAGTAATCGACCCCGACCCCCGGACTGTACTCCGCGCCAGACAGCGGTGGATAAGCCAGCCAGCCGGTCTGAGCAAACTCGCCCACGCCCAGAGACAGGTTAACCAGCACCACGCCTACCGCCGTCAGCCAGAAGCTGAGGTTGTTCAGGAACGGGAAAGCCACGTCACGTGCGCCAATCTGCAGAGGAACAGCGATGTTCATCAGGCCGACCACAAATGGCATCGCAACGAAGAAGATCATAATCACGCCGTGGGCGGTAAAGATCTGGTCGTAGTGATGAGGCGGCAGGAAGCCAGCCTCGCCAGCCGAAGCCAGCACCTGCTGGCTACGCATCATCACCGCATCGGCAAAGCCGCGCAGTAACATGACGAAAGCCATCAGGATATACATGATACCGAGACGTTTATGGTCGATTGAAGTCAGCCATTCCGTCCACAGATATTTCCATTTACCGAAGTAAGTGATTGCGCCAGCCACTGCCAGACCACCAAGAATGATGGCGGCAACCGTAATCACGATAATCGGTTCGTGTAACGGTACTGCGTCAAGTGTTAATTTTCCCAACATCGTTTTATTCCTCGGCTCCAGCATGGGATGTTTCGCTCATGTCCATGCCCTGGTGCTCAGACATGTCCATCTTCCCGTGGCTCATCTTGAATTTGCCAATCACTTGCCCGAACAATTCAGGGTTGGCGGCAGAGAAGAACTCAACTGGGTGATTTTCGCCAGGTACAGCGACTTTTTCGAAATCATCCATCGTGGCCAGGGTGTTTGGCGACTGTTTCGCTTTCGCTACCCACTGCTCAAAGTCAGCGGTGTTGGCGGTGGCGATGGCTTTAAATTTCATGCCAGAGAAGCCTTTACCACTAAAGTTGGAAGACATGCCGTCAAAGGTGCCGGGTTCATTCGCAATCAAGTGCAGTTTAGTCTGCATACCCGCCATAGCGTAAATCTGGCTACCAAGGGTAGGAATGAAGAAGGAGTTCATTACGGAATTAGAGGTGATCTTAAAGTTCACCGGTGTGTTCGCCGGGAATGCGATCTGGTTTACGGTTGCAATACCCTGTTCAGGGTAGATAAACAGCCATTTCCAGTCCAGCGCGATGACATCGATCTCAATGGGCTTCACATCAGAGGCTAACGGTTTGCCAGGTTCTAATGCGTGGGTTGATTTCCACGTCAGAATGCCAAGGAACACGATGATCAGGATTGGAACCGTCCAGACCACAGCTTCCACTTTATTCGAGTGTGACCAGTTAGGGCTGTATTTTGCTTTTGTGTTGGACTCCCGGTATTTCCAGGCGAACACCACAGCCATCAAGACTGCCGGAATAACGACGATCAACATCAAACCGAAGGCGGTCAGTATCAGCGAACGTTGCTCCAATGCAACCTGTCCTTTGGGATTTAACAAGGCACTATCACAGCCACTTAGCAATAAGCTGCCTGCAATTAATGACAAAATCCCCAAACTTTTATTGTATTTCCTGAGTCTCATTTAACGACCTCAATGACAAGGGCTCTATTGTCGTTTAAGTGTGGCGGCATTTTACGGGAAGGTTTCGGTACTGTAAACCAGCTTAAGATTGTGTCAGGCTGGTGTTGACACCTTTTGCTAAGGGTGTCACAAATGTTACTCAAAATGACAAATTATTAACGAGCACAAGGAGTTGTCATTAATATAACAGAATTGGCCTGTTTTTTCTGAGGAAAAATCCGCGCTGATATAAACAGCGAAAATAATCCGCAAACATTTAACAACCTCGCATCATTTAAGAGATATTAATTATACAAAAATAATTACTCACCGGTTTGTAATATCGGCCTCCGGACCGTATTCTTTATTGTAGTAGGTTTTTTTAATTAAGCTGAATGGGGAAAATTTACCCCCTTGATAACAATTCAGCTAACAACCCGACGGCGAAGCATCGGCAGAAACGCCTTACCGTGGTGAGTGGCGCAGTGCCAGGTAATCAAGCAGTGAACCGATAACAATGCCGCAAAGCGCCAGCCCCATCCCGAATTCAAACAGGGGGGTCAGCATGGCGCCATCCTGTAGCCAACCGATGGCGCTCACCGCTAATAGTAGCAGCCAAATCCCCAGTAGTGCACAACCCAGCGTCAGCGCCCGCAACGCCCAGCGGTATCCGCTGCGATAAGCGGTGCGCGGCAGAAAGCTGGCGGTGTCCTGGGTATATTCCAGCGTGCGTTTACAACCGGCCAGCAGCAGCAGGCCCGGCAGCGCGGCGACCACCGAGAACGCATAAAACGTCGGCCAGCCCCAAAGTTCCACCAGCCAGCCGGCTGCCGGACCCACATAGACGCGACCGACGGCCGATAACGCGGAAAGCAGGGCAAACTGGGTTGCCGAGAAAGATTTGTTACATAGCGTCATCAACAGAGCAACGAACGCCGCCGTACCCATGCCGCCGCACAAATTCTCGACAAACACCGCGCTGGCCATGCTGAACAGCTGTTTATCGGTCACCGACAGGACCCAGTAGCCGAGGTTGGAGACCGCCTGCAGCATGCCAAACAGCATTAAGGCGCGGAATAGCGTCAGACGACGCATTAAGATACCGCCGCACAGCGCGCCGACGATAGTGGCCAGCAGGCCGAGAGTTTTATTTACCAGGCCCACTTGACCGGCATCAAAGCCGATGCCGCGAATTAAAAAGGTGGTGGTCAGGCTGGCGGCAAAAGCGTCCCCCAGCTTATACAACACGATTAAGGAAAGGATTAACCAGGCGTTGTTGCGGTTGAAGAAATCACGCAGGGGTTCCATTACCGCCTGTTCCAGACTGCGCGGTTTAGCCATGACGTCTGTGGGTTCGCTGGCGCACAGGGTGGCAATCACCCCCGGCACCATCATTACCGCCATCAGCCAGTAGGTGGCCTGCCAGCCGAGATAGCGATCGGCCAGCCATAGCGCCAGCCCACCCGATACCAGCATCGCCAGGCGGTAGCCTAATACCGTAATCGCCGCACCGCTGCCGCGCTCTTCCGCCGGCAACACATCGGTTTTCCATGCATCAAATACAATGTCCTGCGAGGCGGAGCAAAATGCCACCAGCACCGCCAGCGCCGCCAGCAGCGTCAGGTTGCGCGACGGATCCATCAAGCCCATTGCCACAATGCCAACAATTAACAGCAGTTGTGAAATCAATAACCAGCCGCGGCGCCGCCCGAAGAACGGCGGGGTGTAGCGGTCCATCATCGGTGACCAGAGAAACTTAAACACATACGCCTGACCGACCAGCGAAAAAAAACCGATGGTTTTCAGATCAACGTTTTCTACCGTCATCCACGCCTGCAGCGTACCGGAGGTTAAAGCAAGGGGTAATCCAGAGGCGAAGCCTAATATCAGCAGGAGGGCGGCGTTACGTTGAGCGAAAAAGCGCAGGGTGTTATTGGCCATACAGTCCTTGAGGCGGGGCAATTATCTGCAGAGGCGGCATTGAGGCCGCCTCTGCATTGAGGCAAATCGTCGGAATGGGCGGCATCAACGCCGCCCCTACAGCGATTAACGTGCGTTCTGTTTGATAAAGGCGCTGACGCTGGTATCTTGCGCCATATCGGCAATCACGTCGCCCAACGTGGAGTTAACCGCGTTGGTGATTTTGGTGTTGTTAGCGGCGAAGGCCCCTTCAACACTGTAAGTCTGACGATAGTTCTTCACCTGTTTATTGCCGTTTTTCGCGGTGGCAATAATTGAGATGTCAGCTTTGGTGGTAATGCTGTAACGCACATTACCCTGGGTTACGTCGGCATACAGGTTGTTGACCACGATCTGCAGATCAACTGCGCCATTTGGCCCAATCATATACCCGCGTGCGCCCATCTGTTTCTCCAGCACTTCCTGCAGCAGGAAGCGCAGGTCGCGTGAAGGGGTCAGGGTAATCAATTGGCCATCGCGATTCACTTTCGCCAGAGCCTGGTCACTACGCTGGTCGGCACCGTTAATGCTGACGGTAACGCCCATCAGGCCGGGATCTTGCTGTGGCAGCTGAATTTTTGGAGAAACATCTAACGTGTTGCTGTTGCTTGCACAGCCAGCCAGAATAAAGACGGCCAGCAGCGGAAATAATAATTTTTTTAACATGCTTATTTTCTCGTTCGCCTAAGTTATGTTGCTGACAAAACTTCGGTCATCATATCATTGGCTGGCGCGGAGGGAAGCCCCGATGGCGCGTAAATTCATCACCTTGCGCTTTTTTCAGACTCCCTGCAGCGCCAGGGCGACAGCGAAACGGCAAAACAGCGCCCGCGCGGTGGCAGAAGATTGCGGCCAGAGAAAAGAACAGCTTAAGAAATTTTCATCGCTAATCCGCGGCCTGGGGAAAAAACCGGCTATTATTTAAAGGGATGGGGCGCAGTTCGCTGCCGTAGAGGAGTGTGGTTATGATTCGCGGACAAATAGAAGAAAAGTTACGCATGGCGTTCAGTCCGGTTCATCTGGAAGTGCTTGACGAAAGCTACCGTCACAACGTGCCAGCCGGCTCCGAGAGTCACTTTAAAGTGATCATCGTCAGTGACAGCTTTACCAATCAGCGCTTCCTGATGCGTCACCGCGCGATATATGGCGTATTGGCCGATGAACTGGCGGGTAGTGTGCACGCGCTGGCGCTGCATACTTATACTGTTAAAGAGTGGAAAGGGTTGCAGGATACGGTACTCGCGTCACCAAACTGCCGCGGCGCCGGCACGCTGGCCTGACGCCTGCTGCGACCAACAACCTAAACGGCCTGCGGGCCGTTTTGTCGTTTATCCGCCCGCGGCTGGCGGTTTCATAAGCCGTTATTTGCGAGTGAAGTCGGAATTTGTAAAAAAGCGCTGTCTTTGAGCGAGTTTGCGTTCTCGACTCAGTACGGTGATGCCGCTATAATGCTGCGTCTATTTTTCCGGAATGTCTTCGGGACGCTTCTGGTAACAGGGAATGCGGTTCTGACAACAGAGGCCGTCCCGGTTGTCGGAGAGTGCATCCGCTCGCCATCAGCGGCAGATGCATTGTCTGAAGTTGACCGAGCACGTGATTTTTTTTGAGGTAACAAGATGCAAGTTTCAGTAGAAACCACTCAGGGCCTGGGCCGTCGCGTTACGATTACTGTCGCTGCTGACAGCATCGAGAACGCTGTTAAAAAAGAGCTGGTCGACGTGGCTAAAAAAGTACGTATCGATGGCTTCCGTAAAGGCAAAGTACCAATGAGCGTTGTTGCACAGCGTTATGGTGCTTCTGTTCGCCAGGATGTGCTGGGCGATCTGATGCAGCGCAACTTTGTTGACGCCATCATTAAAGAACAAATCAGTCCGGCTGGCGCGCCTAAATATGTGCCGGGCGACTACAAAATCGGTGAAGATTTCACTTTCGCCGTAGAATTCGAAGTATACCCGCAGGTCGAACTGAAAGGTCTGGACGCGATCGAAGTTGAGAAGCCAGTGGTTGAAGTGACCGATGCTGACGTCGATACCATGCTGGACACCCTGCGTAAGCAGCAGGCGACCTGGAAAGAGACCGACGCTGCAGCCACCGCTGAAGATCGTGCAACTATCGATTTCAACGGCTCGGTAGACGGGGAAGAATTTGAAGGCGGCAAAGCCTCTGACTTCGTTCTGGCCATGGGCCAGGGTCGGATGATCCCAGGCTTCGAAGAGGGTGTGGTTGGCCACAAAGCGGGCGAAACCTTCACCATCGACGTTAACTTCCCGGAAGATTACCACGCTGAAAACCTGAAAGGGAAAGCGGCGAAGTTTGAAATCGTTCTGAAGAAAGTGGAAGAGCGCGAGCTGCCAGAATTCACCGAAGAGTTCATCAAACGTTTTGGCGTTGAAGATGGCTCCGTTGACGGTCTGCGCGCCGAAGTGCGTAAAAACATGGAACGCGAGCTGAAAGGCGCGGTACGTAACCGGGTGAAAACTCAGGCTATCGACGGTCTGATTAACGCCAACGAAATCGACGTCCCGACTTCGCTGATCGACAATGAAATCGATGTGCTGCGCCGTCAGGCTGCACAGCGTTTCGGTGGTAATGAGAAACAAGCGTTTGAATTGCCGCGTGAACTGTTTGAAGAGCAGGCAAAACGTCGCGTAGTGGTTGGTTTACTGCTGGGCGAAGTGATTCGTACCCATGAGCTGAAAGCCGACGAAGATCGCGTGAAAACGCTGATCGAAGAGATGGCTTCTGCGTATGAAGATCCGCAGGAAGTGATCGAGTTCTACAGCAAAAACAATGAGCTGATGAACAATATGCGTAACGTTGCTCTGGAAGAACAGGCTGTTGAAGCGGTTCTGGAAAAAGCAAAAGTGACCGAAAAAACCACTGGTTTCCAGGATCTGATGAATCAGACGGCTTCTGCCTGATCCACGCCTGTAGTGGGTTAACCGGGGCCCGCAACCGCAAGGTTGCGGGCCTTTTGTTTTTTTATTTTCCTTCAAACGCGATCTTTTGGCTGTTATTTGCTTAATTAACCGACGAATTATCAACTATGCTGTTTTTCCTGGTTAGCGATTGATGAAAACGTTGTTATGCTTGAAAGAGTGGGGCAACATCCCCAGATCCTGTTCTGTATAACCCGTAATTTTTACGCTGACTGATTGACCGTCCGGATGGCGTCGGCGGGTGAGTCACGGGAACATAGAGTTCCCTCGCTCACTCAAGTAGAATCGGTACAGAGTGTTGCCAAATGAAATTTATCCAGGAGACGGTAATGTCATACAGTGGCGAACGTGAACAAACTGCACCCCATATGGCTTTAGTGCCAATGGTGGTTGAACAAACTTCGCGCGGAGAGCGTTCTTACGACATCTTTTCGCGCCTGCTGAAAGAGCGCATTATTTTCCTCACCGGTCAGGTCGAGGATCATATGGCTAACCTGATAGTGGCGCAGATGCTGTTTCTGGAAGCGGAGAATCCGGAAAAAGACATTCATCTTTATATTAACTCTCCTGGCGGCGTGATTACCGCCGGCATGTCGATCTACGACACGATGAAATTTATTAAGCCGGATGTCAGCACCATTTGTATGGGTCAGGCCTGTTCAATGGGCGCCTTCCTGCTGACCGCCGGAGCAAAAGGCAAGCGTTACTGCCTGCCAAACTCGCGCGTGATGATCCACCAGCCGTTAGGCGGTTATCAGGGCCAGGCGACCGACATTGAAATCCATGCGCGCGAGATCCTGAAGGTGAAAGGGCGTATGAATGAACTGATGGCCTTCCATACGGGCAAATCTCTTGAAGAAATAGAAAGAGACACTGAACGCGATCGTTTCCTCTCCGCGAGTGAAGCTGTAGAGTATGGTTTAGTTGATTCCGTACTGACGCATCGCGAATAAGGCTTAAAGTCTGCGGCGCCAGGCTATAGTTAGTGAGACGCCGGTCGAGAGTTGCAATAAACGAGGGCAGTGCAAGGCGCTGCCATCGCCGCAAAGTATGCGGACCAGGATAAAGAGAAGAGGTTAACTGATGACAGATAAGCGCAAAGACGGTTCAGGAAAGCTGCTGTACTGCTCTTTTTGCGGCAAAAGCCAGCATGAAGTGCGCAAGCTGATTGCCGGGCCGTCAGTGTATATCTGCGATGAGTGTGTCGATCTGTGTAACGACATCATTCGCGAAGAGATTAAAGAAGTGGCCCCGCATCGTGAACGCAGTGCATTGCCTACGCCGCACGAAATCCGCCATCACCTCGATGATTATGTTATCGGTCAGGAGAAGGCGAAAAAAGTGCTGGCCGTTGCGGTCTACAATCACTATAAGCGCCTGCGCAATGGTGATACCAGTAATGGTATCGAGTTGGGCAAAAGTAATATTCTGCTGATCGGTCCGACCGGTAGCGGTAAAACGCTGCTGGCGGAAACTTTAGCGCGTCTGTTAGATGTGCCATTTACCATGGCCGATGCCACCACCCTGACCGAAGCGGGTTATGTGGGTGAGGACGTTGAAAACATTATTCAGAAACTGTTGCAGAAATGCGACTACGACGTGCAAAAAGCCCAGCGCGGCATCGTTTACATCGATGAGATTGATAAAATCTCCCGTAAGTCGGACAACCCGTCGATTACGCGTGATGTCTCCGGTGAAGGTGTGCAGCAGGCATTACTGAAGCTGATCGAAGGTACGGTTGCCGCCGTGCCGCCGCAGGGCGGTCGTAAGCATCCGCAGCAAGAGTTTCTGCAGGTGGATACCTCGAAGATTCTGTTTATCTGCGGCGGTGCGTTTGCCGGCCTGGATAAAGTGATCTCACAGCGTGTGGAGACCGGCTCCGGTATCGGTTTTGGCGCCACGGTGAAAGGCAAGTCGCAGAAAGCAACGGAAGGCGAACTGTTAGCGCAGGTGGAACCGGAAGATTTGATCAAGTTCGGTCTGATTCCTGAATTTATCGGTCGTCTGCCAGTGGTGGCGACGCTGAATGAATTGAGTGAAGAGGCGCTGATCCAGATCCTGCGCGAGCCGAAGAATGCCCTGACCAAGCAGTACCAGGCATTGTTTAATCTCGAAGGTGTCGAGCTGGAGTTCCGCGAGGAAGCGTTAACCGCGATTGCCAAAAAGGCGATGTCGCGTAAAACCGGCGCCCGTGGGCTACGTTCAATCGTCGAAGGGGCGTTGCTGAATACCATGTACGATCTGCCTTCAATGGATGACGTCGAGAAAGTTGTGATTGATGAATCAGTGATCGATGAACAAACCGATCCGATGTTGATTTATGGTAAGCACGAAGCGCAACAGGCTTCTGGCGAATAAATAACCAAGTCAATCCAGTTAGTTATCATAAAAGGGGAAAATTCTTTCCCCTTTTGTTTTTCTCTCGCGCTTTACATTGAATGTCTGACATTCATCCCCATATACTCAGATACCTGTGGGTCGACTGCACTTCACTGCACTATGCGGTTCCCATCACCCTGGCGGACATTAAACAAAGAGAGAGCTCTATGAATCCTGAGCGTTCTGAACGCATTGAAATCCCTGTGTTGCCGTTGCGCGACGTAGTGGTTTATCCGCACATGGTAATTCCGTTGTTTGTTGGTCGGGAAAAATCGATTCGGTGCTTAGAAGCCGCCATGGATCACGATAAAAAGATCATGCTGGTTGCACAGAAAGAGGCTTCAACGGATGAACCTGGCATCAACGATCTCTTTTCGGTAGGGACCGTTGCATCTATTTTGCAAATGTTGAAGCTGCCCGATGGCACGGTAAAAGTGCTGGTGGAAGGTTTACAGCGTGCGCATATCACTACGCTGGCTGATAACGGTGACCACTTTACTGCTCAGGCGGAATACCTGGTTTCACCCGAAATTGAAGAGCGCGAGCAGGAAGTGCTGGTGCGTACGGCGATCAATCAGTTTGAGGGTTACATCAAGCTGAATAAAAAGATCCCACCGGAAGTGTTGACGTCACTGAATAGCATTGACGACGCCGCACGTCTGGCCGATACCGTTGCGGCGCATATGCCATTGAAACTGGCTGATAAACAGTCTGTGCTGGAGATGTCCGACGTTAATGAACGTCTGGAATATCTGATGGCGATGATGGAGTCTGAAATTGACCTGTTGCAGGTGGAAAAACGCATCCGCAACCGGGTTAAAAAACAGATGGAAAAGAGCCAGCGCGAGTACTATCTGAATGAGCAAATGAAGGCGATTCAGAAAGAACTGGGTGAAATGGACGACGCGCCTGACGAAAATGAAGCGTTGAAGCGCAAAATTGACGCGGCGAAAATGCCGAAAGAGGCGCGTGAAAAAACCGAAGCTGAGCTGCAGAAGCTGAAAATGATGTCGCCGATGTCAGCAGAAGCGACCGTGGTGCGTGGCTATATCGACTGGATGGTGCAGGTACCATGGAATGCGCGCAGCAAGGTGAAAAAAGACCTGCTGAAAGCGCAGGAGACGCTGGATACCGATCACTTCGGTCTGGAGCGTGTCAAAGAGCGCATTCTGGAATATTTAGCGGTGCAGAGCCGTGTCAGCAAAATCAAAGGCCCGATTCTGTGCCTGGTAGGGCCTCCGGGTGTTGGTAAAACCTCACTCGGTCAGTCAATTGCCAAAGCCACCGGACGCAAATATGTGCGTATGGCGCTGGGCGGCGTGCGTGACGAAGCGGAAATCCGTGGTCACCGTCGTACCTATATCGGTTCTATGCCGGGCAAACTGATCCAGAAAATGGCGAAAGTTGGCGTGAAAAACCCACTGTTCCTGCTGGATGAGATCGACAAAATGTCGTCGGACATGCGTGGCGATCCGGCTTCCGCGTTACTGGAAGTATTGGATCCGGAACAGAATATCGCGTTTAACGATCACTATCTGGAAGTGGATTACGATCTTTCCGATGTGATGTTTGTGGCGACCTCAAACTCCATGAACATTCCGGCGCCGCTGCTGGACCGTATGGAAGTGATTCGTCTTTCCGGCTATACCGAAGATGAAAAACTGAATATTGCCAAACAGCATCTGCTGCAGAAGCAAATTGAGCGTAACGCACTGAAACAACATGAAATTTCGGTAGATGACAGCGCCATTATCGGCATTATTCGTTACTATACCCGTGAAGCGGGGGTACGTAGCCTGGAACGTGAACTGTCGAAGCTGTGCCGTAAGGCAGTGAAAGCGTTGCTGATGGATAAGAACCTCAAACATATCGCGATCAATGGCGATAATCTGAAGGATTTCCTCGGCGTGCAGCGTTTCGACTATGGCCGTGCGGAAAACGAAAACCGCGTAGGTCAGGTGACCGGCCTGGCGTGGACGGAAGTGGGCGGCGAGCTGCTGACCATTGAAACCGCCTGCGTACCGGGTAAAGGCAAACTGACCTACACCGGTTCACTCGGCGAAGTGATGCAGGAGTCAATCCAGGCGGCATTGACCGTGGTACGCGCGCGCGCGGAGAAGTTGGGTATTAACGGCGACTTCTACGAAAAACGTGATATCCACGTCCATGTACCGGAAGGCGCGACGCCGAAAGATGGCCCAAGCGCCGGTATTGCGATGTGCACCGCGCTGGTTTCTTGCCTGACCGGTAACCCGGTGCGTGCTGATGTGGCGATGACCGGCGAGATCACCTTGCGCGGCCAGGTTCTGCCAATCGGTGGTTTGAAAGAGAAATTGCTGGCGGCACACCGTGGCGGTATCAAGACGGTGTTAATTCCTGACGAAAATAAACGTGACCTGGAAGAGATTCCTGACAACGTAATTGCCGATCTGGAAATCCATCCTGTGAAGCGCATCGAGGAAGTTCTGGCGCTGGCATTGCAAAATGCCCCTTATGGCATGCAGGTTGTGACCGCTAAATAGCGTTTTTTGGCAAAAACAGTCAAAAAGTGTGGCTGGCAGGTCAAATGGGACTTGCCAGCTTTTTTTTGTGTCGCTAATTTAGATGGCTGGTCGAGGTAACAACGTTCACTATTAAACGTTGTTTCGACCCATCAGGCTTGATATAACTTGCTGCGCGTGCGTACAGGGCCTGGATGCTCGGGTACGATGTGAATAATAAAGAGGGGATGAATAGAGTGAATAAGTCACAGTTGATCGACAAAATTGCTGCAAATGCTGACATTTCTAAAGCAGCGGCTGGACGTGTATTAGATGCTTTTATGGTTTCCGTTTCCGATTCTCTGAAAGCAGGCGATGAAGTCGCGCTGGTTGGTTTTGGTACTTTCTCGGTACGTGAACGTTCAGAGCGTACTGGCCGTAACCCACAGACCGGTAAAGAAATTACTATTCCAGCGGGTAAAGTACCTGGTTTTCGCGCCGGTAAAGCGCTG
Source organism: Pantoea sp. B65 (assembly GCF_047308185.1). Lineage (NCBI taxonomy): Bacteria > Pseudomonadati > Pseudomonadota > Gammaproteobacteria > Enterobacterales > Erwiniaceae > Pantoea > Pantoea sp. B65. The sequence goes on from NZ_JAHXPU010000017.1 coordinate 270,435, forward strand.
AAAGACGCTGTCAACTAAGAGTGGTTAAGCCTCCATTGAAGCAATTTCTTCGGTGGATTGAGGACTGACAAAGCGTTCTCATGTAACATACCAGGCACATCAGGCAAATGATGTGCCTTTTTTTATCGTGATACGTGACAAACGCGGTATGCGCGTGTCAAAAGCAGGCCGATAGCTGCAGGCCTGAAAGGCAGCGACGTAGATCGCCCGCGAGGATGCGGACGCAAGCGTAAGGTTTACATTCACACTACATACAGCGGAGTGTTGGCATACCATGATGGACAATTTACGCGCGGCGTCGAACCATGTCGCGCTCAAAATTATTTTGGCTTTGATTATCGTGTCATTCGTGCTGACCGGCGTCGGCAACTTTTTAGTGGGTGGCAACGGTGATTATGCCGCCAAGGTTAACGGACATGAAATCAGCCGGACACAACTGGAGCGTGCGTTCTCCAATGAGCGCAGCCGCCAGCAGCAGATGCTGGGCGATCAGTTTTCACAGCTGGCCAGTAACGAAGGATATATGCAGCAGATACGCCAGCAGGCGCTGTCACAGCTGATTGACGAGATGTTACTCGACCAGTATGCCAAAGATCTGAAACTGGCTATCAGCGATGAGCAAATCAAACAGGCAATTTTCACCCAGCCCGCGTTCCAGACCGACGGTAAATTCGACAATGCGAAATACCTGAACCTGATTAGCAATATGGGTTTCTCCGCCGATCAGTACGCTGAGGCGCTGCGTAAGCAGCTGACCACCCAGCAGCTGATCAAGGCATTGACTGACACCGACTTTATGCTGAGCAATGAGTCGGACTCGCTGGCGGCATTGGTATCGCAGCAACGTGTGGTGCGTACTGCCACTATCGACGTCGGTCAGCTGGCGGCGAAGCAGCAGGTCAGCGACGAAGAGAGCAAAAACTACTACGAGCAGCATAAAAACAGCTTTATGGCGCCGGAACAGTTCCGCGTGAGCTATATCAAGCTGGATGCGGCCAGCATGCAGGAGTCCGCCAGCGACAGCGAGATCCAGAGCTGGTATGACGAACATAAAGCGGATTACGGCCAGCCGCAGCGCAATCGCTACAGCATCATTCAGACCAAAACCGAAGCGGAAGCCCAGACGCTGGTCGATGAACTGAAAAAAGGCGCTGACTTTGCCACGCTGGCAAAAGAGAAATCTGCCGATCCTATCTCTGCGCGTAAGGGCGGTGATATGGGCTGGCTGGAGCCGTCGACCACACCTGACGAGCTGACAGACGCCAATCTGACCAGCAAAGGCCAGCTTTCCGGGGTGATCAAATCCTCCGTCGGTTTCCTGGTTGTGCGCCTCGACGATATTCAGCCAGAGCAGATTAAACCGCTGGCTGAAGTGCGTGATGCGATTGCTGATAAAGTGAAGCAGGAAAAAGGTATCGACGCCTATTACAAACTGCAGCAGAAAGTGAGTGATGCGGCGAGTAATGATAACGAGTCGCTGGCCAGTGCCGAACAGGCCGCGGGCGTTAAAGCGGTGGAAACCGGCTGGTTTAGCCGTGATAACCTGCCAGCCGAACTGAATTTCAAACCGGTAGAGCAGGCGATTTTCAACGGCGGCTTAGTCGGTGAAAACGGCGCGCCGGGCAGCAATTCCGATATCATTACCGTTGATGGCGACCGGGCCTTTATTGTGCGTATCAGTGAACATAAAGCGGAAGCGGTCAAACCTTTTGCTGAGGTTCAGGCGCAGATTGTCGACAGCATTAAGCACAATAAAGCGGAAAAACAGGCGAAAGCCAACGCGGATAGCATTATTGCCGAGCTGAAGGCTGGCAAGGATGAGGCGTTTAAAGCCGCCGGTCTGAGCTTTGGTGCGGCGAAAACCCTGACGCGTAATGGTCAGGATGCGGTGACTCAGGCGGCGTTTAGCCTGCCGCAACCGGCGAAAGATAAAGCCTCTTACGGCGTCAGTGAGGATATGCAGGGCAATGTGCTGCTGTTATCACTGGATCAGGTTCATGCCGGCACCATACCTGAACAGCAACGGCAGGCGATGATTCAGGGGGTTACCCAGAATAATGCGCAAATTGCGTTTGAAGCACTGATGAGCAACCTGCGTAAAGAAGCCAAAATCAAGTATGGTAGCGCGGCGCAGCAGTAACCTGCCTCGTAGCGCAAATGCAACACGCTGCAACTCTAAAGGCCGCTTTCGCGGCCTTTTCCATTTCTGAAGTTTGCCATTTGTTTCCCTCACCGCAATGCGCGTAAGTTAGCCGTGCTGTCACAACATGGAGGAACAACAGCATGATTAAACACTGGCTTAATGCCATCGCTCTTACGCTAATGCTCGGGCTCAGCACCCTGTCAGCCGCCTTTGCCGCCGGGCCTCACAGCAGCGTGCAGACCAAACCGGAAACGCTGGCTGAGAACAGCAGTGTGGCGCTGAGTGAGCAGACGGTGGTGAGTATTAACAGCGCCAGCGCGGAGCAGCTGGCGGCGGCAATGAACGGCGTGGGGATAAAGAAAGCCGAATCGATAGTCAGTTATCGCGAACAGTATGGTCCGTTTAGCGCGGTGGATCAGCTGAAGGAAGTTCCGGGCATCGGTAGTGCGCTGGTGGAGCGCAATGCCGGGCGGCTGAAATTGTGATCGCTCTCGCAAGCATGCATTTTCCCCGCGAAAGCACCCGGGCAGGCTGCTAACCTGTAGAGGTCATACCAGTTGGTATGGCCTTTTCTTTTGGCGGCACGAGATAACCGGGGCAACGAGGCTATGCAGACAACGATTAAGGTTCGCGGCTACCATCTGGATGTTTATCAACATGTGAATAATGCACGCTACCTCGAGTTTCTCGAAGAGGCGCGCTGGGAGTGGCTGGAAAGAAAAGAGGCATTCCACTGGATGACGCAGCAGCAGATGGCGTTTGTGGTGGTGAATATCAATATTAACTACCGCCGTCCGGCCGTGCTGGGAGAGGTGCTGACTATCGACAGCCAGCTGCTGCAACTGAGTGGTAAAAGTGGGACACTGAGCCAGAATGTGTCGCTGGCGGACGGCACGCAGGTGGCGGATGCCACGCTCACATTTGTCTGTATTGACCTGCGTACCAGCAAAGCTCTGCCGTTGGAGGGGGAGCTGAAAGCGCGGCTGGAATCGATGCTCACCGAATAAATAGCTAAGCCGTGCCGGCGGGCACGGCCCGGCAGCGGATTATGCCAGCGCGGTTTTTGCCAGCATACTGGCCATCACTGCTTCGGCGTGCTGCTGGTAGTCGCTTAAACCTTTCGCCCGCAGATGGCAGGCGGCGCAGGCGCCACAGCCATCGCCCTGAATACCGTTATAGCAGGTCAGGGTCTGCTGGCGCACCAGCGGCAACTGCTGCCAGTAATCGGCCAGCGCCCAGGTTTCCGCTTTATTCAGCCACATCAGGGGCGTTTCAAAACGTACCTTGCGCGCCATGCCCAGTTCGACGGCATGGTTCAGTGCTTGCACAAACTCATCGCGACAGTCGGGGTAGCCGGAAAAATCGGTTTCGCAGACGCCGGTGATCACCGCCTCTGCTTCTACCTGATAAGCATAAATTGACGCCAGCGTCAGAAACAGAATATTGCGTCCCGGTACAAAGGTGCTGGGTAACCCGCTGGCGCTGGCGTCATAAACCGGCACCGGAATGTTATCGCGCGTCAGGCTGCTGACTGCCAGCTCATTCAGCAGGGTGACATCCAGCACTTTGTGCGCACGCGCCCCCAGCTGCTGTGACAGCGCCTGTGCAACGGCGATCTCTTCGCGATGGCGCTGGCCGTAATCGAAAGTGACGCAATGCACCTCGTCATATTGCTGAAGTGCCTGTATCAGGCAGGTTGTTGAATCCTGTCCACCGCTAAAAACCACTACTGCACGTTTCATATTTGCCTTTGTTAATGTTTTGTCTGTTATTTGCCCCACGCTTGCCTTATGTGGCGGCGGGAGTTATACCAGCCGACGCTTCAGGCAGCCGCGGCCATAGGGTACTGCCTGGCGCCGCCTCACTCAATCACCACCGGTGGCGGCACCCAGGCGCGGGTAAAATCAAACCAGCCCCAGGCATTCAGATGAATACCTTTCACTCCCGGTGGCGCGCTTACCTGATAGCGATAGTTAAACAGCGGCGTGATTACCGCATCGTTCATCAGCTGGCGGAAAGTCTGTTGCAGTCCGGTAAAGCGCACTGACTGCTGCTCTTCAGCCTGAATCTGCCGCAGACCGGCCATCAGTTGCTGATAACGCGCCTCAGGCAGAATCGCTGGCCATAGCGGGTCGAGGCGCAGCCAGCTCTCAAGGGTAAATTCCGGTGCATCACCAATCAGCCGGTCGCCCATTAGTATATCGGCGTCGGCCAGATCGGCATAGCCTGCCCAGCTTTTGGCAGGGTGAAAATGCAGTTGCAGCTGGCAATGATGGCTGGCCAGCAGCTCCTGTAATTTATGCGCCATCGCATCCAGCTCCACTGGCAGATGATAGTGCAGGCTGAGTTGCGCTGGCAGCGCGATATCATCTTCTGCGGGCCAGTCAGGCAGCGGCCAGCCTGGCAGCATTTCGCGGCTCGGGGTGATCAGGCCCTCTTCGATCGGTAATTGCCCGATGATTTCTGCCTGATGTATCAGGCGCATCAGTTTTGCCGCCTGAGCCGGATTTAGCGCGCGTCCCTGATTAATCGCCAGATAACAAAAGCCGAGGCTGATACTGTTACTTACCGGGCGCAGCAGCGCCAGATCCTCGCGCGCGCCAATCGCAATCTGTACCGGGTGACGACAGCTGGTTCCCGTCTGGCTGTCAAACAGTTGTGGCGTGATCCAGTACTCAATAGCCTGCATTAGCGGTAGCCGCAAATGGTACCAGCCATGGCTCTCAATTCGCACCAGCGCCGGGGTGAAGTGGCTGAGCCGGTAAGGCCCGGCTCCCAGTTTTTCATCTAGCGGATGAGGCAGCAGACACAGTACACTGGCCAGACGGTGGGGTAGCCAGTGATCCGCGCTATGCAGTTCAAAGCGCAGACAGAGCGCATGCGCCAGTGAGACGCATTTCACGCTGGCCAGCAGTTTACTTCCGGCGTCGCTGTCGAGGATCAGTTGCAGTCGCTGCTGCAGCTGGGCGGCGCTAATCAGCTCGCCATTGTGCCAGTGGAGTTGCGGACGCAAAAAGAAAAACCATTCGCGCTGATTGTCGCTGCATACCCAGTGATGCGCCAGGTCAGCCACCACCTGGTCTTTATCAAAGCGGGTCAGACCGGCATAAATATGGCGGCAAAGATGCTGCTCCGCACGCCCGCTCAGCGTCAGGGGGTGGAGCTCATCCAGCGTGCGATAGTAAGGAATGCGCAACGTCGGCGCGTCATTCAGCCACTGGCCGCCCATAAACGGCTGCAATAGCTGTCCCAGTTGTTCCGGTGCCAGCTGTACCAGTTGCAGGGCATGCTGAGTCTGCCCGCGATCCAACTGCTGCTGCAGCAAGCCGGTGCGCAGATGCTCCGGCGTTTGTAAAAAACGCAGGGTGCCACGTTTACCGCGCCCGGACCGGGCCTGCCAGTCAAGCCACTGCGCCTGTTGCCACTGGCGCAGCAGAGTACGGACGTGGCGCTCGCTGCAAAAGCAGCGCCCGGCCATTTCAGCGACGCTGGTCTGTTGCGGCGCACCGCTGCTGTGCTGCCACAGGCGGGCGAACTGATTCAGGTGATTGAGCTGGCGCATGGCGAAACCCGGCAGTGTTTTCACAAAGTATTCACTATTAGTTCCGTAATTGCCAGGCGATACTGGCGTCTGATAAATAAGCCACCGCCGGGAGATAAGATGTCGCGTTTAGCTGCTTTTGATATGGATGGCACCCTATTACTGCCCAATCACCAGTTAGGGGCTGAAACGGTCGCGGCACTACGCGCGTTACAGGAAAAACAAGTTATCCTCGCATTCGCCACCGGCAGACATTTGCTGGAAATGAAAATTCTGGTGGCCGACCTGGCGCTGGATGCCTGGCTGATCACCGGCAATGGCACGCGTATCAATACGGTAAATGGCGAGCAACTGTATGGTTGCGATCTGGCGCCGGCCATTGCCCGGCAGGTGACCGATACGCAGTGGGATACCACGGCCACTATGCATGTGTTTAATGACGACGGCTGGTTTACCGCCAGCGAGTTGCCGGAGATTTTGCTGGCGCATCTGGTCAGCGGTTTCAGTTATCACCTGACCGATGTACGGCGTATTCCGGCGGATCAGATCACTAAAATCTGCTTTATTGCCGACCATAGCGAGTTGCGCCGGCTGGAAATCCAGCTGCGCGCAGCCCTCGGCGAGCAGGCGCACCTCTGCTTCTCAGCCTGGGAGTGTCTGGAGGTGCTGCCGCTGAATTGCAATAAAGGCACTGCGCTGAATTTTCTCAGCAGCCATCTGGGGCTGACGATGGCTGATTGCATGGCTTTTGGCGATGCGATGAACGATCGTGAAATGCTGGCCGGGGTAGGGCGTGGTTTTATTATGGGTAACGCAATGCATCAGCTGAAACATGAACTGCCGCATCTGCCGGTTATCGGACATTGCGCGACACAGGGCGTGTCGCATTATCTTAACCACTGGCTGACGACACCACACCTTAATTATTCCCCCGAATTCTGAGGTCTTTTCAGCTGACCGGACAGGAATGTCCGGTTTTTTTATGCCCGCTCGCCAGCGGCGGAACCTATTCCGCCGCTGTCAGTGAACCGGCAGCGATTAATGGCTGCCGATGCTCTGCTGCCAACTGCTGATATCACCGATATGTTCGCGCACCCACTCAGGATGATAATAGCTGTCGAGATAGCGTTCGCCGCTGTCGCACAACAGGGTAACAATCGCCCCCTGCCGTCCCTGCTGACGCATCTCTTTAGCGACCTGCAGCGCACCCCAGATATTGGTGCCGGTTGAGGCGCCGACTTTACGTCCCAGCATTTTTTCCAGCCACAGCATACTGGCGATGCTGGCGCCATCCGGCACTTTCAGCATCGCGTCAATCACATCCGGAATAAATGACGGTTCGACACGCGGGCGACCAATACCTTCGATCCGGCTGCCGACCGCACTGGTTAACTGTGGATCCCGTTGCTGCCAGTAGTCGTAAAACACCGAGTTTTCCGGATCCACCACCAGCAGCCGGGTATCATGTCCCTGATAGCGCAGATAGCGGCCAATGGTGGCCGAGGTACCGCCAGTACCGGCGCTCATCACAATGGTGTCCGGGATCGGGAAGGGTTCGCTGGCCATCTGGCGGAAAATGCTGTCGGCAATATTGTTATTGCCGCGCCAGTCGGTCGCACGTTCGGCATAGGTAAACTGATCCATAAAGTGGCCATCAAGATCGCGCGCCAGTCGCTCGGATTCGGCATACAGCTGGCAGGGGTCACTGACAAAGTGGCATTGACCGCCATAAAAAGTAATCTGTTCAACCTTACGTCTGGCGGTACTGGCGGGCATTACCGCAATAAACGGCAAACCGACCAGGCGGGCAAAATAGGCCTCTGACACGGCGGTACTGCCCGACGAGGCTTCAATGATCGGCCGGTCCTGTTTGATCCAGCCGTTACTGAGGCCATATAAAAACAGCGAGCGCGCCAGTCGGTGTTTCAGGCTGCCGGTAGGATGGGTGCTTTCATCTTTCAGGTAGAGCCAGATACCGGGATAGTCAGGTAACGCCAGACGGATCAGATGTGTATCGGCTGAACGCTGAAAGTCGGCATTAATTTCGTTAATTGCGTGTTTTACCCACTGGCTGGTCATGATCGGCTCCTGAGAATAGTCGATTAAGACTAAGGCATTCACGGGAAAAAAAGTTTGCCTTCTTTCCTGTATAATGGCGAAATTAGAGAAATATTTTCTCCGGAGTCAGCACATGCTAGATAAAACTGATCGAAAACTGCTGGAGATGCTGCAACAGGATTGCACTCTTTCCCTGCAGGTGCTGGCCGATGCGGTTAATCTCACCACTACGCCGTGCTGGAAACGACTGAAAAAACTGGAAGATGACGGCATAATCCGTGGCAAAGTTGCGCTGCTGGATGGCGAGAAAATTGGTTTGTCACTGACCGCTTTTATGCTAATCAAGACTCAGCAGCACAGTAGCGCCTGGTATCAACAGTTTGTTGCGGTGGTGCAAAGCCTGCCAGAGGTGATGGGGTTTTATCGCATGGCCGGTGAATACGACTACCTGTTGCGTATTCAGGTGGCGGATATGAAATGCTATGACGCGTTTTACAAACGTTTAGTGAACGGCGTTCCGGGATTAATCGATGTCACTTCGAGTTTTGCCATGGAAGAGATAAAATACACCACGGCTTTGCCGGTGAATCCTTAATTTAATGAGAAATTTTAACCTCATTCGAGCTTATTCAGGACATATTGCGTGCGATTGTTTAGCCAATTAAGTTGGTATTTTGCCCGGGAATGGCGTCGTTATCTGGGCGCGGTTTCTTTATTGATAGTGATAGCGATTTTGCAACTGTTGCCGCCGAAGGTAGTCGGTGAAATCGTTGATGGCGTCACGCAACGGCAGATGAGTGCCGGGCAGATCCTGATGTGGATAGGCATCATGCTGGCGACCGCGGTGGTGGTCTATTTGCTACGCTATGTCTGGCGCGTGCTGCTGTTCGGCGCTTCCTATCAACTGGCGGTGGAACTGCGCGAGGATTTTTACCGGCAGCTTAGCCGTCAGCACCCCGAATTTTACCTGCGTCATCGCACCGGCGATCTGATCGCCCGTGCCACCAATGATGTCGATCGGGTGGTGTTCGCCGCCGGTGAAGGGGTTCTGACGCTGGTGGACTCCCTGGTGATGGGGCTGGCGGTATTGATCGTGATGAGCACCCAGATTAGCTGGCAGCTAACCCTGCTGGCGTTATTGCCGATGCCGGTAATGGCGCTGGTGATTAAACGCTACGGCGATCAACTGCATAACCGCTTCAAACTGGCGCAGGCGGCGTTCTCCTCGCTGAACGATCAAACCCAGGAGAGCCTGACCAGTATTCGCATGATCAAAGCCTTTGGCCTGGAAGATCATCAGTCCGCCCAATTCTCCGCCATTGCCCGTGATACCGGGGAGAAGAATATGCGCGTGGCGCGTGTTGACGCGCGCTTCGATCCCACCATCTATATTGCCATTGGCATGTCGAATCTGCTGGCGATTGGCGGCGGCAGCTGGCTGGTATGGCATGGCCAGATGACGCTCGGTCAGCTGACCAGTTTTGTCATGTACCTTGGCCTGATGATTTGGCCGATGCTGGCGCTGGCATGGATGTTTAATATCGTTGAGCGCGGTAGCGCGGCATGGAGCCGTATTCAGACGCTGCTGACCGAAGTGCCGACGGTGGCCGATGGCGAAAAAACGCTGCCGGAAGGGCGCGGCCTGCTGCAGGTGGCTATTCGGGAGTTCAGTTATCCCGGCAGCCGGCAGCCGTCGCTGCGTAATATCAATCTCAACCTTAAACCGGGGCAAATGTTAGGGCTGTGTGGCCCGACCGGCTCCGGTAAAAGCAGCTTGCTAAGTCTGATTCAGCGCCATTTTGACTGCGCGCAGGGGGATATCCGTTACCACGGTATCCCGCTGACGCAGTTACGCATCGACAACTGGCGCAGCCGCCTGGCGGTAGTGAATCAAACGCCTTTCCTGTTTTCCGATACCGTGGCGAATAATATTGCGCTCGGTCGTCCCAATGCCAGCCAGAGTGACATTGAGCAGGTGGCGCGTCTGGCCAGCGTTCATGAGGATATTCTGCGTCTGCCGCAGGGCTATGACACCGAGGTAGGCGAGCGTGGCGTGATGCTTTCCGGCGGCCAGAAGCAGCGTATTTCCATTGCCCGCGCGCTGTTGCTGAACGCCGAGATCCTGCTGCTGGACGATGCGCTATCGGCAGTGGATGGCCGCACCGAACATCAGATTCTGCATAATTTACGCAGCTGGGGTGAAGGACGCACGGTGATTATCAGCGCCCATCGCTTGTCGGCACTGACCGAAGCAAATGAAATCCTGGTGATGCAGCACGGTGTCGTGGCGCAACGCGGTAGTCATGAGCAATTAGCCGGACAATCGGGTTGGTATAGCGATATGTATCGCTATCAGCAGCTGGAAGCGGCGCTGGAAGAAGATGAGAACGAAAAGGGAGTTCCCCATGACTAGTCTGTCGCAGCTGTGGCCCACGGTTAAACGCCTGCTCGCCTATGGTAAGCCGTGGCGCAAATCGCTGGGCATCGCGGTGCTGCTGCTGTGGATTGCCGCGGCGGCAGAAGTGCTGGGGCCGATTCTGGTCAGCTACTTTATTGATAATATGGTGGCTAAACATCAGATGCCGCTGGCGCTAGTGAGCGGGCTGGTGGCCGGCTATATTCTGTTGCAGATACTGGCGGCGACGCTGCACTACTCTCAGTCGCTGCTGTTTAACCAGGCGGCGGTGGGCGTGGTCCAGCGTTTGCGCAGTGACGTGATGGATGCGGCATTACGTCAGCCGCTGAGCGCCTTTGATACTCAGCCGGTGGGGCAGATTATCTCGCGCGTCACTAACGATACCGAAGTGGTGCGCGATCTTTACGTGACCGTGGTGGCGACGGTACTGCGCAGCGCGGCGCTGATTGGCGCGATGCTGGTGGCGATGTTTAGTCTGAACTGGCGCATGGCGCTGGTGGCGATCACCATCTTCCCGGCGGTGATCACCGTAATGCTGATCTATCAGCGCTACAGCACGCCGATTGTGCGCCGCGTACGCAGCTATCTGGCGGATATCAATAACGGTTTTAACGAAGTGATTAACGGCATGAGCGTGATCCAGCAGTTTCGCCAACAGGCGCGCTTTGGCGAACGCATGGGCGAAGCCAGCCGCTCGCACTATCTGGCCCGCATGCAGACGCTGCGGCTGGATGGTTTTCTGCTGCGGCCGTTGCTGAGTCTGTTCTCGGCGATGATTCTGTGCGGCCTGATGTTGTTGTTTGGCTTTTCTCAGGTCGGGAGTATTGAAGTCGGGGTGCTGTATGCCTTTATTAACTATCTCGGACGGCTTAACGAGCCGCTGATCGAACTCACGACCCAGCAGTCGATGCTGCAGCAGGCGGTGGTGGCTGGCGAGCGCATTTTTGAACTGATGGATGCGCCGCGTCAGCAATATGGCGATGACCAGCGGCCGTTAACCAGCGGCAGCATTGCGGTGAATAATCTTAGCTTTGCCTATCGTGGCGACCGTAATGTGCTGAGTGATATCAATCTGCAGGTGCCCTCACGCCATTTTGTCGCGCTGGTCGGCCATACCGGCAGTGGTAAAAGTACTCTCGCCAATTTACTGATGGGTTACTACCCGTTAGCGCACGGGGAGATCTATCTGGATGGTCGTCCGCTAAGCAGCCTCAGTCATCAGAGCCTGCGTCAGGGCGTGGCGATGGTGCAGCAGGACCCGGTGGTGCTGGCCGACAGCTTCTTCGCCAATGTCACGCTTGGGCGGGATATCAGCGAGCAGCAGGTCTGGCAGGCGCTGGAGACGGTACAGCTGGCCGAACTGGCTGCCGGACTGGCGGATGGCATTCATACGCGTCTCGGTGAGCAGGGCAATAATTTGTCGGTAGGACAGAAGCAGTTGCTGGCGATGGCGCGGGTGCTGGTGGCGTCGCCACAAATCCTGATCCTCGATGAGGCAACTGCCAATATCGATTCCGGTACTGAACAGGCTATCCAGCGCGCGCTGCGCGCGATTCGTCAGCAAACCACCCTGGTGGTAATTGCACACCGTCTGTCGACGATTACCGAAGCGGATAAAATCATGGTGCTGCATCGTGGTCAGGCCGTCGAACAGGGCACCCATCGCGAATTACTGGCTAAGCAGGGGCGTTACTGGCAGATGTATCAGTTGCAGCTGGTTGGCGATGAACTTACGTCGGGCATCGCAGCGGAAGCCTAAAGCCGGTTTGCACCTTTTTTGCTCAATTTTTTCAGAAACGTCTATATTGATGCACTCTGTTAACGCGTAACGCACCTTTATGGTGCGTTTTTTCTGTCGGCGAAACCGCGCCCCGCAAGGGACCACTCGCCGCATCACAGCTGCGCATCAGTCGCCGTCTGGCTAATCCCCTGAAATTTTCGCGTTTTTAATTTGTGGCACAGGCTTTGCTTTAATCAACTCGTGTCGGGTGTGGCAAACAAATTATCTACTCGGAGGGGATCCTATGAAGCTGGTTACCGTGGTAATCAAACCGTTCAAACTGGAAGATGTGCGTGAAGCATTGTCTTCAATCGGCATTCAGGGCCTGACCGTCACCGAGGTGAAGGGTTTCGGTCGCCAGAAAGGTCATGCAGAACTTTATCGCGGTGCAGAGTACAGCGTGAATTTCCTGCCAAAAGTAAAAATTGATATTGCTATTGCAGACGATCAGCTCGATGAAGTCATTGATGTGATAAGCAAAGCTGCCTATACAGGCAAAATTGGCGACGGTAAGATCTTCGTTGCAGAACTGCAGCGTGTTATCCGTATACGTACCGGCGAAACTGACGAAGCCGCGCTGTAATTTCGGGCTCTGAATTGTGAAGGGATGGAATAAAATGAATAAAGTACTGACTAAGTTGGGTCTGGCAGGCCTGGCATTGTTACCATCGCTCGCGATGGCTGCACCTGCCGTTGCAGATAAAGCTGATAACGCATTTATGATGATTTGCACCGCATTGGTGCTTTTTATGTCCATACCCGGGATTGCGCTGTTTTACGGCGGCCTGCTTCGCGGTAAAAACGTGCTTTCCATGCTGACTCAGGTTGCGGTGACCTTCTCTCTGGTTTGCGTACTCTGGATGTTGTATGGCTACTCCCTTGCTTTCAGTGAAGGTAACGCCTTCTTCGGCGGCTTCAACTGGGCGATGCTGAAAAATATCGAACTGACGGCCTTAACCGGCACCTTCTATCAGTATATCCACGTGGCGTTCCAGGCTTCATTTGCCTGTATCACCGTGGGCCTGATTGTGGGTTCTATCGCCGAACGTATCCGCTTCTCCGCGGTACTGATTTTCGTTGCGGTGTGGCTGACGCTGGCGTATCTGCCTATCGCACATATGGTGTGGGCCGGCGGCTACCTGGCTGCTGACGGCGCGATGGACTTCGCTGGCGGTACGGTGGTACATATTAACGCCGCTGTGGCGGGTCTGGTGGGTGCTTACCTGTTGGGCAAACGTGCTGGTTTCGGCAAAGAAGCCTTTAAACCACACAACCTGCCAATGGTATTTACCGGTACTGCAATCCTGTATGTCGGCTGGTTCGGTTTTAACGCCGGTTCGGCAAGTGCGGCGAACGAAATCGCGGCGCTGGCATTCCTTAACACCGTAATGGCTACCGCGGGTGCGGTGCTGGCCTGGACCTTTGGTGAGTGGATGTTCCGTGGCAAACCGTCACTGCTGGGCGCAAGCTCTGGTGTGATTGCCGGTCTGGTTGCGATTACCCCGGCATGTGGTTACGTCGGCGTCGGTGGTGCTCTGATTATCGGTATCGCCGGTGGTATCGCTGGTCTGTGGGGTGTCACCATCCTGAAGAAATGGCTGCGTGTTGATGACCCGTGTGATGTGTTCGGTGTGCACGGCGTCTGCGGCATCGTCGGTTGTATTCTGACCGGTGTGTTTGCTTCCTCTTCACTGGGCGGCGTGGGCTACGCACAAGGCGTAACCATGGGTCACCAGGTTGCGGTACAGTTGTTCAGTGTGGGCGTGACTATCGTCTGGACTGGTGTGGTTGCCTTTATCGGCTTCAAACTGGCTGACATGATTGTAGGTCTGCGTGTTCCGGAAGATCAGGAACGTGAAGGTCTGGATGTTAACAGCCACGGCGAAAACGCTTACAACCAGTAATCTGTGAAATAGCTCGAAGAGAGCAGTGTGCTAAAAAAATTATAAATGCAAAAGGGCGATATCAACGATATCGCCCTTTTTGTTGCTCTGGCCACGCTATTTCACACCAGCGCCCCGGATATCTGGCGTGATTAACTGCGCAGGCGTATTACCCCTTCCTGCACGGTCGAAGCCACCAGCGTACCCTCCTCGGTGTAGAATTCGCCGCGTACAAAACCGCGCGCCCCGGATGCGGACGTACTTTCCACGCTGTACAGCAGCCACTGGTTCAGATCGAAAGGACGGTGGAACCACATGGAGTGATCAATGGTCGCTACCTGCATTCCCGGCTCCAGAAAACCTTTGCCATGAGGCTGCAGCGCCACCGGTAAAAAGTTGAAATCAGACGCATAGCCGAGCAAATATTGATGGATGCCGCGATCTTCCGGCATCTGACCATTGGCGCGGAACCAGACCTGGCGCGCTGGTTCATCAACATGCCCCTTGAGTGGGTTATGGAATTTTACCGGCCGCATTTCCAGCGGCTTTTCCGCCAGAAACTTCTCACGGGCGTTCTGCGGAATAAATTCCACCAGCTGGTGAGCAATATCGGTTTCCGACGGCAGGGTTTCCGGGCCGGGTACTGACGGCATGCTTTTCTGATGCTCATACCCGCTTTCGGCAGCCTGGAAAGAGGCGGTCATATAGAAAATCGGCTGACCATTTTGAATGGCGCTGACACGGCGCGCACTGAAGCTATTGCCGTCACGCAGGGTTTCAACATCGTAGATAATCGCTTTCTGACTGTCGCCAGGGCGCAGGAAGTAACTGTGAAACGAGTGAATCATACGCCCGGCGGGAACGGTCTGTTTCGCCGCATACAGCGCCTGGCCGACAACCTGGCCGCCAAACACCTGACGTAGCCCTAAGTCTTCACTCTGGCCGCGAAACAGGCCCTGTTCTAATTTTTCTAAATTAAGCAGATTTAGCAGGTTTTGCAGTGCCTGACTCATAGCGACATCCTCGAAAATGGTTCAGCGATCAGTTTGCAGATCCGACCAGTTATCGTCAACTGTGATAGAGCGGAATCCTCTTCTTTTTTCACTGGGGGATGATGAAAAGTTGTTAACAGGAAAAAATCAGTAACTTGTGCCAGGCTTAGGTTTGTGACGCTGTTTTGCAGCGCGGTTCCGGCCGGTAACTGGCGGAACACATTGGTAACCCCTGAATCATTCGGGTAGCAGGCAGGCGGCAGGGCCGTCTGCCTGCGCCGAAGCATAACGGGGATAATAAGGAGAAAAATCAATGAAACTTTGGCATATGATGAGCGGCGCCGCCCTGGCCGTCGCTCTGGCAGGTTGTGCAGATAAAAGTAAAGATATCCCCACCCCGACGCTGGGATCGCCAACAGCAGGGCAACAGGCGGCCATCGCGCAGCCTAACGTCAGTGGTACTGTCTATATCCGCCAGCGTATCGCCTTACCGCCGGATGCGGTTTTAACCGTAACACTATCGGATGCTTCCCTGTCCGACGCACCGTCGAAGGTGTTGTCGCAGCGCGTCGTCCGCACTGAAGGAAAACAGGCGCCATTCCAGTTCGTGCTGCCATTTAACCCGGCCGATATTCAGCCTAATGCACGTATTTTGCTGAGTGCCGCGATTACCATTAATGGCAAAATGGCATTTATCACCGATGCGGTAAAACCGGTAATCAACGGTGGCGGCACCAAAGCTGAGCTTATTTTGGTCCCGGTGCCGTCAATGGCCATGCAAACGCAAAGCGGGGCGGTAAGTACGGTGCCGTCAACCTCGCCAACTCAGGTTACGCCATCTTCTGCTGTGCCGGCGCCTACCAGCTTCTGATAGCCGCTGCTGACGAGGTACGCTGTGCCTCGTCAGGGCTGCCAGCGATAGCGCGTCAGGGATATGATACCGTTGTTGCTGACTTCAATGCCTTCCTCTTCCAGCGCGTTACGCTGGCGATTCAGATCGTCGCCGGTTAACGAGATTTCACCTTTGCGATTAATCACCCGATGCCAGGGCAGTTTGCTGCCTGCGGGTAAGCGACGCAATATGCCGCCAACCTGGCGAGCGGCACGCGGCGAGCCTGCCAGTCGGGCGATTTCGCCATAGGTAGTGACGTAACCACGGGGGATTGCCGCGACAATTTGCCAGACGCGTTGTTGAAAACTGTCGTTATCGAACATGCCAGTTATCCGGGAAAATAATAATAAAACCTTACTCGATAGCCACGGGATACTAAAGTAAATTTAATGATAGTCAGAAGTGGGTAGCGCGGGAGTGCGGCGATATTCGCCACATTTTCCCGCTGGCCTGGCGCAGAGAGCCTGATATTCAGGAAAATACCGCGGTCCGTAAAGGCTGTACTATTAACTAAAAAGCATTAATTGTTCAAGAAAGCAACGGTCGCCAGGGGTTTGCTTGCAATTGGAGAGGGCTTCATTGATAATGCCTGCGCTCTGAAGGTTAGAGCCAGTCAATGGAGGCCCTGTTGGTGCTCCCGCAATGCTAACTTGTGAACTCGGTCAGATCCGGAAGGAAGCAGCCGTAGCAGGTGACGCGTGTGCCGGGATGTCGCTGGCAGGGCCTCCACCAATTTCAGCCCCTTGTATCACCTTTCTGATTAACATTTCACGCAAAATCTGCAGTGGCTTCTAGCGGACATATTTCCAGACGGAAACCGGAACTTTGTCGTAGAGTTTATTCATGGTCAATTCCGCGAGACGATGATCTGCCGCAGAATTAAACACTTCTAATTCGTCATCGGATAATTCGTATTTATTTTTTTCAATTACACGCTCAAGGGTATCGATAGAACGGCAGCGTCGTAAACGCATCAAGTAATCAGTTTTTGTAAGGAGTTTGTCTGTCATCGTTAAACCATAGTAAAAATAATGGGTTGCTAAACTGAGTGGCTGGCAGGCAAAGGCCGCTGCGCACACTCTTCGGCGAAAATGCTAAAAAGTCGTTTTGCTGATTTCTGCCAGCGTTGAAGATCCTGAACATTAATACCGTAGTTACTAAAAAGCATAAATGTGTCATCAAGATATTCATCGATTTGCGCAATCAGATCCGTATCTTCAACATGTTTGATTTTGTAATTCATGGTGAAAGAGGCGATATGTTCAATCAATTCGTTAAGCTGCAAATTTACCGCAGAAGTAGGGTCATTGACCCAACCGTGATGACTATCACCCAGGGTTGCCATACCCTCGTCGTACAAATTTTCACACAAGAATTTCAACTGGGCAATATCATGCCTTTTTGGTGAGTATTCGTCCATCTCTTTCCCCTCCATAGCGATTGATACAAGCCGGTACACGGGCTGAGCTAAAAGGTATGCGGCCTGGAAGTGATTATAAAAAATAGTTTATTAAACGGACTTCCTGAATATAACGCAGATTAATTAATAATACCTGAGTTCATTACCAAAAATTACAATTCATTAGCGGTTGAAGGGTATTGATTGTCGATCACTTCCAGAGCAAGGAAACCGGGAATTATCTGGAACTGTACACTTTCACACGACGTCTCTGCGGCATCAATATCCAGGCAGGCGTTGTATATGTTCCATACAAACTGATAACTCATCTTATAACGTAAACTTCCGGCCGGTGCTATTGAAATAATTTTCAGACTACCGGGAACAAAACGGGCATTTTGAGAATACCAGGCTAAATCTCCCACCAGTTGCTGTTCTATTTTGGGAATATTCTGCTCAATTATTTCCTTCAATATTAGCGGGTCAACCTGCTCCTGCAAATTACCACAGGGAATTAATATGCGCATTTTTCCATCACTGAGTTAACCACTACTGATATTGATCATTGTGTTTACCGTGAAATAAAGCAAGTGGCAAAAAAAGCCATAAAACTATCTTTTTGATTTTAATCAATTTTATTTTTTGTAAGCGGCGTTTTGCCGCGGTGGCGTACCGCTTGCTGATGAGTTTTGTTTATCTAAAACGCGGCAGCGCTAAAGCGGCATCCGGGTTACACCTCGAAACATTTTTCCCTCTTTTACGATCATCATTGGTGGTGTTTAATGTTATGTTATAACATACATATCACTAGCGGAACCCCGGTAATGTCATCTTCTTTCACGCCTCCATCCACGCTGTTTACGCTTTCTGCGGCCGCACGACTGCTGCTGAGCCTGCTGCTTGTCGCGCTGTTATTCGCCGCTGTAAGTTGGGCAACGGCGCAATGATTACGCTCGATAATCTGCAGGCAGGCTACCGACGTCAGGCGGTAACGCCGGTGATAAACGGACACTTTGCCGCTGGTTCAATGACCGCACTGGTCGGCGCCAATGGCTCGGGAAAGTCCACCCTGCTGAAAACTCTCGCCGGACTATTGCCGCCGGTCGCCGGTCGTTTTCAGTTATTGCTGCCGCCCACGGCGATTGGCTGGTTACCCCAGCAGTCTGAAATTGAACGCCAGTTCCCGATTACCGTTTTTGATCTGGTGGCGATGGGCTGCTGGCAACGCAGCGGCTGGTTCGCTGGTATTGGTCGCCAGCTACGTCAGGAGATTATGCAGAATTTGCAGCGGGTGAAAATGGCTGATTTTGCAGATGCACAGCCTGGCATGCTGTCAGGCGGACAGTTACAGCGCGTGCTGTTTGCCCGTTTGTTGATGCAGCAGGCTTCGCTGTTATTACTTGATGAGCCATTTACCGGTATTGACAGCCAGACTATCGAACTGCTGTTGGATCTGCTGGTGGCGCGCCATCGTCAGGGATGCACGCTGATTGTGGTGCTGCATGACCTCAATATGGTGGATAGCTGGTTTCCCCAGGTGGTGCGTTTACATGCCGGTGAAGCCGAATGGCAAACGCGTGTGCTGTCTGCTGCGCCATTACGACGGGTCGGAGGCGCACAGTGATCGTCAGCCTGATGCAGCCGTTTATCGAGTTCGGCTTTATGCGCCGCGCGCTGGTGGCCTGTGTCGCGTTATCGATCAGCGCCACGCCGCTTGGCGTGTTCTTACAGTTGCGCCGTATGAGCCTGGTGGGGGATGCCTTATCACATGCAGTATTACCTGGCGCCGCGATTGGCTATTTAATTTCCGGCTTGTCGCTGGTGGCGATGGGAATCGGCGGCTTTATTGCCGGTTTAACCGTTGCGCTGCTATCCGGCGCGGTTAGCCGCTTTACCCCGTTACGCGAGGATGCCAGCTTTGCCGGTTTCTACCTTGGATCGCTGGCGCTGGGGGTGACGCTGGTGTCGCTGCGCGGTTCCAGCGTCGATCTGCTGCACGTTCTGTTTGGCTCGCTGCTGGCGGTCGATAATTTGTCGATCGTGCTGGTCGGCGCGATTGCGGCGCTGACACTGCTGCTGCTGGCGCTGATCTACCGGCCATTAGTGATTGACGCCTTTGATGCGACTTTTCTGCGCGCGCAGAGCCGCTGGAGTTCTCCGCTGGTTAACGGTGTGTTCCTGGTGCTGGTGGTAATCAATCTGGTGGCCGGCTTTCAGGTACTGGGGACGCTGATGTCGGTCGGACTGATGATGCTACCGGCAACCAGCGCGCGCTTCTGGAGTCTGCGCCTGCCCGGCATGCTGGCCGCCGCGCTGCTATTAGCGGTAATCGCCAGTTTCAGCGGCCTGTTCGCCTCATTCTGGCTGGCGCTGCCTGCCGGTCCGGCGGTAGTGCTCAGCGCCGCCCTATTATTTTTTATTTCGATTTTAGTTGGGCCGCACGGTGGCCTATTAACTCGCCGCCGTATTTTATCGACAGGTAAGGAGAAAGTATGAAGAAGTTATCGCTGACGCTGGCCGTTGCCGCGTTGTTCACCAGCCCATTAGCGCTGGCAAAAACGGTTGAAACCGTCGCCAGCTTTACCGTGCTGGCGGATATCGTGCAGCAGGTGGGGGGAGAGCATGTCAAGGTGAAGAGCCTGGTGGGGCCGAACGGTGATCCTCACAGCTTTGAACCGACGCCGCAGGATAGCCAGGCGCTGGCGCAGGCAGAGGTGGTGTTTGTCAGTGGTCTGGGTATGGAAGGCTGGATGGACCGCCTGGTAAAAGCCTCCGGTTACCAGGGTAAAGTGATTGTCGCATCGCAGGGCATTGATACGCGTAAAATGGAAGAGGATGGCGTGATTATCACCGATCCGCATGCATGGAACAGTATGCATAACGGTGTGGTGTATGCCACCAATGTGATGAATGCGCTGATCGCCGCCGATCCGCAAGATGCTGACTACTTTCGCCAGCACGGCGCCGCCTATATCAGCCAGCTTAACCAGCTGGATAGCTGGGCGCAGCAAACCTTTAAAGCGATCCCGAATGCGAAACGTCAGGTGCTGACCAGTCATGATGCTTTTGGTTATTTTGGTCAGCGTTATGGCGTGCGCTTCCTCGCGCCGGTTGGTTTTTCTACCGAGTCGGAAGCCAGCGCCAGCAATGTCGCCAGCTTAATCAGGCAGCTAAAAGCGGAGAAAATTCATACCTATTTTATTGAGAATCAGACCGATCCGCGGCTGGTAAAACAGATTGCGGCGGCGACTGGCGCACAGCCAGGGGGGGAGCTCTATCCGGAGGCTTTGTCTGAGAAAGATGGCCCGGCGGCCAGTTATGTCGCGGCGTTTAAACACAATGTTGAGAGTATTGCCGGCAGTATGAAGTAAGTCATCAGAGGGCGGCATGGATGCCGCCCCTGGGAACACAACCCGCTAACGCTTTTTCTTCCGGCCCTGCACCGCTTTAAAACGCGGATTACTTTTACAGATTACGTAGATGCGGCCCTTGCGGCGGACTACTTTGCAATCTTTATGACGCTTTTTGGCAGAAGCCAGTGAACTCATTACCTGCATAATCGCCTCTTATTGCGCATTTTTACTGAAGAAGTTGCCATAACGCTGATTAAAGCGTGCCGCACTGCCTTCTTTGCTGAAATCTTTCTGCTTGCCGGTGTAATAAGCGTGCGAAGCAGAAGAGACATCAAGGGTGACGTACGGGTAAGTCGCGCCCTCAAACTCTACGGTACGGTCGGTTTTAATCGTCGAACCGACTTTAAAGTAATGATCGGCGCTGGTGTCATGGAAAATCACCGGGCGATAGAGTGGGTGGATATCAGCTTTCATCGTCGCTTCCTGTATTGTATGTTATAACATAACAATTATTATGCGCTGCGCCGATGAGAATTGCAACCCGGGGTGACGGCGGAAGGCAGGCAAAAAAAAGAGGCCGCAATTGCGGCCTCTGTTGACTACGATAGATCTGGCTTAGTGATGCTGTGGTTGTTCAGGATGTCCCTGTTCAACCTCATCTTTATGTTTACTAAAGCGGCGGCGAACCACCACAAAGAACACCGGAACGAAGAAGATGGCCAGCACCGTAGCGGTAACCATCCCGCCCATTACGCCGGTACCTACGGCGTTCTGCGAGCCGGAACCCGCCCCGGTACTGATCGCCAGCGGCAGTACCCCAAGGATAAATGCCAGCGAGGTCATCAGAATTGGACGTAAACGCATACGTACCGCTTCAAGGGTGGCTTCAATCAACCCTTTGCCCTCTTTCTCCATCAGGTCTTTGGCGAATTCGACGATAAGTATCGCGTTCTTCGCCGACAAGCCAATGGTTGTCAGCAGGCCTACCACAAAGTAAACGTCGTTGTTAAGACCACGCAGGGTAGTGAACAACAGCGCACCGATAACGCCCAGTGGCACCACCAGCATAACGGCGAACGGAATCGACCAGCTCTCATACAGCGCCGCCAGACAGAGGAATACCACTATCAGCGAGATGGCATACAGAGCAGGGGCCTGGTTGCCGGACAGACGTTCCTGATAGGACATACCGGTCCAGTCGTAACCAATACCCGCAGGCAGTTTCGACGCCAGACTTTCCATCAGGTTCATGGCTTCACCGGAGCTCTTGCCCGGTGCTGCCTGGCCAAGAATTTCCATCGATGGCAGACCGTTATAACGTTCCAGACGCGGTGAACCATATTCCCATTTCGCCGATGCAAAGGCATTAAACGAAACCATGCCGCCACTACTGTTACGTACATACCAGTTGGCAATATCGCCTGGCAGCATACGGTACGGCGCATCACCCATTACGTACACCTTCTTCACGCGACCGCGGTCGATAAAGTCGTTAACGTAGCTGCCGCCCCAGGCGGCGCCGAGGGTGGTGTTGATATCGGAAATGGAGACCCCCAGGGCCTGGGCTTTTTCCTGATCGATATCCAGTTTGAACTGCGGCGTATCTTCCAGACCATTTGGACGTACACCTACCAGCGTATCGCCGTGCTGGGCAATCATGCCAAACAACTGGTTACGCGCCTGCGTCAGCTTATCGTGGCCGAGGTTAGCCTGGTCGATCAGCTGGAAGTCAAAACCGGTGGCGGTGCCGAGTTCGACAATCGCCGGCAGGTTAAACGGAATAACCATCGCGTCTTTAATCACCGACAGGGCGCCCATCGCCCGTCCGGTAATCGCCGGGACTTTATTCTCCGCACCTGCTCGTTCATCCCATGGTTTCAGACTGACGAAGGCGATACCTGTGTTCTGACCACGACCCGCGAAGCCAAACCCGTTAACGGTAAATACCGAGTTAACGTTGTCTTTCTCTTTGGTTAGATAGTAATCAGTTACCTGGTCGAGCACCTTCTGGGTACGTTCCTGGGTAGCGCCGGCAGGAAGCTGCGCCATGGTCAGGAAGACCCCCTGATCCTCATCTGGCAGGAAGGAACTTGGCAGACGCAGGAACAGAAACGCCATGCCGACCACAATCAGCAGATAGATAACCAGATAGCGACCGGTACTGCGAATGATATGGCCCACGCTATCGGTATAATGGTGGGTGCTCTTATCAAACATACGGTTAAACCAGCCGAAGAAACCGGTGGTTTTGCCGTGGTCGCCTTTATTAATCGGCTTCAGCATGGTGGCGCACAGCGCCGGGGTCAGCACCAGTGCCACAATCACCGACAGCACCATGGCTGAGACGATGGTGATCGAGAACTGACGATAGATAACCCCGGTGGAACCACCGAAGAATGCCATCGGAATAAATACCGCGGACAGAACCAGCGCGATACCGACCAGTGCGCCCTGAATCTGGCCCATCGATTTACGTGTGGCTTCTTTGGGCGGTAGTCCCTCTTCCGCCATCACACGTTCGACGTTCTCCACCACCACGATGGCGTCATCCACCAATAGCCCGATGGCCAGCACCAGGCCGAACATCGTCAGGGTGTTTATCGAGTAGCCAAAAGCGCTGATAATGGCAAAAGTCCCTAACAATACTACCGGCACCGCAATCGTTGGGATCAGGGTGGCGCGGAAGTTCTGCAGGAACAGGTACATTACCAGGAACACCAGCACGATCGCTTCAACCAGGGTTTTTACCACCTCGTTGATGGAGATCTTAACAAACGGCGTGGTGTCATACGGATAAACCACTTTCAGACCGGCAGGGAAGAACGGTTGCAGTTTCGCCAGCTCCGCTTTTACCGCCGCAGCAGTATCAAGGGCGTTAGCGCCGGTGGCCAGTTTGATCCCCAGACCGGAAGCCGGTTTGCCGTTATAACGGGCAATAACCTGGTAGTTTTCGCCTCCCAGCTCAATTGTCGCCACGTCACGCAGGCGTACCTGCGAACCATCCGAATTAACTTTCAGCAGAATTTTGCCGAACTCATCGGTAGAGGTCAGACGCGTTTGCGCGATAATTGAAGCGTTCAGCTGCTGGCCTTTCACCGGCGGCGTACCGCCTAACTGACCGGCTGCGACCTGGGCGTTCTGGTTGGTAATCGCGGTGATCACATCCACCGGCGTTAGCGCATAGTTATTCAGCTTATGCGGGTCCATCCAGATACGCATGGCATACTGCGCGCCAAACAGCTGGGTATCACCGACGCCGTTCACGCGGCTAATCGGATCTTTGATATTGGAGCCGACGTAGTCCGAAATATCGTTCTGCGTCATGCTGCCGTCATCGTTAATAAAACCGGCTACCATCAGGAAGCTGCTGGAGGATTTCTGAACTTTAATCCCCTGTTGCTGCACTTCCTGCGGCAGCAGCGGCGTTGCCAGCTGCAGTTTGTTCTGTACCTGCACCTGCGCGATATCCGGATCGGTACCGGACTGGAAGGTGATGGTCAGGGTTAACGTGCCAGATGAGTCACTGCTGGAACTCATATACATCTGGCCATCGATACCATTCATATTCTGTTCGATGACCTGCGTAACGGAGTCCTGCAGAGTTTTCGCATCCGCACCCGGATAGGTTGCGGTGATCTCAATCGCCGGTGGAGCAACGTTAGGATATTGCTCGATCGGCAGTTTAAGAATCGATAGCACACCCGCCAGCATAATAATGATGGCGATAACCCAGGCAAAAATGGGGCGATCGATAAAGAACTTAGCCATGTATCAGCGGCTCCTGTTTAAGACTTGGTTGGTTCAGCCGGCGCATTTTGTTTCTTCGCGTCGTCTGCACTCACTTCCTGCGGAGTCACCTGAGCGCCAGGTTTCGCACGCTGAACACCGGTTACAATGACCCGATCACCTTCCTTCAGACCTGCAGAAACCACCCACTTATCGCCAATCGCCTGTTCAGCGGTCAGTTTACGCATTTCCACTTTATTATCCTGGCCGACCACCATGGCGGTTGCATCGCCGGTAGGGGTACGGGTTACACCCTGTTGCGGAACCAACAGTGCGTTCGGATTGGTGCCTTCATCCAGACGTGCACGGACAAACATGCCTGGCAGCAGACGCTGATCCGGGTTAGGGAACACCGCACGCAGGGTAATTGAGCCGGTGGTTTCATCGACGGTGACATCAGAGAATTCTAATGTTCCGGTATGGGCGTAGGCGCTACCATTCTGCATTAACAATGTGACGCTGGCTTTGCCGTCATCCTGTTTCAGTTTACCCGCTTCCAGTTCCTGACGCAGGCGCAGGAAATCTTCGCTGGATTGCGTCACGTCGACATAGATAGGGTCAAGCTGCTGAACGGTCGCCAGGGCAGTGGTTTGCGCGCTCTGCACTAAAGCCCCTTCGGTCACTGACGATTTGCCAATACGTCCGCTGATCGGTGAAGTGACTTTAGTGTAGGCGAGGTTAATACGCGCAGTTTCGACGCTCGCTTGTGCTACCTGTACCGCGGCGGCGGTCTGGCTGGCGGTGGCGATGGCCTGATCATAATCCTGCTGGCTGATATATTTGGTGCCGAGCAGCGGCTTATAGCGTTTTACCGTCAGGGCGGCGATTTGCGCATTAGCCTGCGCCTGGGCAAGGTCGCCTTTGGCGCTGTCATAAGCAGCCTGATAAGTGGCTGGATCGATCTGATACAGGGATTGCCCGGCTTTAATATCGCTCCCTTCAACAAAATTCCGCTTCAAAATAATGCCCGAAACCTGTGGGCGAACCTCCGCGACACGCCAGGATGAGGTTCTTCCCGGCAGCTCGGTAGTAATTTTCAATGGTTCACTTTTTAAGGTGACAATGCCAACCTCAGGTGCATGTTGCTGGCCGGCTTGTTGGGATTTATTTTCATCACATCCTGTTAGCACTAAGCTGCCTGAAAGCATCAGGACGGCCGCCAGAGGCGTTAACCCTCTGTTTTTGTTCATAAATAAACCTCGAGTGTCCGATATCGATTGTTCAATGGATCACAAACCGTTAAACCCATTGCTGCGTTTAAATTATGGTCGTGCTATGTTACATACATTCGCAAATGTATGTAAATCTACCCTTCTGTAAATAATACCCTTATGGCACGAAAAACCAAACAGCAAGCCCTTGAAACGCGGAATCAAATTATTGATGCAGCGATAACCCGGTTTTCTGAATATGGTGTCTCCGCGACATCCCTGGCCGATATTGCTCAAGCCGCAGGCGTGACGCGTGGTGCGATTTACTGGCATTTTAAAAATAAAGCCGATTTGTTGAACGAGATTTGGGCGCAGTCTGAGTCCGGAATGGAGGACTTAGAGACTGAGTATCAAATAAAATACCCTGACGATCCACTATCTGTTGTACGAGCAATGCTTAACTATGTATTTGAGTCTACAGCACGTGATCAACGGAGAAGGTCGCTTATGGAAATCATTTTCCATAAGTGTGAGTTTGTCGGTGAAATGACTACTCTGCAAATGATGCAACAAAATTTATATCTTGAGTGCTACGAAAAAATAGAAGAAGTGCTGCGTAGTTGCATTGATCAGGGACAGTTACCAGCGGAACTCAATACCCGCCGTGCTGCGGTGATCATGCGTGGCTATGTCAGTGGAATCATGGAGAACTGGCTGTTTATGCCGCATAGTTTCGATTTGGCGGCGGACGCACCCCTATTAGTGGAAACCCTGATTGATATGCTGGTGACCAGCCCGACGCTACGTCAGCCGTCCGCGACAAATTGATCAGGCCTGCGCCAGTTTTTTTTCATAATCGCGCCTGATAATCTCCAGCGCCGCCAGCACCGTTTGCGGCGCCACCTGATTCTCCTCCAGTAGCATGATCAAATCCACTGCCAGTTTCACCTCATCGGGGGCGTCTTTTAATGACATTGCCTGCTCCATTAAATACGTAATATTTTCGCCACCAGCAGCATCGCCAGTGCGCCAAGCAGGGCCAGCAGCAGCGCGCGCGGTTCAATGGTCGCCAGTGTGCCCCAACTGAAATAACTGCTGATATAACCGCCAACCAGCGCACCGGTCATCGCCATGATTAGCGTCGGGATCGACCCCCCCTGACGGCCGGGGAAGAATCTGCGCACCACAATACCGCTGATTAAACCAATGATAATCCAGGAGAGAAGTCCCATTTCGTCGTCTCCGTGCTGAAATATTCCGTAGTATAGACTGCGGTTGCCGGAAGTGGCAGCCGCAGCGCTAACCGCTATTCTTCGCGGCGGGCGATTTCTTGCTCAATCTGTTTTAACGCCTCGCGACAGCGCTGTAACCGGCCCTCCAGCGCCACCATCTCCTGCTGCATCTTTTGCTGCTGGATCAGTGTCTCCTGCTGGCCAAGCAGGCTTTCGCGTTCGGCAATCATCTGTAATAGCCGACGCTCAAACTCAAGATGGTCCGCCAGTTTCTGATACAGTGTCTCGGCATGATGACTGGCGCGGCTCTCCTGACGACGTAACGGCAGGGTGGCAATCTCCCGTTGCAGCGCACCGACTTGCAGCACCGCCCGCTCCGCCAGCCAGTTGAGACGCTCGGCGTTATTATCGTCAACGGCATGCCTGAGCTGCACCATGGTCTCTCTGATTTCCTGCAGATAGTCGCCGAGGCGCAGGCTCTGGCAGTGGAACAGCTGGTTATCAAAGCGCGCCCGCCGGGCACGTCTTCCCGCCAGCGGCGCGACGCTTTGCGCCAACTGCTCAACCCGACTATCCAGTTGTCGCAGTACCTGGTCTCTTTTCATTGTTTTCTCCGGCGCTGTGGTAAAGTAACCGCAGCATGACGAATTCAGGTCGCACTATGCAGCGCATATTATTGTTAGTGATTGGCTGGCTGGCGATTGCTCTCGGCACGCTCGGCATTATTTTACCGCTGTTGCCCACCACACCGTTTATTCTGCTGGCGGCATGGTGCTTTGCGCGTTCGTCGCCGCGCTTCCACCACTGGCTGCTTTACCGCTCATGGTTTGGCGGCTATATTCGCCACTGGCAGCAACACCGCGCCTTGCCGCCAAAAGCGAAAGCACGGGCGATCCTGTTGATCGTCATTACCTTTGCCGTGTCGTTATGGCTGGTGAAAATCCTCTGGTTGCGTATTCTACTGGTATGCATGCTCTGTGTACTGGTGATCTTTATATTGCGCTTGCCGGTAGTTGAGACAGAACAACAAAACCGCTGATTTCCCGCTTGATGGTTGCATTTATAAGATTCTTTGCTTAGATTTGGTCGTTTTCGTGCGCGGCTTCCCTGATTACTCCTCTTCATCTGCAGCGTTTGGCTGTCAGTGTGGAGCGAAGCTGCGTGAGTCAGATTCGTTTTTACCAGGCATAATATTATGACCGCGACTGCGCAGCAGCTTGAATTTCTTAAAGACAGTATCAAAAGCATTCCGGATTATCCAAAACCGGGCATCCTGTTTCGTGACGTAACCAGTCTGCTGGAAGATCCGATAGCGTATGCCACTGCCATTGAACTGTTAGTTGAACGCTATCGCGATACTGGCATTACCAAAGTGGTCGGCACCGAAGCGCGTGGCTTCCTGTTCGGTGCGCCGGTGGCGCTGGCGCTGGGGGTCGGTTTTGTACCGGTACGTAAGCCGGGCAAACTGCCACGCAAAACCTTCAGCGAAAGTTATGAGTTAGAGTACGGCACCGACAGCCTCGAACTGCACTGTGACGCCATTAGCGCCGGTGATCTGGTGCTGGTGGTCGACGATCTGCTGGCGACCGGCGGTACCATCGAAGCCACGGTAAAATTGATCCGCCGTGCTGGCGGGGAAGTAAAAGACGCCGCCTTTGTGATTAATCTGTTTGATCTGACCGGTGAAGCGCGCCTGAAAGCGATGGGCGTGGACAGCTATAGTTTAGTGGCTTTCCCTGGCCATTGATCTACCCAGGCGGCATTCAGGCCGCCCCCGGGCTCCCGCCTATCTTCAGCCTCGCCGTAAGGGTGGGGCTGTGTTAGCATTATCTTCTGTTTCACTGAAAAATTCCGCGAATTAATGAGCTATCAGGTACTTGCCCGCAAGTGGCGTCCACAAGCGTTTACTGATGTTGTCGGTCAGGAGCATGTCCTGACAGCGCTGGCGAATGGCCTGTCGCTCGGCCGCATCCATCACGCTTATCTTTTTTCCGGCACCCGCGGTGTGGGAAAGACCACTATTGCGCGTCTGCTGGCGAAAGGACTGAATTGTGAAAGCGGCATTACGGCGACACCGTGCGGCCAGTGCGATAACTGCCGCGAAATTGAGCAGGGCCGGTTTGTCGATCTGATTGAGATCGATGCGGCTTCGCGAACCAAAGTTGAAGACACCCGCGATCTGCTGGATAACGTGCAGTACGCGCCGGCACGCGGACGTTTCAAAGTTTACCTGATTGACGAAGTGCATATGCTGTCGCGCCACAGCTTCAACGCTCTGTTGAAAACGCTGGAAGAGCCGCCGTCACACGTCAAATTCCTGCTGGCTACCACCGACCCGCAAAAACTGCCGGTGACGATTCTGTCACGTTGTCTGCAGTTTCATCTCAAGGCTCTGGAGGTTGAGCAGATCCGCGGTCAGCTGGAGTATGTGTTAAAACAAGAGAGTATCAGTGCGGAAACCCGTGCATTGCAGCTGCTGGCGCGCGCCGCGGATGGCAGTATGCGTGATGCGCTGAGCCTGGCCGATCAGGCGATTGCCATCGGACAGGGGCAAATTACCACTGATAGCGTTAACGCGATGCTGGGCACGCTCGATAATGAGCAGCCGCTGGCGCTGATCGAAGCGCTGGTGGCAGCTGATGGTCAGCAGGTGATGGCGCTGCTCAACCAGGCGGCGTCACGCGGCGTCGAGTGGGAAGCGCTGCTGGTTGAAATGTTGCGTTTACTGCATCGTATCGCTATGGTGCAGCTGCTGCCATCGGCGATGGGTGATGAACAACTGGCGATAGAGCAGCGTCTGCGTGAACTGGCGCGAGTGCTGCCGCCGGCAGATGTACAGCTCTATTACCAGACCTTACTGGTTGGACGGAAAGAGCTGCCGCTGGCGCCGGATCGCCGCATGGGGGTCGAGATGACCCTGCTGCGCGCGCTGGCCTTTCATCCGCGCCAGCTGATTGCCGAGCCGGTCGCCCGTCCGGTGATGACGCCACAGGCGTCGCCTCAGCCGCCGGCGCCTGTTGTGGCGCCGACGCAATCGCCGGTGGCGCATAGCATGCCGGAGACGCCGCCTTCGGGCAATTTGCCGGAGGCTACCAGTCAGCTATTGCAGGCGCGCACCCAACTGATGCGCCAGCAGGGAGCGACCAAAGTAAAAAAGAGTGAACCGGCGGCGCCTGGTGCGCGGCCGGTAAGTTCGGCACTGGAGCGACTGGCTTCGGTCACCGAACGCGGTCAGAAGCGGCAGCAGGCAGCTGCTGCCGGGGCGGTCGCGGCGGTAAAGAAAGAGGCCTATCGCTGGACAGCGCAAAATCCGCAGGAAGTGAAGGCGGAAGCGGTGGCCACGCCAAAAGCGCTGCGTTCGGCGTTGGAGCATGAAAAAACGCCGGAGCTGGCCAGCAAGCTGACGGAAGAGTCGCAGCAGCGGGATGCCTGGGCGGCAGAAATCGCCGCGTTGCCGCTTCCCAAACTGGTGCAGCAGCTGGCGTTAAATGCGTGGAAAGAACAAACCGCGCAGGGTGTTTGTCTGCATCTGCGCGCTGGTCAGCGGCATCTTAATTCACCTTCTGCGCAGAAAGTGTTGGCGGAAGCATTAAGTCAGGCGGCCGGGCAACCGGTAGAACTGACCATAGTGGAAGATGATAATCCGGCGGTGTTAACGCCGCTGGAGTGGCGACAGGCCATTTATGAAGAGAAGCTGGCGCAGGCGCGCCAGTCGATAATCGCGGATACTCATATTCAGACTCTGCGTCGGTTCTTTGATGCCGACCTGGATGAAGAGAGTATTCGCCCCGTTTGAACCGGCCCCTAAGCGTATCCGACGATTACGTGGCCAGAGCTGAGAGAGATGACTATGTTTGGTAAAGGCGGTTTGGGCAACCTGATGAAGCAGGCCCAGCAAATGCAGGACAAAATGGCCCAGGTGCAGGAAGAGATTGCTGCGCTGGAAGTGACCGGTGAGTCCGGCGCCGGCCTGGTAAAAGTGACCATTAATGGTGCACATAACTGCCGTCGTGTCGAAGTCGATCCAAGTCTGTTGGAAGATGATAAAGATATGCTGGAAGATCTGGTTGCTGCGGCATTTAACGATGCGGCGCGCCGTATTGCTGAAGCGCAGAAAGAAAAAATGGCCTCAGTTTCCAGCGGGATGCAGTTACCGCCGGGCTTCAAGATGCCATTCTGATGCAAACCAGCCCGCTCCTCGAAACACTGATGGAGTCGCTGCGCTGTTTACCCGGAGTCGGGCCTAAATCAGCGCAGCGCATGGCATTTCAGCTGTTACAACGCGATCGCAGCGGCGGCATGCGCCTGGCGCAGGCGCTGACGCGGGCGATGTCTGAAATCGGTCACTGTAAGGATTGCCATACGTTTACCGAGCAGGATATCTGCACCATCTGCGCCAATCCGCGACGCCAGCAGAACGGTCAGATCTGCGTGGTAGAGAGCCCGGCCGATATTCACGCCATTGAGCAGACCGGGCAGTTTGCCGGACGCTACTTTGTGCTGATGGGCCATCTTTCACCGCTGGACGGCATCGGCCCGAATGATATCGGGCTTGATCGTCTGGAGCAGCGTCTGGAACGCGAAACCATCCAGGAAGTGATCCTCGCCACCAACCCGACGGTGGAAGGGGAGGCAACCGCCAACTATATCGCCGAGCTGTGCGGGCAATATGGTGTCGACGCCAGTCGTATCGCTCACGGCGTGCCGATGGGCGGCGAACTGGAAATGGTTGACGGTACCACCCTGTCGCACTCGCTGGCAGGTCGTCAGAAGATTAAATTTTAAGCATTCACAGGTACGGCGTGTCCGTGCCTGCTTGAAAAGTTTTTTTTCATCCCCATCTCCTTCTCAACATTCAATAAACCTGATTTGTTGAGGTATCAATGACCATGAAAGGACAAGAGACCCGTGGCTTTCAGTCAGAAGTGAAACAGCTTCTGCATCTGATGATCCATTCCCTCTATTCAAATAAAGAAATCTTCCTGCGCGAGCTGATCTCCAATGCTTCGGATGCGGCGGATAAGTTGCGCTTCCGTGCGCTCTCCTCACCGGAACTGTATGAGGGTGATGGCGATCTGCGGGTACGGGTTGCAGTGAACAAGGAACAGCGCACCATCACGCTCAGCGATAACGGTATCGGTATGCGACGTGATGAAGTCATTGAAAACCTGGGTACCATTGCGAAATCCGGCACCAAATCCTTCCTTGAGTCGCTCGGTTCCGACCAGGCGAAAGACAGCCAGCTGATTGGCCAGTTTGGCGTCGGCTTCTACTCCGCCTTTATCGTTGCCGATAAAGTGTCAGTGCGCACCCGTGCCGCTGGCGCTGGCGTTGATGAAGGGGTGTTCTGGGAATCGGCCGGGGAGGGTGAATATACCATCGCCGATATCAGCAAAGAGGATCGCGGTACCGAAATTACCCTGCATCTGCGTGAAGGCGAAGATGAGTTCCTCGATGCCTGGCGTGTACGCGGCATTATCGGTAAATACTCCGATCATATTGCCCTGCCGGTAGAGATTGAGTCACATAACGCAGAAGACGACACCACCCACTGGGAAAAAATTAACAAAGCCCAGGCGCTGTGGACGCGTAGTAAGTCTGATATCAGCGATGACGAATACAAAGAGTTCTACAAGCATATCGCCCACGATTTTACCGAACCGGCGGCCTGGAGCCATAACCGCGTTGAGGGTAAACAGGAGTATACCAGTCTGCTGTATATTCCGGCGCAGGCGCCATTTGATATGTGGAACCGCGATCATAAACATGGCCTGAAACTCTATGTGCAGCGCGTGTTTATTATGGATGACGCCGAGCAGTTTATGCCGAACTACCTGCGCTTCGTCCGTGGTCTGATCGACTCTAACGATCTGCCGCTGAACGTGTCGCGTGAGATTCTGCAGGACAGCCGTATTACCCAGAATCTGCGTAGCGCACTGAGTAAGCGTGTGCTGCAGATGCTGGAGAAAATGGCGAAGGATGACGCGGAGAAATATCAGCAGTTCTGGCAGCAGTTCGGCCTGGTGCTGAAAGAAGGTCCGGCAGAAGATGCCAGCAACGCTGAATCTATCGCCAAACTGTTGCGCTTTGCTTCCACCAGCAGCGAAGGGGCGACGCAAACCGTCTCGCTGGAAGATTATGTCAGCCGGATGGTGGAAGGTCAGGAGAAGATCTACTACATCACCGCTGACAGCTATGCGGCCGCGAAGAGCAGCCCGCATCTGGAAGTGTTCCGCAAGAAAGGCATTGAAGTGCTGCTGCTCTCCGATCGCATCGATGAGTGGATGATGAGCTATCTGACGGAGTTCGACGGTAAATCCTTCCAGTCGGCCAGCAAAGCGGATGACGAGTTAAGCAAGCTGGCGAATGAAGAGAGCGACGAGCAGAAAGAAGCGGAAAAAGCGCTGGAACCCTTTATCGAGCGGGTGAAAACGCTGCTGGGCGACCGGGTTAAAGAAGTGCGTCTGACGCACCGTTTAACCGATACGCCGGCGATCGTCACTACCGAAGCGAATGAGATGAGTACCCAGATGGCGAAACTGTTTGCCGCAGCGGGTCAGTCGGTGCCGGAAGTGAAGTATCTGTTTGAGATCAACCCGGATCACGCGCTGGTGAAACGTGCCGCGGATACTCAGGATGAAGCCCTGTTTGCCGAGTGGATCGAGCTGTTGCTGGATCAGGCGCTGCTTGCCGAACGCGGTACGCTGGAAGATCCCAACCAGTTTATCCGCCGTATGAATCAGTTGCTGATTGCCTGATAACGCGGCAGTCTGGATTTATCTGAAACATCCCGTAGCTACCGTCTTGAACGTCAAGCGGTAGCTGCATAGTTTGCGTCCCATGGCTGCCGTCCCGAATGTGGCAGCAGTGCAAACCATTGATACGGGCGGCATAAATGCCGCCCCTACAGAAGAATATCTGCCTCCTGATGTAGGGGAGCCATTAATGGCTGCCGTCCCGAAGGTGGCAGCAGTGCAAACCATTGATACGGGCGGCATAAATGCCGCCCCTACAGAAGAATATCTGCCGCCCTGATGTAGGGGAGCCATTAATGGCTCCCGTCCCGAAGGTGGCAGCAGTGCAAACCATTGATACGGGCGGCATAAATGCCGCCCCTACAGAAGAATATCTGCCGCCCTGATGTAGGGGAGCCATT
>NZ_JAHXPU010000018.1:0-56167 GCF_047308185.1 Pantoea sp. B65
TGCCTGGCGGCTGTAGCGCGGTGGTCCCACCTGACCCCATGCCGAACTCAGAAGTGAAACGCCGTAGCGCCGATGGTAGTGTGGGGTCTCCCCATGCGAGAGTAGGGAACTGCCAGGCATCAAATTAATACCATTTCCCGTGACGCGGAAGTGAGAGAAATACCTGAAGTCAGACAGATGTCTGAAGTCAGTACAGAATCGGTGGAGCGGTAGTTCAGTTGGTTAGAATACCTGCCTGTCACGCAGGGGGTCGCGGGTTCGAGCCCCGTCCGTTCCGCCACCCTTTTAGGGGCGTAGTTCAATTGGTAGAGCACCGGTCTCCAAAACCGGGTGTTGGGAGTTCGAGTCTCTCCGCCCCTGCCATAAAAATGATCCTTTGCTTCGGCAAAGGATTTTTTTTGCCTAAAATTAACTGCTCACTTCTCATTTCAGTTCCCGGTCCGGCCAAAATCACAAAAAAAAGAGCCAGCCTTTACTGACCCCCTTTAATCTCTGTTGCTTATAAATCAATAAATTAGTTCACTGCCGGAAACTTTAACAGCTGACGGATATGTGACTGCTGATCGCTATTCTGCAACCAGACGGCATACAGTGGACGGACGGCAACCGGCGTGTCAGGGATCACCATCAGGTCAGGATAGAGATTGTGCCAAACGTCGGGTAAAAATGCGCAAGCACCGGTGGTATGCAGTAATTGCCGGGTTAAATGCGCCGAAGTGGTGGTCAGAACCGGCACATCATCAGCCCCGACCATATAGCTTTGATGTTGATGAAAATCGGCTCCCCATTCCAGCTTGATGTAACCATATTTTTCACGCTTTTCGCTTTTTCGTGAGCGAAACAGCGTCAACGAGATATGACCAATTTGCTGACTGGTCAGTTCGTCCATCTTGGGTGCTTCAGTGGTGATCAGCAGATCAAGCTGGCGTTCGTGTAGCTGTTTAACCAGCAGATGTCGCTGAGCCACCCGCGCTTCAAGATGCAGGTTCTCACGGTTCTCATACAGCATCTGTAGCCACGGAGTGAGATAGGCCTCCCATAGGGATGCGCTGGCTCCGATAGAGAGCTCATGATGCTGCTGGGTGTGCGATACCTCCTTCTTGGCCATCAGCCAGGTACTCATCAGACTCTCGGCGTAAGGTAGCAAACGCTCCCCTGCTGACGTCAGGCGAATATTATTGCGATGGCGGGTGAAAAGATTCACACCTAACTGATTTTCCAGCTGTCTGATACGAAAACTAACGGCAGACTGTGTGAGATAAAGCGCTTCAGCGGCACGTCCAAAGTGGCGGGTTCTGCTCACTTCAAGAAAGGTTTTAAGTAATTCCGTATCCACAGTTATCTCCCAAAAAACATTTGTCGTCATGATTTAAATGTTTTGTTTTACACTCTGTCAAGCGTATCTAATACTCCGCGCCATAAATAGCACGGCCATAAAAGAGTTAGGAGCGTGTAAAATGGCGGAAAGCTTCGCAACAACTAATCGTTTTTTCGATAACAAACATTATCCACGTGGATTCTCGCGTCACGGTGATTTCACCATCAAGGAAGCACAGCTTCTTGAGCGTCATGGTTACGCATTCAATGAGCTGGACCTGGCGAAACGGGAGCCGGTAACAGAAGAAGAGCGTCTGTTTATCGAGGTTTGCCGTGGCATACGTGAGCCGCAGACTGAAGCGGAACGCGTATGGTCGAAGTATATGACACGAATTAAGCGTCCGAAACGTTTCCACACTCTCTCAGGTGGTAAGCCGCAGATGGAAGGTGTTGAAGATTACTCAGACAGCGATGATTAATATGAATGGGGCTAACGCCCCATTTTTTATTCCAGTAATTTATGCAAATGAATCAGCAGACGATCGATGCCGCGATAGCTGAGTGCTTCATGCAGATGTTCACGTTGAATATTTTCTTCTTGTGCCAGGTCGGCAATGGTGCGCGCAACTTTAAGAATGCGCTGCCAGGCCCTGACTGAAAGCCCTAACTGGTTAAGTACCGATTCCAGCCATTCGGCATCCTGCTGCGTTACCACACACCACTGCTGAATCTCAGTGTTGCTGAGCATGGCATTGATTTTACCATTGCGCTGTAACTGTTGTTCTCTCACCGCTAACACCCGGGCTCTGACGGCGTCACTCGATTCACTGCTGCGTGTATTACTGCTTAACGTACCTGAAGGCAGCAGGGGCACTTCCAGTGACAGGTCGAAACGATCGAGGAAGGGTCCGGAAAGACGGCTCAGGTAGCGCAAGGTTTGTTGCGGCGAGCTGCGGTTATGGCTGCCGGCGTAGTGGCCAGAGGGGCTGGGATTCATGGCCGCCACCAGCTGGAAACGCGCCGGGTAGGTGACTTTCGCGCGTGCGCGTGAGATGCAGATTTCACCTGATTCGATGGGTTCACGTAACGCGTCCAGCGCGCGTTTTTCGAATTCCGGTAATTCATCAAGAAAAAGCACGCCATTATGGGCGAGAGAAATCTCACCGGGGCGTGGCAAAGAACCTCCGCCAACCAGCGCATACATCGAAGAGCTGTGGTGAGGCGAGCGGAACGGCCGCTGGCGCCACTGTTGTTGCATACTGCTGCTGCTGACCAGACTGGCGAGCGCGGCGCACTCCAGCGCTTCGCTGTCGCTTAAGGGCGGCAGCAATCCGACCAGCCGTGACGCCAGCATGGTTTTACCGGTACCCGGTGGGCCGATCAGTAGCAGGTTATGGCCGCCAGCAGCGGTGATCTCCAGTGCGCGTTTCGCCTGCTGCTGGCCGATAATTTCATTGAGATCGTACTGACTGGTGATTGCGTCCGGTCCTGCGGCGGCGATTGCCGCGGGTGCCAGCGCTGACTGCCCATGCAGAAAAGCGCATACCTCAAGCAAATGAGCGCCGACTAAACTCTCGCCGTGGCGGATCAAACCGACATCCTGTTGGTTCTCAAGCGAAAGAATGAGCTGGCGATCATTTTGCAATGCTGCCATCGCTGCCGGAATAGCGCCCTGTACGGCCCGTAGCGCGCCGCTAAGCGCCAGTTCGCCCAGGAATTCATACGCAGGCAATTTCGCCGCAGGGACTTGCTCTGAGGCTGCGAGAATGGCGATAGCGATGGGAAGGTCGTAGCGCCCACCCTCTTTCGGCAGATCCGCCGGCGCCAGGTTGACGGTAATGCGTTTCGCCGGGAAGGTGAATCCGCTATTGATAATGGCGCTTCTGACCCGATCCCGCGCCTCTTTCACCGTGGTTTCCGGTAGGCCCACCAGAGAAAGTGCGGGCAGTCCGTTGCTTAAATGCACTTCGACGGAAACGAGCGGGGCTTCAACACCCAGCGCTGCCCGCGTGAAGACGATGGCTAGTGTCATAATGGCTCCTTGTTACCAGCCAGTGTGCCGGTGAGGAGTCAGAGCGACGACGGGCAAAAACCGCTTTTGTGCAACCGCGCGAAATTAATCGCGCAGATTTACCACTGAAACAGCATTCGCCCGAACCCGGTCACAAATAGCCAGTCAATCCATATGGAAAAAGATTCATCACGGCAGGTGAGTTATGAAGATTTTTCAGTATTTGGCTTATTCACTGAATAACAATCGTTTTTTGTCATTTGGCACTATCGATGATTAAACTTTTTGCGGAAAAAAGTTGTCTTTGAGCTGCTAACTGTGATAACTCTGTAGGCATTACTTCGAACCAGCGAAATATCGAACTGAAAATGACAGCCCTTCTACGAGTGATTAGCCTAGTCGTGATTAGCGTGGTGGTGATTATTATCACACCTTGCGGGGCTTCGCTTGGAGAAAGAAAGGCTTAAAAATCAAGTCTGAATTCACAAAAAACCCCCGCACCGAAAGGTCCGGGGGTTTTTTTTCGGCTCAATGCAATGAGAGCAAATGTAAGAGGAATAAATAATGAACAGTAGCATAAAATGCTGTTGTTCCCAGCGAGAGGCGGGGGAATAACTATGAATGGTGCTCAGTGGGTGGTTCAGGCGTTGCGTGCGCAAGGTGTAGAAACCGTATTCGGCTATCCGGGTGGTGCAATTATGCCGGTATACGATGCACTCTATGATGGCGGCGTGGAACACCTACTGTGTCGTCATGAGCAAGGTGCTGCGATGGCGGCAATTGGTTATGCGCGTTCTACCGGCAAAGTCGGCGTCTGTATCGCCACTTCTGGTCCTGGCGCCACGAACCTGATTACCGGCCTGGCTGATGCGATGATGGACTCGGTGCCGGTTGTCGCCATTACCGGTCAGGTCTCCTCGGCGTTTATCGGTACTGATGCTTTCCAGGAGATCGACGTATTAGGTCTGTCACTGGCTTGCACCAAACATAGTTTCCTCGTTGAGTCCCTCGACGATCTGCCTGCGGTAATGGCTGAAGCCTTCGCGATTGCTCAATCTGGCCGCCCCGGCCCGGTGCTGGTTGATATCCCGAAAGATATTCAGCTGGCCAGCGGCGAGTTCACCCCGCATCTGCTGCCGGTTGAGCCCCCGCTGGAACACCCGGTCAACGAACTGCAACAGGCGCGTGCCATGCTGGCGCAGGCGAAAAAGCCGGTGCTGTATGTTGGTGGCGGCGTGGGGATCGCGCAGGCGGTTCCGGCACTGCGAGCCTTTGCCAAAGAGACCGGTATTCCTACCGTCGCCACGCTGAAAGGTCTGGGCGCGCCGGATGCTAACGATCCCTGTTACCTCGGAATGCTGGGGATGCACGGTACCAAAGCGGCTAATCTTGCGGTGCAGGAGTGTGATTTACTGATTGCGGTCGGCGCGCGCTTTGATGATCGCGTCACCGGTAAGCTGGACACCTTTGCTCCACACGCCAGTGTGATCCATCTGGATATCGACCCCGCTGAGTTGCACAAATTGCGCCGTGCCAATGTTGCGCTGCAGGGGGATTTCAACCGCCTGTTGCCGGAGCTGTATCAACCGATTGCCATTGAGCCATGGCGCGAGCAGGTTATGGCGCTGAAAGCCGGTAATGGCTGGCGTTACGATCATCCCGGTGAAGCGATCTACGCTCCGTTGTTTTTACAGCAGCTGTCGGCGCGCAAACCCGCCACTGCGGTAGTCACCACCGATGTTGGCCAGCACCAGATGTGGACAGCACAGCATATGAGTTTTAGCGCGCCGGAGAATTTCATCACTTCCAGCGGCCTTGGCACCATGGGCTTCGGCCTGCCGGCCGCGGTAGGCGCTCAGGTTGCCCGACCGAATGACACCGTTATCTGCATCTCCGGCGATGGTTCGTTTATGATGAATGTGCAGGAGATGGGTACCATTAAGCGCAAGCAGCTGCCGGTAAAAATCGTGCTGCTGGATAATCAACGATTAGGTATGGTTCGCCAGTGGCAGCAGCTGTTTTTCTCAGAACGCTATAGTGAAACCAACCTCTCTGATAACCCCGATTTCCTGATGCTGGCCCGCGCTTTTGATATCCCCGGCCAGCGCATTACCCGCAAAGATCAAGTCGACGCTGCATTAGACGCTCTGCTGAATAGCGAAGGGCCTTACATGCTGCATGTCTCAATCGATGAGCATGAAAACGTCTGGCCGCTGGTGCCACCGGGTGCCAGTAACGCAAATATGATGGAGAAAACCTCATGAATCAGCATCAATTGTCTATCGAAGCGCGTTTCCGACCTGAAATATTGGAGCGCATTTTACGTGTCGTTCGCCACCGTGGATTCCAGATTTGCTCAATGAATATGGCAGCGGCGAACAACGTGAATAATATTAATATTGAAATGACCGTTGCCAGCCAGCGCTCTGTCGATTTACTGTCGACGCAATTAAGCAAACTGATGGACGTTGCGTGCGTTCAGGTTCAACAACAGACAACACAACAAATCCGCGCATAGTCGCGAAAGGAAATAAGAATGACGACGAAGAAAGCAGACTTTATCTGGTTCAATGGCGAGATGGTTAAATGGGAAGACGCGAAGGTTAGCGTGATGTCCCACGCACTGCATTACGGTACGTCTGTATTTGAAGGCGTCCGTTGCTACGACTCGCACAAAGGCCCGGTAGTTTTCCGCCATCGTGAACATATGCAGCGCCTGCATGACTCTGCCAAAATTTATCGTTTCCCGGTTGCTCAGAGCGTCGACGAGCTGATGGAAGCGTGCCGCGCGGTACTGCGCAAAAACAACCTGAAAAGTGCTTACATTCGTCCGCTGGTGTTTGTTGGTGATGTGGGGCTGGGTGTTAACCCGCCAGATGGCTACGAGACCGATGTGATTATTGCTGCATTCCCGTGGGGTGCTTACCTCGGTGCTGAAGCGCTGGAGCAGGGTATTGATGCGATGGTTTCTTCATGGAACCGTGTGGCGCCAAACACCCTGCCAACCGCGGCCAAAGCCGGCGGTAACTACCTGTCCTCGCTGCTGGTTGGTAGCGAAGCGCGTCGTCACGGTTACCAGGAAGGTATTGCCCTGGATACTAACGGCTATATCTCTGAAGGCGCCGGTGAGAACCTGTTTGAAGTAAAAGATGGCATTCTGTTCACGCCGCCATTTACCTCTTCTGCGCTGCCGGGCATCACCCGCGATGCGATTATCAAATTAGCCAAAGATATGGATATCGAAGTGCGCGAGCAGGTGCTGTCGCGTGAATCTCTGTATCTGGCAGATGAAGTATTTATGTCCGGTACCGCCGCTGAAATCACCCCGGTGCGCAGCGTTGATGGTATCAAAGTGGGGGCGGGCAAATGTGGCCCGGTCACCAAACGTATCCAGCAGGCATTCTTCGGCTTGTTCACCGGTGAGACGGAAGACAAGTGGGGCTGGCTGGATCAGGTAAACCCATAAGATAAAGATTTGGCGAGCGGACGACTGTCCGTTCGCAACTTAAAGCCTGGTCCACCAGGCTCTTATTCAGACTGGAGTAACCAGAGCATGCCTAAGTACCGTTCCGCCACCACCACCCATGGCCGTAATATGGCGGGTGCACGTGCCCTGTGGCGCGCAACCGGAATGACTGACGATGATTTCGGCAAGCCGATCATTGCGGTTGTTAACTCATTCACCCAATTCGTACCGGGACATGTGCATCTGCGCGATCTCGGAAAACTGGTCGCAGAGCAGATTGAAGCGTCCGGTGGTGTGGCCAAAGAGTTCAACACCATCGCAGTTGATGACGGGATCGCCATGGGTCATGGCGGCATGCTGTATTCGCTGCCGTCTCGTGAGCTGATTGCTGATTCGGTTGAATATATGGTCAATGCACACTGCGCCGATGCGATGGTGTGTATCTCTAACTGTGACAAAATCACCCCGGGTATGTTGATGGCGTCTCTGCGCCTGAATATTCCGGTGATCTTTGTCTCCGGCGGCCCGATGGAAGCCGGTAAAACCAAGCTGTCAGACAAAATTATTAAACTGGATCTGGTCGACGCGATGATTCAGGGGGCGAACCCGAACGTCAGCGATGCCGATAGCGATCAGATCGAGCGTTCCGCCTGTCCGACCTGTGGCTCCTGCTCCGGGATGTTTACCGCCAACTCAATGAACTGCCTGACCGAAGCGCTGGGTCTGTCTCAGCCGGGGAACGGTTCACTGTTGGCTACGCATGCCGATCGTAAGCAGCTGTTCCTCAGTGCCGGTACACGTATTGTCGAACTGGCGAAACGCTGGTACGAGCAGGACGACGCCAGCGCATTGCCACGCAGTATCGCCAGCAAAGCGGCGTTCGAGAATGCGATGACGCTGGATATCGCCATGGGCGGTTCTACCAATACCGTTCTGCATCTGCTGGCGGCGGCGCAGGAAGGTGAGATCGATTTCGATATGAGCGATATTGATCGTCTGTCGCGCAAAGTGCCGCATCTGTGCAAAGTGGCGCCAAGCACCCAGAAATATCATATGGAAGATGTGCATCGCGCCGGTGGCGTATTGGGCATCCTCGGTGAGCTGGATCGCGCAGGCCTGATGAATAACAACGTACGCAATGTGCTGGGCCTCAGTCTGCAACAGACGCTGGAACAGTACGACATCATGCTGACCAAAGACGAAAGCGTGAAGAAAATGTTCCGCGCCGGTCCGGCCGGTATCCGTACCACCCAGGCATTCTCCCAGGAGTGTCGCTGGGATACGCTGGATAACGATCGTCAGGAAGGCTGTATCCGCTCGCGCGAATTTGCCTTTAGTCAGGATGGCGGTCTGGCGGTGCTCTACGGCAATATCGCGGCAGATGGCTGTATTGTAAAAACCGCAGGGGTGGATAAAGAGATCCTTACGTTCCGCGGCCCGGCGAAAGTCTATGAGTCCCAGGATGCAGCGGTAGAAGCGATTCTCGGCGGCAAAGTGGTGGCGGGTGATGTGGTGGTGATTCGCTACGAAGGTCCGAAAGGCGGCCCGGGGATGCAGGAAATGCTGTATCCGACCACCTATCTGAAATCGATGGGCCTTGGTAAAAGCTGTGCACTGATCACCGACGGTCGCTTCTCCGGCGGCACGTCCGGCCTGTCGATCGGTCATGCCTCACCCGAAGCAGCCAGCGGCGGCGTTATCGCGCTGGTGAAAGAGGGTGACATGATCAATATCGATATCCCGAATCGTGGCATTCAGCTGGATATCACGGACAGCGAATTGCAGGCGCGTCGTGAGCAGGAAGAAGCACGCGGCGATGCCGCTTATACGCCACATGGCCGTGAGCGTCAGGTTTCCTTTGCGCTGCGTGCCTATGCGTTGCTGGCGACCAGTGCCGATAAAGGCGCAATCCGCGACAAGAGCAAGCTGGGAGGCTAAAAATGGCAGAGTCTCAACCGCTACCCGACGCACCTTGTGGCGCCGAGTATCTGCGCGCGGTACTCCGCGCGCCGGTGTACGAAGTGGCGCAGGTGACACCGCTGCAGAAGATGGAAAAGCTCTCTTTGCGCCTTGGCAATACCATTCTGGTGAAGCGCGAAGATCGTCAGCCGGTACACAGTTTCAAGCTGCGCGGAGCTTATACGATGATCGCCGGCCTGAATGAAGAACAAAGGGCGCGCGGTGTGGTTACGGCCTCGGCTGGCAATCATGCTCAGGGCGTGGCGCTGTCGGCCAGCAAACTGGGGATTAAGTCGCTGATTGTGATGCCGGTTGCCACGGCCGATATCAAAGTTGATGCGGTGCGGGCATTTGGCGGTGAGGCTTTTCTGTTTGGCGCTAACTTCGACGAAGCGAAAGCCAAAGCCATCGAACTGTCTGAAGCTCAGGGCTACACTTTTGTGCCGCCTTTTGACCATCCGGCGGTGATCGCCGGTCAGGGCACGCTGGCAATGGAGTTGCTGCAGCAGGATGCGCACCTCGACCGGGTGTTTGTTCCGGTTGGCGGCGGCGGTCTGGCGGCAGGCGTGGCAGTGCTGATTAAGCAGCTGATGCCGCAAATCAAAGTGATTGCGGTTGAAGCGACCGATTCAGCCTGCCTGAAAGCGGCGCTGGAAGCCGGGGAACCGGTTGATCTGGCACGCGTCGGTTTGTTTGCCGAAGGCGTGGCGGTCAGGCGTATCGGCAATGAAACGTTCCGTCTGTGCCAGGAGTACCTCGACGATATCATTACCGTTGATAGCGATGCGATTTGCGCGGCGATGAAGGATCTGTTTGAGGACGTGCGGGCGGTAGCGGAGCCTTCAGGGGCGCTGGCGCTGGCCGGGATGAAGAAATACATCCAGCTGCACGACATTAAAGGGGAACGACTGGCGCATGTGCTTTCCGGCGCTAACGTCAATTTCCACGGTCTGCGCTACGTGTCGGAGCGTTGTGAACTGGGTGAACAGCGTGAAGCGCTGCTGGCGGTGACGATTCCTGAACAGAAGGGCAGCTTCCTGAACTTCTGCCAGCTACTGGGCGGCCGGGCAGTGACCGAGTTTAACTATCGCTATGCTGATGCTGATAATGCCTGCATTTTTGTTGGCGTGCGTTTAACCCGCGGTCTTGAAGAGCGGGCAGAAATTATCAGTCAGTTGCGTGAAGGTGGTTATCAGGTGGTGGATCTCTCGGATGACGAGATGGCGAAACTGCACGTACGCTATATGGTCGGCGGACGCCCGTCAAAACCACTGCGCGAGCGGCTGTTCAGCTTCGAGTTTCCGGAATCTC
Source organism: Pantoea sp. B65 (assembly GCF_047308185.1). NCBI lineage: Bacteria > Pseudomonadati > Pseudomonadota > Gammaproteobacteria > Enterobacterales > Erwiniaceae > Pantoea > Pantoea sp. B65. Next base: position 10,065 of record NZ_JAHXPU010000018.1, read on the forward strand.
CCGGGGCGTTGTTGCGTTTTCTGCAGACGCTCGGTACGCACTGGAATATTTCGTTATTCCACTACCGTAGTCACGGTACCGACTATGGCCGCGTGCTGGCCGGTTTTGAACTGGGCGAAAGTGAGCCGGAGTTTGAGCATCATCTGACCGCGCTGGGCTATGACTGCCACGATGAGACGCGCAATCCGGCGTTTAGCTTTTTTCTGGCAGGTAAATAGGCCGCTACACCTGCTGTAGGGCGGTAATTTATGCTGCCGATTACAGCAGATTCCAGAACGCATCGATAAGCGGCTCATTGAGCCGTTTTTTTTGTACGCAAACACCGAGCTCAAATGGCGCCACCGACTCCACGCCATCCAGCACCAGTACGCGATTACGCACCGGCTCCGGGCTGTTCTCCAGCACCACATCAGGCAGCAGCGCAATGCCACAGCCCAGCGCCACCATTGAAACAATGGCTTCATGACCGGAAACCGTGGCGTAAATCAGCGGGTTGGCGATGTGATGGCGGCGGAACCACAAATCGATACGGCGGCGCGCCGGTCCCTGTTCCGGCAAAATAAACGGGATTTGCGACCAGTCCGGCTGCTCCTGGGTCGCCTGATGACGAACCGTACAGGCGAGCGCCGGAGCAATTAACACCAGCGGAATATAGCCCAGCGGGGTGAAGTCGATACTGGCCGGCAACGTTTCCGGGCGTCCGGCAATTGCTAAATCGGCCTCACTGGACTGTACTTTCTCTACCGCGTCGGCGGCATCACCGGTGGTAAGTTTAATTTCTACCAGCGGATGTTCGGCGCGAAAGCGATCGAGAATCGGCGGTAAATGGCTGTAGGCGGCGGTGACTGAACAAAACAGCCGCATCTCGCCACTCAGCGAGGGACCGTTCTGTCCGATGGCATGGCGCATCTGCTGATACTGCAACAGGGTATGCTGGGCAAACTGGCGCAGGCGCTCACCGGCATCGGTCAGCGTTACTGTGCGGTTGTCGCGCAGGAACAGTGCCTGACCAAGATCTTCTTCCAGACGCTGGATCTGGCGCGACAGGGTGGAAGGGCTGACATGCATGGCGCGCGCACTACGGCCAAAATGGCGGCTTTCAGCCAGATGGAGAAACAGTTTCAGGTCACGTAAATCCATGCGATGCGGGCCTCGTTTTTACGTTGCAGTTCTTGCAATGTCACGTTGTTAATATATCAATTTAAGCAACGCATTTCCTGTCATATGATGGGGACAATTATCGGTAAGGCGAATTAGCGCCGCACCGGCAGAATAAATGACAAACATAACCTCATACGGAGTACCCATGGCTAACTATTTCAATACTTTGAACCTGCGCAACCAATTGGCGCAATTAGGTAAATGCCGTTTTATGGCACGTGAAGAATTTGCTGATGAAGCGAGCTACCTGAAAGGTAAAAAAGTCGTCATCGTTGGTTGTGGTGCTCAGGGCCTGAATCAGGGTCTGAACATGCGTGACTCTGGCCTCGATGTTTCCTACGCCCTGCGCGCCGAAGCAATCGCCGAGAAACGTCCTTCATGGCGTAAAGCGAGCGAAAACGGTTTCAAAGTCGGGACTTACGAAGAGCTGATCCCCCAGGCGGACCTGGTGGTTAACCTGACGCCGGACAAACAGCATACTGCAGTGGTTCAGGCTGTTCAGCCGCTGATGAAAGATGGCGCGGCACTGGGATACTCACACGGCTTCAACATCGTTGAAGTGGGTGAGCAGGTTCGTAAAGACATCACCGTGGTAATGGTCGCGCCGAAATGTCCGGGTACCGAAGTCCGTGAAGAGTACAAACGTGGTTTCGGCGTGCCGACGCTGATCGCTGTTCATCCGGAAAACGATCCAAAAGGCGAAGGTATGGCGATTGCTAAGGCCTGGGCGGCTGCGACCGGTGGTCACCGTGCTGGCGTACTGGAATCTTCCTTCGTTGCCGAAGTGAAATCTGACCTGATGGGTGAGCAGACTATTCTGTGCGGCATGCTGCAGGCCGGTTCTCTGCTGTGCTTCGACAAGCTGGTAGCCGAAGGCACTGACCCGGCTTATGCCGAAAAACTGGTTCAGTTCGGCTGGGAAACCGTGACCGAAGCGCTGAAACAGGGTGGTATCACACTGATGATGGATCGCCTGTCTAACCCGGCGAAACTGCGTGCATTCGCTCTCTCTGAGCAGCTGAAAGGAATTATGGCTCCGCTGTTCCAGAAACATATGGACGATATCATTTCCGGCGAGTTCTCTTCCGGCATGATGGCTGACTGGGCCAACGACGATAAAAAACTGCTGGGCTGGCGTGAAGAGACCGGTAAAACCGCCTTCGAAACAGCACCACAGTTCGAAGGCAAAATTGCTGAACAGGATTATTTCGACCAGGGCGTGCTGATGATCGCCATGGTAAAAGCAGGCGTTGAGCTGGCATTTGAAACCATGGTTGCTGCCGGTATCATCGAAGAGTCCGCTTACTATGAATCACTGCATGAGCTGCCGCTGATTGCTAACACCATCGCACGTAAGCGTCTGTATGAAATGAACGTGGTTATCTCTGATACCGCAGAATATGGTAACTACCTGTTCTCTTATGCGGCAGTGCCGTTGCTGAAAGAGTTTATGACCACTCTGCAGGCTGGCGATCTGGGTAAAGCGGTGGCCACCACCACGGTGGATAATGCTCAGCTGCGTGATGTTAACGAAGCTATCCGTAACCATCCAATCGAGTCTGTGGGCCGCAAATTGCGTGGTTATATGACTGATATGAAACGTATCGCGGTAGCCGGTTAATCACCCACAACGGGAGCCATACATGGCTCCCGTTCGGTGTGTCATCCGGGCGGTATGGATGCCGCCGGTCTGAAAGGCGCCTGAGGGCGCCTTGGTTAATTACGGTATAACACTTTGATAATATGGTAGCCAAACTGCGTATGCAGCGGACCATAGGGTTCCAGCAACGGACAGGAGAACACCACCTTATCGAAGGCTGGCACCATCGCCCCTTGCTTAAACTCACCTAAATGTCCCCCTTTCTTACCTGACGGGCAGGTGGAGTGCTTCTTCGCCAGTTTCTCGAAGTCGCCGCCGTTTTTCAGCTGTTCCAGAATGTCCAGCGCCTGTTTCTCTTCCTTAACAAGGATATGCAATGCTGCCGCGGTTTTTGCCATGATCGTGCCTTGAGTCTTAGGGATTCTGCTCGCTATACTACCACGCTATTATTTCCTCCCTCCGCAAATTCATTGAGTGACTTCTCCTATGCGTCTGAATGCTGGCCAACAACAAGCCGTAGAATTCGTTACCGGGCCTTGTCTGGTTCTGGCCGGTGCCGGCTCCGGTAAGACACGCGTGATCACCAATAAAATTGCCCATCTGATCCGCGAATGCGGTTATCAGGCGCGCCATATTGCGGCGGTGACTTTTACCAATAAAGCGTCGCGAGAAATGAAAGAGCGTGTGGCGCAAACCCTTGGCCGCAAAGAGGCGCGCGGTTTAATGATCTCCACCTTCCACACCCTTGGGCTGGAAATTATTAAACGCGAGCATGCCGCGCTGGGCATGAAATCGAATTTCTCGCTGTTTGACGATCAGGACCAGCTGGGGCTGCTGAAGGATCTTACTGAAGAGTGGCTGGAGAATGATAAGAATCTGCTGCAGCAGTTGATTTCCACCATTTCCAACTGGAAAAACGATCTGGTCGATCCTGCACGCGCTGCGGCCCATGCCAGCGGCGAGCGCGATAAAATGTTTGCCCACTGCTATGCCCTGTACGATCGTCACCTGAAGTCCTGCAACGTACTCGACTTTGACGATCTGATCCTGCTGCCGACGCTGCTCTTACAGCGTAACGAAGAGGTGCGTGAGCGCTGGCAGCAACGTATTCGCTATCTGCTGGTGGATGAGTATCAGGATACCAACACCAGTCAGTATGAGCTGGTCAGGCTGTTGGTGGGGGCAAGGGCGCGCTTTACGGTGGTGGGGGATGACGATCAGTCAATCTACTCATGGCGTGGTGCGCGGCCGCAAAACCTGGTGTTGTTGCAGGAAGATTTTCCGGCGCTGCAGGTGATCAAACTGGAGCAGAACTATCGTTCCTCCGAACGTATTCTGAAAGCGGCCAATATTCTGATCGCCAATAACCCGCACGTGTTCGAAAAACGCCTATTTTCCGAACTGGGTTACGGTGCGGAGCTGAAAGTAGTGACCGCCAATCATGAAGAACATGAGGCCGAGCGGGTCACGGGTGAGCTAATCGCCCATCACTTTATTAATAAAACCCGCTACAAAGATTACGCCATTCTCTATCGCGGCAATCATCAGTCGCGGGTGTTTGAAAAGATGCTGATGCAGAACCGTATTCCGTATCGTATCTCCGGCGGTACCTCATTTTTCTCGCGCCCGGAAATTAAGGATCTGCTGGCCTATTTGCGGGTGCTGACCAACCCGGATGATGACAGCGCTTTTTTGCGTATCGTGAATACCCCACGGCGTGAGATTGGCTCCGCAACGCTACAGAAGTTGGGCGAGTGGGCGATGCAACGTAACAAAGGCCTGTTTAGCGCCAGTTTTGATATGGGGCTCAGTCAGAGCCTGACCGGCCGCGGTCTGGAGTCACTGCAACGTTTTACCTTATGGCTGCAGGAAATTGCCCGCCTGGCTGAACGTGAGCCGATTGCTGCGGTGCGCGACCTGATTCGCGGCATCGACTATGAGAGCTGGCTGTTTGAAACCTCGGCCAGCCCAAAGGCGGCGGAAATGCGCATGAAGAACGTCAATACCCTGTTTCAGTGGATGACGGAAATGCTGGAAGGCAGCGATATTGATGAGCCGATGACGTTAACCCAGGTGGTAACGCGCTTTACCCTGCGCGACATGATGGAACGCGGTGAAAGCGATGAGGAGCTGGATCAGGTCCAGCTGATGACGCTGCATGCCTCAAAAGGTCTGGAGTTTCCCTATGTCTATCTGGTGGGCATGGAAGAGGGATTGCTGCCACATCAGAGCAGTATCGATGAAGACAACGTAGAAGAGGAGCGGCGTCTGGCCTACGTCGGCATCACGCGCGCGCAGAAAGAGCTGACTTTTACCCTGTGTCGTGAGCGTCGCCAGTATGGCGAGACGGTGCGGCCTGAACCAAGCCGTTTTCTGCTGGAATTGCCGCAGGATGACCTGAAATGGGAAAGCGAACGTAAAGCAGTGACGGCCGAAGAGCGCATGCAAACCGGCCAGAGTAGGGTGGCCAATTTGCGTGCGATGTTAGATAAAGCGAAAGGCGGCTGATCACCGCCGGGCGCAGTAGAAATTATGAAATAGTCAGTGGCCAGTGTACATAACTTTGCCAGTGACTCTCCTGCTCCAGCAGCTCGGAACGTAACGGATGCGCTTCCAGCCAGCCTGGCGGTAAGGTCAAATGCAGCGTGTCATCATCGGCGTGCAAACGTACCGCTGGCAGTGTGTCATCCCGACGGCGGCTGGCAAAAATAATCGCTAAACGCAGCAGGCGGCACATCCGTTCCGCCATTCGCGGCGGTACTGCATTTTGCTGGCTTAATAGCGCCAGATCGATGCCGTTACTCTGGTTTTGCAGCAACGTTGCCAGCAGTTTTTTCTGTGCGGGAGTAAAGCCGGGAAGGTCGAGATGACGAACTAAATAGGCGGCGTGCTGAGGCGCCTGCTTGAAATCGACACTCAGGCCAATTTCGTGGATCAGGCTGGCGCTTTCCAGTAGTTCACGACATCGCTCATCCAGCTTCCAGTTCTGGCTCACCTGACGGGCAAAACTCTCTGACAGCTGGCGTACCCGGGTGGCTTGTTCGGCATCAATGGTAAAACGGCGTTGAATGTTTTGCAGCGTACGGTTGCGGATATCGCGATCGATTGGCAGGTGCAGCATGCCATATACCAGACCTTCGCGCAGTGCACCGCCGGCCAGCATCATGCTTTCGATATTCAGTTCCTGAAAAATCGCGATCAGGATTGATAAACCGCTGGGGAAAACCAGCGCGCGTTCCAGCGTCAGTCCTTCAATCTCCAGCTCTTCCAGCTTGCCGCACTGAATGGCGCGCTGCTTAAGCTGTTGAAGTTTCTTCAGGGTGATGCGTTCGTCCATCCCCTGCGCCACCATAATTTCCTGCAACGCCTGCACGGTGCCCGACGCACCGACGCAAATCTGCCAGCCCTGCGCGCACAGCTGGGCGGCAATCGGCTGGATCATCGCGCGTGCGGCCGCTTCCGCCTGTTCAAAGTTATCTTTGCCCAGATGGCGATCGGCGAAGTAACGTTCCAGCCAGGTGACACAACCCATCGACAGACTGAATAGCGTGGTGGCATGGGAGCCATTGCCGGTGACCAGCTCGGTACTGCCGCCACCGATATCCACCACTAAACGTTTATCGGAGCCGCCGGTGGTATGCGCCACGCCCTGATAAATCAGGCGCGCTTCCTCTTCGCCGCTAATGACGTTAATCGCACAGCCAAGGATCTCTCCGGCGGTCTGCAGGAAAGCCTGGGCATTCTCCGCCAGTCGCAGGGTGGCGGTCGCCACCACGCGGATCTGTTCCGGCGGAATGTCCTGCAGCTGTTCGGAAAATAGCCGCAGACACTGCCAGCCGCGGGCCATCGCCTCATCCGACAGATGGTTATGCGGACCCAGACCTGCGGCGAGACGCACTTTACGCTTAATGCGTGCGACGGTCTGGATATTCCCCGCCACTTCACGCACCACCAACATATGAAAACTGTTAGAACCAAGGTCTATCGCAGCATAGAGTGACGACGCGCTTAGCATGGCTGACTTAACTCGAACGTTTACGGTTGTTATTACGCGGCGCACCACTACCACGACGGTTATTAGTACTACCACCACGACGTGGGCCGTTGCCAGAGCGGTTGCGCGTCAGGCGCTTCGGCGGTGGCAGATCGGTCATCAGCGCATCGCTATTGTATTTGCTCACCGGAATGCTGTGACCAATATACTCTTCGATAGCCGTCAGGTTGAGGGCGTACTCTTCACAAGCCAGACTGATTGAGTGACCGCTGGCGCCGGCACGACCGGTACGACCAATACGATGCACATAGTCTTCACGATCGTCAGGCAGATCGTAGTTAAAGACATGGGTCACGGCTGGAATATGTAAACCACGGGCGGCAACATCGGTGGCCACCAGGATATCCACATCACCTTTGGTGAAGTCGTCGAGGATACGCAGGCGTTTTTTCTGTGCCACATCGCCGGTCAGCAAGCCTACGCGATGACCATCGGCGGCCAGATGACCCCAGATATCTTCACAGCGGTGCTTGGTGTTAGCGAAGATAATGGCGCGATCTGGCCACTCTTCTTCCAGCAGCGTCTGTAATAAACGCATTTTTTCTTCGTTGGACGGGTAGAACAGCTCTTCCTGAATGCGGTGGCCGGTTTTCTGTTCTGGCTCCACTTCAACATATTCGGCGTTATTCATATGTTCAAACGCCAGTTCGCGCACGCGGTATGACAGCGTGGCGGAGAACAGCATATTCAGACGCTGACTGGTCGCCGGCATACGGCGGAACAACCAGCGAATATCTTTAATAAAACCGAGATCGAACATGCGGTCGGCTTCATCCAGCACGACGACCTGAATCGCGCCGAGGTTGATGTGGTTTTGTTTGGCATAGTCGATCAAACGACCGGTGGTGCCAATCAACACGTCCACACCGCTTTCCAGAACTTTAAGCTGTTTATCGTATCCGTCACCGCCATATGCCAGACCGATTTTCAGTCCGGTAGAGTTGGTTAACGGCTCAGCATCGGCATGGATCTGCACGGCCAATTCGCGCGTTGGTGCCATGATTAGCGCACGCGGTTGATTCACCTGGCGACCTTCCGCAGCCGGGTGAGAGAGAAGATGATGGAACGTTGACGTCAGAAACGCCATCGTTTTGCCGGTACCGGTTTGCGCCTGACCTGCTACATCACGCCCAGCGAGCGTGAAAGGTAATGCAAGCGCCTGAATCGGCGTGCAATAATGAAACCCTTTAGTTTCAAGGGCTTCAATGACCTGAGGGTGCAGGGCGAAGTCGGAAAACTTCTGTTCAGTTAAGTGTGTTTTGCTCATAGTGTGGTAGAATATCAGCTTACTATTGCTTTACGAAAGCGTATCCGGTGAAATAAAGTCAACCTAAGTTGGCAGATTTTACGCCAACCAGCCAGGCATAATCTTGTGGAGTAAGACATGAGCAGCGATAAAATTGTTCACCTGACCGATGACAGCTTCGAAACCGACGTCCTGAAAGCCGAAGGTTTAACGCTGGTTGATTTCTGGGCAGAGTGGTGTGGCCCATGCAAAATGATTGCACCTATTCTGGATGAAGTCGCTGACGAATACGACGGTAAGCTGACCATTGCTAAACTGAATATCGACGAAAACCCGGGCACTGCGCCTAAGTATGGTATCCGCGGTATTCCTACTTTGCTGCTGTTTAAGAACGGCGAAGTGGCAGCGACAAAAGTTGGCGCCTTATCTAAAGGCCAGCTGAAAGAGTTCCTGAACGCGAATCTGGGTTAATCCCATCCCCGGTTGGCGCTGGCGGTCTGGTTATTTTTTGCAGACCGCTAGACGCCACGCTTTAAGCGTGCTAAGTTACTTTTACTGCATTACGAACTTACCTGGTAGTTTGAATCTTAGATTTTCCCTTGTTGAACACGGCATCTCATAGCGAAGTGCGCATGCGTTCAGCAATCTGACGGTCAGCATCAATATTTTCCGGCATCGCGTTCCAACCGTCTCCTCGTTTTCAGATCTGCATTTTCCTGCACATGATCGCCGAGCGGACGACGGAAACAATGCCATTAAACAGGCATGGACGTTCTTGCCATACCATTCACGACAATCATTTCGAGATTTACCCCGAGTTTAAGAACCCACCATTATGAATCTTACCGAATTAAAAAATACGCCGGTTTCTGAGCTGATTACTCTCGGCGAAAACATGGGGCTGGAAAACCTGGCGCGTATGCGCAAACAGGATATTATTTTCGCCATCCTCAAGCAGCATGCAAAAAGTGGCGAAGATATCTTCGGCGACGGCGTATTGGAAATATTGCAGGACGGGTTTGGTTTCCTCCGTTCTGGAGATAGCTCCTACCTTGCCGGTCCTGATGACATCTACGTTTCCCCCAGCCAAATTCGCCGCTTTAACCTCCGTACCGGTGATACCATTTCAGGCAAAATTCGTCCGCCAAAAGAGGGTGAACGTTACTTTGCGCTGCTGAAGGTCAACGAGGTTAACTACGACAAGCCAGAAAACGCGCGTAACAAAATTCTGTTTGAGAACTTAACGCCGCTGCACGCCAACTCACGTTTGCGTATGGAGCGTGGTAACGGTTCTACTGAAGATTTAACCGCACGTGTTCTGGATCTGGCTTCACCAATCGGTCGCGGTCAGCGTGGTCTGATTGTGGCGCCGCCAAAAGCGGGTAAAACCATGCTGCTGCAGAATATCGCGCAGAGCATTGCCTACAATCACCCGGATTGTGTGCTGATGGTATTGCTGATCGATGAACGTCCGGAAGAAGTGACCGAGATGCAGCGTCTGGTGAAAGGTGAAGTTATCGCTTCCACCTTTGATGAGCCGGCATCGCGTCACGTTCAGGTCGCGGAGATGGTTATCGAGAAAGCGAAGCGTCTGGTTGAACACAAGAAAGATGTGATCATCCTGCTTGACTCGATTACCCGTCTGGCACGTGCCTACAACACCGTAGTACCGGCTTCCGGTAAAGTGTTGACTGGTGGTGTGGATGCTAACGCCCTGCATCGTCCGAAGCGTTTCTTTGGTGCCGCGCGTAACGTGGAAGAGGGCGGAAGCCTGACCATTATCGCCACCGCGCTGGTAGATACCGGTTCGAAGATGGATGAAGTGATTTACGAAGAGTTTAAAGGCACCGGTAATATGGAGCTGCATCTCGCGCGTAAAATCGCTGAAAAGCGTGTCTTCCCGGCGATCGACTACAACCGCTCTGGTACGCGTAAAGAAGAGCTGCTCACTACCCAGGAAGAACTGCAGAAGATGTGGATCCTGCGCAAAATTATCCACCCAATGGGTGAGATTGATGCAATGGAGTTCCTCATTAATAAGTTGGCGATGACCAAAACCAACGATGAGTTCTTCGACATGATGAAGCGCTCGTAAAAAAGCAGAAAAACACGGAATTCGCCACGCTCAGACGTGGCGTTTTTCGTTTATGGGCTATACGATATGAAATGGTCATGGGGCATTTGCCCCGGCACCGACGTTAACAACAATCATAAGTTTAAATTTTACGAGTTGTTATCTTCAGATTGGCCTTTTTTTCGGTTTTCACCGATAGCCGGTGTTCCGATGTCAGGGTTAACTGATTTAATGCGGCGGAGAGCCGGCATATAAAATGATGGTAAGGACGGCGTTAACGTATTTGCCCTTCACCATTACAGGATTTCAGAATCGGGTATGAATCTTGCATATAAAGTGCAGGTTAAACCTGAGATTCTTTGCTGAGAGCTGTTAATGTGAATTTACTCACGATGAGTACTGAGCTTGCTTCAATCTTTTTGTTTTCACTGGTGTTCCTGTTTTTCGCACGTAAAGTAGCCAAGAAAATTGGATTAGTGGACAAACCAAACTACCGTAAGCGCCATCAGGGAGTGATTCCACTCGTCGGTGGAATCTCAGTTTATGCAGGGATTTGCTTTACTTTTTTGATCACCAATTACTACATACCGCATTCCTGGCTCTACCTCGGTAGTGCGGGAGTGCTGGTACTGATCGGGGCGCTGGATGACCGCTATGATATTAGCGTAAAGTTGCGCGCTTCGGTGCAGGCGCTGATCGCCATTGTCATGATGTATTACGGCAACCTTTACCTGTTGAGCCTGGGTCATATTTTCGGCTCCTGGGAACTGGTGGTCGGGCCGTTTGGCTATGTGCTCACCCTGTTTGCGGTATGGGCGGCAATCAATGCATTCAATATGGTGGATGGCATTGATGGTCTGCTGGGCGGTCTCTCTTGTGTCACTTTTGGCGCCATCGGCATCATCCTCTATTTTGATGGTCAGCTTAGCCTCGCCATGTGGTGCTTCGCGATGATTGCCGCCATCGTGCCCTATATTTTACTTAATCTGGGCATTTTTGGCCGCCGCTACAAAGTGTTTATGGGCGATGCCGGCAGTACCCTAATCGGTTTTACCATTATCTGGATCTTACTCGAAACCACCCAGGGTCAGACCCATCCCATTACCCCGGTTACTGCGCTCTGGCTGATCGCCATTCCGCTGATGGATATGATTGCCATTATGTACCGTCGTCTGCGTAAAGGTATGAGCCCCTTCTCGGCCGATCGACAGCATATCCACCATCTGATTATGCGTGCCGGTTTTACCTCGCGTCAGGCCTTTTTGCTGATCACCCTGGCGGCGGCGTTACTCGCCGGAGTGGGGGTGCTGGGTGAGTACCTGAATTTCGTCCCTGAATGGTTAATGTTGGTATTATTCTTGCTTGCATTTGTGCTGTACGGATACTGCATAAAGCGGGCCTGGCGAGTTGCGCGGTTTATCAAGCGCGTGAAGCGCAGAATGCGCAATGCCAGTGCCAATAAGAAACTTTCTTGAAATGGATGACATTAGGAACGCCATGAAAACTGAACCTGAACTTTTATCCCACTCAGATCCGGTTGATAATGAATTGGATATTCGCGGTCTTTGCTGCGCCTTATGGCGGGGTAAACCATGGATTGTCGGTCTGGCGTTACTGTTTGTTCTCGTCGCTTTTATCTGGTCACTGCTGGTCAGGCAGGAGTGGAGTGCTACTGCGATTACTGACCGCCCGACAGTGAATATGCTGGGTAGTTTTTACTCGCAGCAACAGTTTCTGCGTAACCTGGATTCCCGCAGCAATACCATGACTGTTGCGCCGCAGCCGACGGTTATGGCGGATGCTTATCAGGAGTTTGTGATGCAACTGTCGTCCTGGGACACGCGTCGCGACTTCTGGCTACAGAGCGATTATTACCAGCAGCGTAAAAGCGGCAAGAGCGGCAACGATGCGGCACTGCTGGATGAGATGATCAACAACATTCAATTTACCGCGGCAGACGCACTGAAAAATACCAGCGATAGCGTCAGACTGGTGGCGGAAACCGCTGCTGATGCCAACAACCTGTTACGTCAGTATGTGGCTTTTGCCAGCCAGCGTGCCGTGCAGCATCTGAATGAAGAGCTGAGCGGTGCCTGGGCGGCGCGTACTATCCAGTTAAAAGCGCAGGTTAAACGGCAGGAAGCGGTAGCAAAAGCGATTTATGATCGCCAGCTTAATTCGGTGCAGCAGGCGCTGAAAATCGCCCGGCAGCAAGGGATTGATCAGGCAAAAACCAATACACCTTCCGAACAATTACCTGACTCAGAACTGTTCCTGCTGGGACGCCCGATGTTGCAGGCGCGTTTAGAGAGTTTGCAGGCCAGCGGCCCTGGCTACGATCTGGACTATGATCAAAACAGAGCGATGCTGTCAACACTGGATGTCGGACCAACGCTGGACAAAAAATTCCAGACCTACCGCTACCTGAGAACACCTGAAGAACCAGTAAAACGCGACAGTCCGCGTCGCCTGTTGTTAATGATTATGTGGGGTGCAGTGGGTGCGCTAACCGGCGCAGGCGTTGCGCTGGTGCGTCGACCACGCGCTTAATTGCGCGCTTACCTGATTCCGTATAACGGCAGACGAATTAAGAGAGTTACAGTGAAAGTATTGACTGTTTTCGGCACGCGCCCGGAAGCCATAAAAATGGCGCCGCTGGTTCACGCTCTGTCTCAGGATCCTGAGATAGAGTCACGCCTGTGCGTCACTGCTCAGCATCGTGAGATGCTGGACCAGGTATTGCACCTGTTTGCATTACAGCCGGACTATGATCTGAACATTATGCGCCCGGAGCAGGGACTGACTGAGATTACCTGCCGCATTCTACAAGGCTTAAAAGCCGTTTTTGACGAATTTAAACCCGATATGGTGTTAGTTCATGGCGACACCACCACCACGATGGCCGCCAGTCTTGCGGCCTTTTATCACCGTATTCCGGTGGGCCATGTGGAAGCCGGACTGCGTACTGGCGATATCTGGTCCCCCTGGCCTGAAGAGGCTAACCGCAAGCTGACCGGTCATTTAGCCACCTTACACTTCACTCCGACAGAAAACTCCCGCCAGAATTTGCTGCGGGAAAACCTGTGCGACGAGCGCATTTTTATTACCGGCAATACGGTGATTGATGCGCTGTTCTGGGTGCGCGACCGGGTATTAAGCGACGATGATTTGCGCGCCCGCCTGGCCGGACGCTATCCGTTTTTACAGGCGGATAAGAAGATGATTCTGGTTACCGGCCATCGGCGTGAGAGCTTTGGCGGTGGTTTTGAGCGTATCTGCTGTGCACTGGCGGAAATCGCCCGCCTGCATCCCAATACGCAAATTGTCTATCCGGTGCATCTGAACCCTAATGTCAGCGAGCCGGTTAATCGTATCCTGAAAGATATCGATAATATCGTGCTGATTGAGCCGCAGGAGTATCTGCCGTTTGTCTGGCTGATGAATCGCTCATGGCTGATTCTGACCGATTCCGGCGGTATTCAGGAAGAGGCGCCAGCGCTGGGCAAACCGGTGCTGGTGATGCGCGATACGACCGAACGGCCGGAGGCGGTCGATGCCGGCACGGTGCGGCTGGTGGGTACCGACGTCGGGAAGATTGTGGCGGAAGTTACGCGCCTGCTGACCGATGAAGAGGCATGGCAAACCATGAGTCGTGCGCATAATCCCTATGGCGATGGTCATGCCTGCGAGCGCATTGTGCAGGCACTGAAGAGTAACAGAGTAACCCTATGAGTTTTAATACCATTTCAGTTATTGGCCTCGGCTATATTGGCCTGCCAACCGCCGCCGCTTTTGCCTCGCGCCAGAGAAAAGTGATTGGCATCGATATTAATCAACGTGCAGTTGAGACCATCAATCGCGGTGAAATTCATATTATTGAACCGGATCTCGATCGGCTGGTAAAACAGGCGGTGGAGGGCGGATTTCTGCAGGCGGCGCTGCAGCCGGTTGCCGCCGATGCATTTTTAATTGCGGTGCCGACGCCGTTTAAAGGCGACCATCAGCCCGATCTGTCCTATGTGCAGGCGGCAGCGCTGTCGCTGGCGGTGGTGCTGAAGAAAGGTGATCTGGTGATCCTTGAATCTACTTCGCCGGTGGGGGCCACTGAGCAGATGGCGGCGTGGCTGGCAGCCGCGCGTCCCGATCTGACGTTTCCCCAGCAGGCTGGCGAACAGGCAGATATTAATATCGCCTACTGTCCGGAGCGGGTGTTGCCGGGCCAGGTTATGGTTGAACTGATTAAAAACGATCGGGTGATTGGCGGCATGTCGGCGGTTTGCTCCGCCCGCGCCAGCGAGCTGTATCGCATCTTTCTCGAGGGCGAGTGTGTGATCACCAACTCACGTACCGCCGAAATGTGTAAGCTGACTGAAAACAGCTTCCGCGACGTAAATATCGCTTTTGCCAACGAATTATCGCTGATTTGCGCCGATCAGGGAATTAACGTCTGGGAACTGATTGCGCTGGCGAACCGTCATCCGCGCGTTAATGTGCTGCAGCCCGGGCCGGGCGTCGGTGGACACTGTATTGCGGTCGATCCCTGGTTTATTGTGGCGCAGAATCCGGCTCAGGCACGGTTAATCCGTACTGCCCGCGAAGTCAATGACAGCAAACCGCACTGGGTGCTGGATCAGGTTAAGCGCGCGGTAGCCGATTGTCTGGCGAACAGTGATAAACGTGCCAGTGAGCTGAAAGTGGCCTGTTTTGGCCTGGCCTTTAAACCGAATATTGACGATCTGCGTGAAAGTCCGGCAATGGAAGTGGCGCATCTGATCGCTGGCTGGCACGCCGGCGCAACCTGGGTGGTTGAGCCTAATGTGGCGGCGATCCCGGAAAAACTGGCGTATGAGGCGCAACTGGTCTCTGCGGAGATGGCGCTGCAGCAGGCAGATGTACTGGTGATGCTGGTGGATCATCAGCAGTTTAAAGCGATTGATGCCGCGCAGATTACTCAGCGCTGGATCGTTGATACCAAAGGAGTATGGCGTTGAAACGCATTCTAATCACCGGCGGTGCCGGCTTTATTGGTTCAGCACTGGTGCGATACATTATCAGTGAAACGCAGGACAGCGTGGTGGTTATCGATAAGCTAACCTACGCCGGCAATCTCGAGTCTCTGGCGCTGGTTGCTGATAATGAACGCTATGCATTTGAGCAGGTCGATATTTGCGACCGTGCCGGCGTTGATGCGGTTTTTGCCCGCTACCAGCCAGATATTGTGATGCATCTGGCGGCCGAAAGTCATGTGGATCGCTCCATTGACGGGCCCGCGGCATTTATCGAAACCAATATGGTGGGCACCTATACCATGCTGGAAGCTGCGCGCCAGTACTGGACAAAACTGGACGCCGACAGAAAACAGGCTTTCCGCTTTCACCATATTTCAACGGATGAAGTGTATGGCGATTTGCATGGCACCGATGATCTGTTTACTGAAACCACGCCTTATGCACCCAGCAGCCCTTATTCCGCCTCCAAAGCGGGAAGCGATCATTTAGTCCGTGCCTGGCTGCGCACCTATGGTTTCCCTACCATTGTGACCAACTGCTCAAATAATTATGGTCCTTACCACTTCCCGGAAAAACTGGTCCCGCTGATTATTCTCAATGCCATTTCGGCTAAACCGCTGCCGGTCTATGGCAATGGCGCGCAAATCCGCGACTGGCTGTTTGTTGAGGACCATGCCCGCGCCCTCTACCTGGTGGTCACCCGCGGAGTGCCGGGTGAGACCTATAATATTGGTGGGCATAATGAGCGGCGCAATATCGATGTGGTGAAGACTATCTGTGAGCTGCTGGAAGAGTTAGCGCCAGAAAAGCCTGCCGGTGTCGGCCGCTACGAAGATCTGATCGCCTATGTGGCCGATCGTCCGGGTCATGATATGCGCTATGCCATTGATGCCAGTAAAATTGAGCGCGAGCTTGGCTGGCATCCGCAGGAGACCTTTGAAAGCGGCATGCGTAAAACAGTGGCATGGTATCTGAATAATGAAACCTGGTGGCGGCGTGTGCAGGATGGTTCCTATGCCGGTGAAAGGTTAGGTCTGAAAAGCGAATAATTGATTCCTGGCGGCAAAATAACAACGTTTTGCAGCCCGGATCAGGAGATCACGATGAAAGGTATTATTCTTGCTGGCGGTTCAGGCACGCGCTTGTATCCGATTACGCGCGGCATGTCCAAGCAGTTGCTACCAATTTATGATAAGCCGATGATCTACTATCCGCTTTCCGTACTGATGCTGGCGGGTATCAAAGATATTCTGATTATTACTACCCCGGAAGATTTGCCTTTTTTTGAGCGTCTGCTGGGTAACGGTGAAGAGTTTGGCATCCAATTACAGTATGCCGAACAGCCCCATCCGGATGGGCTTGCTCAGGCTTTTATCATCGGTGAAAGCTTTATCGGCGATGATGCCTGTTGCCTGGTGCTGGGTGATAATATCTATTTTGGTCAGAGCTTTAGCCATAAATTACGCAATGTGGCGGCGAAAACCTCTGGCGCGACGGTATTTGGCTATCAGGTGATGGATCCTGAGCGTTTCGGTGTAGTGGAGTTTGATGAAGAGTTCCATGCTTTATCCATTGAGGAAAAACCGAAACAGCCTAAATCTAACTGGGCGGTGACCGGACTCTACTTCTATGACAATAAGGTCGTCGGGTACGCTAAGCAGGTAACACCCTCGGAGCGTGGTGAACTGGAGATTACCGCGATCAATCAGATGTACCTTGAGCGCGGTGAGCTTACGGTCGAGCTATTAGGGCGCGGATTTGCCTGGCTCGATACCGGTACACATGACAGTCTGATTGAGGCCAGTACTTTTGTGCAAACCGTAGAAAAACGGCAGGGATTTAAAATAGCCTGCCTCGAAGAGATTGCATGGCGTAATGGCTGGCTTGATGACGCGGGTGTGCGCAGCGCCGGAAAAGCGCTGGAAAAGACCGGCTACGGAAAATATCTGCTGGATCTGGTTGATGGCTATCCACGCAGGTATTGAGCCTCTCCGCTGGGAGAATGATTTTTTCTCTCGCAACAGCGCCAGAATTGATTTTTCTGACGCCAGCGCCCCGCTGACTGAGGCATTACTGGCTCGCTGGGATTTAGTACAGGCCCGGATTGCTGCGCCACGCAGCGATCAGTTGGACGCGCTGAACCACCTTGGTTTCCGGCTGGTGGAGGGAGAAGCCGATCTGCTGATCGTCATTAAGGCGACACAACGGCAGCCCGGTATGCGTATTGCCCGTGTCGAACATATCCCCCAGCTGCGAGCGGTTGCCAGCGAGGCGTTTGCCAACAGCCGCTTCCGTGCGCCCTGGTATCAGCCAGCTGATAGCGGTCGCTTCTATGCGCAATGGATTGAAAATGCGGTACGCGGCACTTTTGACCATCAGTGCCTGCTGGCGATTGACGACGCCGGGGCGATGGAAGGCTTTGTTTCGCTGCGCGATTTGGGCAACGATGAGGCGCGTATCGGCTTACTGGCAAGCCTGCCCGGGGCGCGTGGAAAAGGGGTTGGTCAGCGTTTAGTGCATGCGGCGGCGGACTGGTGTCAGGCGCGCCGTATCCCGCGCCTGCGTGTGGCGACACAACTCAGCAATCTTGCCGCGATGCGGCTCTATCTTGGTTGCGGTGCCCGGCTGGAAAGCACTGCGTACTGGCTATACAGGTGACTCAATGATCCCATTTAATGCGCCACCGGTGGTGGGAACCGAAATAGAATATATGCAGTCCGCGATGGGCAGCGGTAAGTTGTGCGGCGATGGCGGCTTCACCCGTCGCTGCCAGCAGTGGATGGAACATCAGTTCGGCAGCAAAAAAGTGCTGCTAACGCCATCCTGTACCGCCTCACTGGAAATGGCGGCGATACTGATTAATATCCAGCCCGGCGATGAAGTGATTATGCCGAGCTACACCTTTGTCTCGACGGCTAATGCCTTTGTGCTGCGCGGTGCGACCATTGTGTTTGTCGATGTGCGACCGGATACCATGAATATTGATGAGACGCTGATTGAAGCGGCCATCACCGAGCGTACCCGCGCCATTGTACCGGTCCATTACGCCGGAGTAGCCTGCGAGATGGACACGATTATGGCGCTGGCAAAGCGCTATAAGCTATTTGTTATCGAAGACGCGGCACAGGGAGTGATGTCCGGCTACAAAGGCAAGGCGCTGGGAACCATTGGTCATATTGGCTGCTTTAGCTTCCATGAAACCAAAAACTACACCGCTGGCGGGGAAGGCGGCGCGACGCTGATCAATGACGCATCGCTGATTGAACGCGCCGAGATTATCCGGGAAAAGGGCACTAACCGTAGCCAGTTCTTCCGCGGCCAGGTGGATAAATATACCTGGCGTGATATCGGCTCCAGTTACCTGATGGCAGATTTGCAGGCGGCTTATCTCTGGGCGCAGCTGGAGGCGGCTGAACGGATTAATGACCAGCGTTTACGCCTGTGGCGGCGCTATTATGCCGCTCTGCAGCCGCTGGCGGCGCGCGGGCGCATCGTGCTGCCGTCGCTGCCTGCAGATTGCCGGCATAACGCGCATATGTTCTGGATTAAGCTGCGCGACCATGACGATCGTCAGGCGCTAATCGCCTGGCTGAAGGAAGCGGAAATCCTTGCGGTATTCCACTACATTCCGCTGCACAGCTCGCCTGCCGGAGAGCGTTTTGGCCGTTTTGTCGGTGAAGATCGCGTAACCACGCCAGAAAGCGAGCGCCTGCTGCGTCTGCCGCTGTTCTATAATCTATCCGACAATAACCAGAGCACGGTTATCAATTCGCTGCTGAGCTTCTTTCACTGATATGTCACTGGCTAAAGCCTCGGTGTGGACCGCTGCGTCGACGCTGGTAAAAATTGCTGCCGGATTGCTGGTAGTGAAACTGCTGGCGGTCTCTTACGGGCCGGCTGGCGTCGGACAGGCGGGTAACTTTCGCCAGTTGATTACGGTGCTCGGTGTGCTGGCGGGCGCCGGCATTTTTAACGGCATTACCAAGTATGTCGCCGAATATCAGCAGCAACCGGCGAAACTTTGCGCGGTCACCGGCACGGCATCCAGTATGGTGCTTGGCTTTTCGACCCTGCTGGCGGTGATCTTCCTGCTGGCGGCAAAGCCGATCAGTATCGCTTTGTTCGGCCACGCTGATTATCAGCAGGTGGTGCGCATGGTGGCGTTTCTGCAGATGGGGATCGCCTGGGCCAACCTGTCGCTGGCGATTATGAAAGGTTTTCGCGATGCGATGGGTAATGCGCTGGCGCTAATCGCCGGCAGCCTGACGGGAGTGGTGGCTTACTACGCCTGTTATCGGGTTGGCGGTTACAGCGGTGCGCTGGTCGGGCTGGCGCTGGTTCCGGCATTAGTCGTGCTGCCTGCGGCGCTACTGCTGGCAAAGCGCGATCATCTGCCGCTGCGCTATTTATTGCCGCAGTGGCACGGTGAACTGGCGGCTAATCTCGGTAAGTTTACGCTGATGGCGCTTATCACTTCGGTAACCCTGCCGGTTGCATGGGTGATGATGCGTAATCTGCTGGCGGCCCATCAGGGCTGGGAGCAGGTAGGCTTATGGCAGGGGGTAACCAGTATTTCCGATGCTTATCTGCAATTTATCACCGCCACTTTCAGCGTCTGGCTGCTGCCGACATTATCGCGACTGCAGAGCACAACGGAAATCTCAGACGAAATCTGGCGTGCGTTGCGTTTTGTGATTCCGGCGGTCGCCGCCGCCAGTTTCTGTGTCTGGCTGCTGCGTGATGTTGCCATCTGGCTGCTGTTCTCCAGTCAGTTTAGCGCGATGCGCGATCTGTTTGCCTGGCAGTTGCCCGGTGATGTGCTAAAGGTCGGCAGCTATATTTTCGGATATCTGGTGATCGCCAAAGCGTCGCTACGCTTTTATATTTTGACCGAAATCAGCCAGTTTATCTTGCTGACGGCATTTTCACGCTGGCTGATCCCGCTGCATGGCGCCACGGGGGCGGCGCAAGCCTACCTCGCAACCTATGTGGTCTATTTTGCGCTTTGCTGTAGCGCGTTCTTAATTTATCGTCGACGAGCATGACTACACTGATTCACCTGCTGGGATCGGATATTCCCCACCATAACCTTACCGTGCTGCGCTTTTTTAACGATGTGTTAAGTATTAAGCAGCCGACCACCGCTGCCCGCCATTTTATGGTGGTAGCGCGTGATGGCAGCGCTTTTGCTGCGTTCACTGCGCTGCATATTGAGCTGTTTAGCAGTAAAAAAGCGCTGGTGCAGGCGGTTATCGCGCGTGCGCGGCAGCGGCAGACGCGCTTTTTCTGTCATGGTCAGTTTAACCCGCAGCTGTGGCTGGCGCTGTTGACTGGCAGACTGCGTTCATCCCAGCTGCTGTGGCATGTCTGGGGCGCCGATCTGTATGAAGAGTCGTCCAGCCTGAAGTTTCGTCTGTTTTATCTGTTGCGCCGTCTGGCTCAGGGGCGGGTTGGCCATCTGTTTGCCACGCGTGGCGATATTAATTACTATCAGCAGCGCCATCCGCATACGCCGTCATCGTTACTCTATTTCCCGACGCGTATGGCGGCGCAGCCGCCGCAGCCTGACGCTGAGCCGCGCCCGTTTACCATTCTGCTGGGTAACTCCGGCGACGCCAGTAATCGCCACTGTGAAGCGTTACGCGAGATTCACCGCCAGTTTGGCGATCGGGTCAAAGTGATAGTGCCGCTGGGGTATCCGCCCAATAATCAGGCTTACATCGCCAGCGTGCGCCAGGCCGGCGAGGCGCTGTTCAGTGCGCAGAATCTCCAGCTGCTGACCGATAACATCGCTTTTGCCGACTATTTACAGCTGATTGCGCGTTGTGATCTGGGTTACTTTATTTTTCGCCGTCAGCAGGGAATTGGTACGTTATGCCTGCTGATTCAGGCTAACATCCCTTTTGTGCTCAGTCGGGAAAACCCCTTCTGGCAGGATTTGACCGAACAGCAGGTGCCGGTATTGTTCTCCGGGGATACGCTGGACAGGCAGGTGGTGACGGAAGCGCGTCGCCAGCTGAGTTTGCTGGATAAACAACGCATTGCCTTTTTCGATCCGGCATTTATTGCGGGCTGGCAACAGGCGTTAACGCTGGCTGAAGGGGAAAATGCATGAGTCTGATGCAGTTTAGTGGTTTGCTGGTGGTGTATCTGGTTTCAGTCGGATTTATTCTGACCCTGACCTGGCGCGAATTTCGCCGGGTGCGTTTTAATTTTAATGTCTTCTTTTCACTGCTGTTTTTGCTGACTTTCTACTTTGGCTTTCCCCTGACCACGGTGTTGGTGTTTCAGTTTAATGTCAATGTGGTGCCAGCAGAGAACTTGTTGCAGGCGATGCTGGCCGCCAGCTGTTTCTACGCTATTTACTACGTCAGCTATAAGACCCGCTTACGTGCGCCAGCCACGCGGCCACGGCGGCCGGTATTCAATATGAACCGGGTAGAGACCCATCTCACCTGGATTATGCTGGCGCTGGTGGCGCTGGTTACGGTCACGATGTTCTTTCTGCACAATGGCTTTCTGCTGTTCCGTCTGCGGGCTTACAGCCAGATCTTCTCCAGTGACGTTTCCGGGGTGGCGCTGAAGCGCTTTTTCTATTTCTTTATCCCGGCGATGCTGGTGGTTTACTTCCTGCGCCAGAATTCACGCGCCTGGCTGTTTTTCCTCGTCAGTACCGTGGCTTTTGGTCTGCTGACCTATGTGCTGGTGGGGGGCACGCGCGCCAACATCATCATCGCTTTTGCTCTGTTCCTGTTTATCGGCATTATTCGCGGCTGGATAACGCTGTGGATGCTGGCGGTTGCCGGCATGCTGGGGGTGGTGGCAATGTTCTGGCTGGCATTACGTCGTTACAATCTCGATGTCAGTGGCGCAGAAGCGTTTTATACCTTCCTGTATCTGACGCGCGATACCTTCTCGCCGTGGGAGAATCTGGGTCTGCTGCTGCAAAATTACGACAAGATTGAGTTCCAGGGACTGGCGCCGATTGTGCGCGACTTTTACGTTTTTATCCCCAGCTGGCTATGGCATGGCCGGCCCGGCATGGTGCTGAACAGCGCCAACTACTTCACATGGGAAGTGCTGAACAACCATTCCGGACTGGCGATTTCACCCACGCTGATTGGTTCGCTGGTGGTGATGGGCGGCGTGGTATTTATTCCGCTGGGGGCGGTGCTGGTGGGGCTGATTATCAAATGGTTTGACTGGCTGTACGAACTGGGGAAAGGGGAAGCCAATCGCTATAAGGCCGCCATTCTGCAAAGTTTCTGTTTTGGCGCGGTGTTCAATATGATTGTGCTGGCCCGTGAAGGCCTGGATGCCTTTGCTTCGCGGGTGGTGTTTTTCTGCATCATTTTTGGCGCCTGCGTCGTGGCAGCTAAACTTCTTTATTGGTTGTTTGATCGTGCCGGGCTGATCCGTCAGCGCATTTCACGTCGCACGATGCAACCCGCAACACAACAATAAATTCTCTTCCGGCGCCCCGGCGCCTGAATGATGTAAGGGAACAAAATGGATGTCACCTCTGCCGCGCCGCAGTATCAAATTCGAGGCCTGTCGTTGTATGGCTTTCGCGATATGGCTCAGTGCCTGGACTTTCTCTATGGCGATGGCCAGCTCATAACCGGCACGCTGGTGGCAATTAATGCCGAAAAAGTGCTGACGGCGGAGAGTGATGCCAGCCTGTATAAACTGATTGATGATGCTGAATATAAATATGCCGATGGCATCAGCATTGTGCGCTCAATCCGCAAAAAGTATCCGCAGGCGCAGGTTGCGCGTATTGCCGGGGCGAATTTATGGGAAGCCCTGATGGAACGCGCCGGACGTGAAGCCACGCCGGTATTTCTGATCGGCGGTAAACCGGCGATTCTGGCCCAAACCGAAGATAAGCTGCGCCGCCAGTGGAACGTCAATATTGTCGGCAGCCAGGATGGTTACTTTGCGCCCGCCGACGGCGAGGCGCTGTTTAACCGGATTCGCGCCAGCGGCGCAAAAATTGTCACCGTAGCCATGGGATCGCCAAAGCAGGAGATGCTGATGCGTGATTGCAAAGCCTTCTATCCTGATGCGCTCTATATGGGAGTCGGTGGTACCTACGACGTATTTACCGGCCATGTGAAGCGCGCTCCCCTGATTTGGCAAAATATGGGTTTAGAGTGGCTGTATCGCCTGATTTTGCAGCCGAGTCGTTTACGTCGCCAGCTCAGACTGCTGAAATATCTTAACTATCATTATCGTGGCCAGCTGTAATTTGTTGAGCTACATAATGGTTTGTTGCGGTTTGCGCTTGTTTTTGCAACAGAAGCGCTGATAACCGGCGTGAAAAACGGCGGTTGTTTCGACGGAACGCACAAAGCGTAATCAAACGCGTTTTTTTGTGAAAAAAGCACTGGACAGGATCGGCTCACATCCGTAGTATGCACATCCGCAACGGCGCTACGCGCCCGTAGCTCAGCTGGATAGAGCGCTGCCCTCCGGAGGCAGAGGTCTCAGGTTCGAATCCTGTCGGGCGCGCCATTTTATTTGGGCGCAAGAGCTGCGGTGGTAATATTTATCGCGTTTGGAAGTAAGCAGTAGGTGTGGTGGCTATAGCTCAGTTGGTAGAGCCCTGGATTGTGATTCCAGTTGTCGTGGGTTCGAGTCCCATTAGCCACCCCAGATTTTGCAAGGCATGCGAAGGTGGCGGAATTGGTAGACGCGCTAGCTTCAGGTGTTAGTGTCTTAACGGACGTGAGGGTTCAAGTCCCTCTCTTCGCACCACGCAAAATCAGGCAGTACGCAGTATATTTCGGCGAGTAGCGCAGCTTGGTAGCGCAACTGGTTTGGGACCAGTGGGTCGGAGGTTCGAATCCTCTCTCGCCGACCATATTCGAAACCCCGCTTTTATAGCGGGGTTTTTTGCGTTTTGACGTCAGCAAAATTTTTGTCCTGATAATAAAAAACCGCGAATGTCTCAATTCGGAGACGTATAACAGTATGTTATTTAAGGTATTTGCATAAGCTGACGCTGGTCGTCGTCGATTGGAGACGCTGATTGA
Organism: Pantoea sp. B65; assembly: GCF_047308185.1. Lineage (NCBI taxonomy): Bacteria > Pseudomonadati > Pseudomonadota > Gammaproteobacteria > Enterobacterales > Erwiniaceae > Pantoea > Pantoea sp. B65. The sequence goes on from NZ_JAHXPU010000018.1 coordinate 34,247, forward strand.
GGCAGATGTGGTTTTTTGGCGACAGATTCTGACGCTGGATTTAGCGCGTAAATGATTTTTAAATTGATTAAAATCATCGGGTTAAAAAATAAATAGCAAGATAACTGCCTTCATGGCACGTATTATGCAATACTAAGGTTGTAGATGCTCATTCCACCTCTTATGTTTGCGTAAGCTTCATAAACTTGGGAATGATGCAGAGCCATTTTACGGTACCAGTTGTCCAGCCAGCCAATATCGTCTTTTGATCTTATTGGATTCCCGGGCATTACGTTGAGTCTGGTACCAATCGGTTGTCTTACCGACCTGATCTTTACACCTGCCAGTTTGGCAGGTGTTTTTTTTGCCTGAATAAAAGAAGGGCGGCATAAATGCCGCCCTGCCAAATCCCCGGTAGGGACGCCATTAATGCCGTCCGCTTATTGAGGATTATTCTTTAGCGTCAACAATAAACCGTCACGTCGCATCTGCGCCGCTTCTTCTGGTTTGTGCTGCCGGTCAAGGGTATCTGCCAGCCAGGCATAATCAAAGGCATCCGCACGCTGTTTTAGTGCTTCACGGAAAGCTTCACTGGCTTGCTGCCACTCACCATGCTTCATTAACAGCTGTCCCAGCGTACTGTGCAGCAGTGGCGTAGCGCCGTGCTGCCTGATCTGCTGACGCAGCGCTTTTTCCAGCTGTTCCGGGTTCCCGGTTTTCAGGCGCGGCATCAGTAACACCAGACGCTCATCATACTGACGTTTCAGCCCATCCAGCACGATAGTCTGTGCGGTCTCATGATCGTCACATTCAATCAGATGGTCCGCCATCGCCACCTGCAGAGCAGTTTCATTACGGGTTTTACGGCTCTGATTCTGCCACCAGCGCTTCAGCCCGTCGCTGCCCTGTTCGGCCATCGCCTGGCTCATTAACCCCAGCCATGCCTGCTGCTGCAGTGCGGCGCAATGGCTGTCATCCGCAATCTGGGTTTTCCGCATAGATGGCAGGATCTCTGACAATGAACCCCAGGCGCCGGTACGGATATACGCCTGTTCCGCCAGCCGCAGAACTTCCGGGTGGCGCGGCGCCACTTCCAGCAGACGATCAACACCATGACGTGCGGCATGATCTTCATTACGCGCCAGCTGAATGCGCACCCGGGTGATTTCAACCGGCAGCTGATCGCCGTGCGCCAGTTCGGCCGCGCGCTCCAGATGCTGATTGGCGCGCATTTCGTCACCGCGCTGCTGGGCGGCTTCAGCCGCCAGCAGATAATTGACTACCGGCTGCTCTGCATGATCGGCATTACGCGACAGCAGTTTTTCAACCTGCTTGTAATCGCCTTCAGCCAGCTTCATCAGTGCTTCCTGTGTCTGCTTATGTGCCCGGCTGCGTTTACGTCCAACAAACCAGCCGCGGGTTCTGACGCCGGTGCGAAAAATACGCCGCAACAGCCACTCCACCGCGAGAATAACCAGTAACGCCAGGATCAAAATGATCACCAGACCGGTGACGCTGGTTTCAATATTCCAGTTGTCGGTCTGAATCAGAACATATCCCTGATGACCGGCGATCATCGGGCCAATGACCACACCGGCAATTAACAGAAGGAATAGCAAAAGAACTTTAAGCATGCTTATTCTCCCTGCTGCTGCTGCTGCTGCTGCTGCTGCTGCTGCTGCTGCTGCTGCTGCTGCTGATCGCCTGACGGCTGCGCCAGCAAATTGCGTACCCGCGTCTGCATCAGCTTATCCAGCATCGGCTGGCTCTCCAGCGTGTCCGGCACATCCATTGAGACACTCTGCTGGCTTAATTCATCCAGCTGTTCAAGGAAGGCTTTGGTGGTCGCGTCACTGGTATCAAACCAGGCACGCACCCAGGTTGAAACGGTATCAATCGACTGTTTATAGGTTTCATCCTGATGACGCGGCACCGCCTGGGCGGCGATCAGTAAGCGCGAGCGAATATTCTCACGCAGATAAACGTCCTGATTCGGCGCCAGCAGTGGCTCCGCGCTGGTGTCACGGCGGCGGACAGTAATGAAATCATCCATAAATTTATGCCAGCTCTTCACCAGATTCTGCCGCCATTCATGCAGGGATGAAGAGAGTTCGCTACTGTCTTCGTCCATCGGTGATTCATCACTGTCTTTATCGGCGATACGTAAATTATCCACGCCGTTAGCGAGCTGATTGAGTTTCAGAATAATGCCGTCGTAATCGACCTGGCTGACTGACGACAGAGTACTGATATCCTGGGTTAACGCGCGGCGCGCTTCAATCAGACTTGGATCGTTCATATCGGCCAGGCTGGCATCGGCGCTTTTCAGCAACGCGGCGGCGGTAGTGACATCCTGATCGCTCCACAGTTTACGTCCGGCCAGTTTTACCAGGTAATCCGCCTGCGCCAGCAGCCAGGTGCGTGAGTCGTTACCGGAAATAGTGGTGACCTTCTCTTTTAATTCATCGAGCTGCTGACTGGTTGCCGCCTGTTGATCGCGTGCGGTCTGCAATGCGCGGGTCTGCGCGGCGAGCTGCTCAGTCAGTTGCTGCTTGTCATTTTTCGCCTGTTGTTGCAGTTCCGTCAGCTGATCCGCTAAGGCCTGTGTCGCCTGCGTTTGCAGTTGCGCCTGGTGTTTAGCGTTAATATACAGCCCGGTGCCTAACGCCAGGGCGATCACTATGGCCAGTGCGCCCAATGCCATACCGCTATTTTTCGCCTTACGTGGCGGTTTTTGTTCCGCTGGCGCAGTGGTTGCTACCGCAGGGGGGGTATCTTCAACCATGGCGGATGAATCTTTTTGTTCCGTCATTGTGGCACATCCCATCTTTAAGTTTATTGTAACGCGCGCAACAGCGCGTCGTTATCGGCCCCATCGGCTACCGTAATGTCCTGCCAGCCAAATTCCCTGGCCAGGGTAGCCAAACGTTCACTGACGACCACCAGCCGACAGTGCAGTAACCATTCCTCACGATCGATCTCGGGGAACAGTGCATAGAGTTGTTGCAACATTTCACCACTGGTCACTACCAGGGTATTAATCGCGCGATTGCGCCAGCGGCGGCCTTCACTAAAGCCGTCGTAAAACCGGGCGCAACGCTGATAACATTCGCAAAACGTCACATGCGCACCACGTTCCGTCAGCGTTTCCGCTAACAGCTCACGACCGCCGTTACCGCGCAGAATCAGCGCGCGCTTACCCGCTACCTGCCTTAACGCCGGTAACTGAATCAGGATCTCGCTGCTTTCGCGCTGGTGCGGATATTCCACCGGGTAGCCGGTTACGGTATGCATCGCCAGCGCCGTGGTGCGACCTATAGCATAATAGTTCAGGCTGGCAGGCCATGTTAATCCGTGCTGGTGCATTAGCGGCTGAGCATAGTGAATGGCATGTTGCGAGAGAATAAACAGTAAATCGCCGCTGGTCAGGCTGGCCAGCTGCTGTGGCAGGCGATCCAGATCGCGACCGGGGGTAAATTCAATCAACGGCAGGCTCCAGGCAACCTGTCCCAGCGCGCGCAGGCGGCTAACCAGCTCTTCAGCAGCGGGTGATGGACGGGTTACCAGAATGGTCATAGCGGCGGATTTCCCTGATAAATCTCGGCTAAAATCGCGCGTGCGCCGTTATCCAGCAGCTCTTCAGCGAGAGATACACCCATTTGTTCGGCATCGGCACGCGAACCGCGCCGTTCACCACGAATTATCTGCCTGCCATCCGGCGAGCCGACCAGGCCACGCAGCCACAGAGTGTCGCCTTCCAGCATCGCATAACTGCCGATCGGCACCTGGCAACCGCCTTCAAGGCGGGTATTCATCGCCCGCTCGGCCCTGACGCGTACCGAGGTATCTTCGTGGTTCAGCGCTGATAACAGGGTAATAGTGTGATGATCGTCAAGACGACACTCAATACCTACCGCACCCTGACCGACAGCGGGCAGGGACTCTTCCGCCGGCATCGCCTGGCGGATGCGCTGTTGTAAACCGAGACGATTCAGACCGGCAACGGCAAGGATGATGGCGTCATATTCACCGGCATCCAGTTTGCCCAGCCGCGTGCCGACATTGCCGCGCAGCGAGCGGATCACCAGGTCGGGACGACGTTCACTGAGCTGGCACTGGCGACGCAGGCTTGACGTACCGACAATCGCTCCCAGCGGCAGCGCATCAACGCAGTCATAGTGATTAGAGACAAAAGCATCGAGCGGATTGTCGCGCTCGCAAATCGTCACCAGCCCCAGTCCTTCCGGGAAGGCTACCGGCACATCCTTCATCGAATGCACGGCGATATCCGCCCGCGCTTCCAGCATCGCCAGCTCAAGTTCTTTGACAAATAGCCCTTTGCCGCCAACTTTCGCTAATGGCGTGTCGAGGATCACATCACCGCGCGTGACCATTGGCACCAGTTCAACACGAAGCCCCGGATGGCAAGCCATCAGGCGTTGTTGTACATATTGTGCCTGCCATAAAGCGAGCGGGCTTTGCCTGGTGGCAATTCTTAAAATTTTGTCTAACATGCTTCTTACCGTTTTGATCGTTCATTGATTATCCTATCATTGATACGTGAATGCTGTCAGTTTCAACGGCTTTTAAACGGTACGTCAGGGATGAGAGAACCATCAGAAAGGTTGATTGATCGGAAAACGTGCTAAACTGTGCAGTAGCGCAACTTTCTTTACGGTCAATCTGCCAGGTGTTAGATTGATCACGTTTCCAGCAATTATTCGCCCGACTATTTTTAAAGCAAAGGGTGAATGTCGGAAACAGGGTTTGTTTTCAAACACTGGGACAATCAGGCGAGACGTCTTGTACCTCTACATTGAGACACTGAAACAGAGACTGGATGCCATCAATCAGCTGCGCGTCGATCGTGCACTGGCTGCCATGGGACCTGCTTTCCAGCAGGTTTATAGTCTGCTGCCAACCTTATTACATTATCATCATCCGCTGATGCCGGGTTACCTCGAAGGTAACGTTCCACATGGCATCAGCTTCTTTACGCCTGATGAAAGTCAGTTAAGCTATCTGAATGATTTAGAAGGTAAATCTGGCGTAAGTGCCGCTCAGCCGGCCCAGGGTGAACGGCCGATCACCGGTGTTTACTCGATGGGCAGCACCTCCTCGGTCGGGCAGAATTTTACTTCTGACCTTGATATCTGGGTATGTCATCAATCCTGGCTGGATAATGAAGAGCGTCTGAGTCTGCAGAAAAAATGCATCCAGCTGCAGAAGTGGTGCGCGTCGATGGGCGTGGAGGTCAGCTTCTTCCTGATTGACGAGAACCGTTTCCGCCATAATGAAAGTGGCAGCCTGGGCGGCGAAGATTGCGGTTCAACCCAGCACATCTTACTGCTTGATGAATTTTATCGTACCGCCGTGCGGCTGGCCGGTAAGCGTATTCTGTGGAATATGGTGCCGGGAGAAGAGGAAGAGCATTACGACGACTATGTGATGTCCCTCTATTCGCAGGGGGTGCTGACGCCCAATGAATGGCTGGATCTGGGCGGTTTGGGAACGCTGTCGGCGGAGGAGTACTTCGGCGCCAGCTTATGGCAGCTGTATAAAAGTATCGACTCGCCCTACAAGGCAGTGCTGAAAACCCTGCTGCTGGAAGCCTACTCCTGGGAGTACCCGGATACCAAACTGCTGGCGATGGATATTAAACAGCGCCTGCATGATGGCGAAATCGTCTCCTTTGGCCTTGATCCTTACTGCATGATGCTGGAACGCGTCACGCACTATTTGACCAGCATTGATGACCATGCGCGTCTTGACCTGGTGCGCCGCTGTTTCTATCTGAAAGTGTGCGAGAAACTGTCGGTTGATGGCAGCAAAGCGGGCTGGCGCCGCGAAATCCTCGGTCAGCTGGTGAAAGACTGGGGCTGGGATAGCGCACGTCTGGCGATCCTCGATAGTCGTTCCGACTGGAAAATCGGTCAGGTGCGGGAAGCGCATAACGAATTGCTGGATGCGATGATGCAAAGCTATCGTAACCTGATTCGTTTTGCCCGCCGCAACAACTTAAGTGTCAGCGCCAGCCCGCAGGATATCGGCGTGCTGACCCGTAAGCTGTATGCCGCTTTTGAAGCGCTGCCGGGCAAGGTCACGCTGCTTAATCCGCAAATTTCGCCGGATCTCTCCGAACCGCATCTGACCTTTATTCATGTGCCTAATGGCCGCGCTAATCGCGCCGGCTGGTATCTGTATAATCAGTCGCCGGATATGGGGTCGATTATCAGCCATCAGCCGCTGGAATATAACCGCTATCTGAATAAGCTGGTGTCGTGGGCGTGGTTCAATGGTTTGCTGACCAGTAAAACCCGTCTGCATATCAAAGGTAATGAAATTTGCGATCTGGCGCGTTTGCAAGAGCTGGTGGCCGATGTCTCCCATCATTTCCCCTTGCGCCTGCCTTCACCGACGCCAAAAGCGTTGTACAGTCCGTGCGAGATTCGCCATCTGGCGATTATCGTCAACCTTGAATATGACCCGACGGCGGCTTTCCGTAATCAGGTGGTTCATTTTGATTTCCGCAAGCTGGATGTCTTCAGCTTTGGTCAGCAGCAGCAATGTTTAGTCGGCAGTATCGATTTGCTGTACCGCAACTCATGGAATGAGGTGCGTACGCTGCACTTCAATGGTCCGCAGGCGATGATTGAAGCGCTGAAAACCATTTTAGGCAAAATGCACCAGGATGCGGCGCCACCGGATGCGGTGGAAGTGTTCTGCTACAGCCAGCATCTGCGTGGCTTAATCCGTACCCGGGTGCAGCAGCTGGTTTCGGAGTGTATCGAGTTGCGTCTTTCCAGTACGCGTCAGGAGCCGGGACGTTTTAAAGCACTGCGCGTTGCCGGGCAAACCTGGGGGCTGTTCTTCGAACGTCTCGGTGTGTCGGTGCAGAAACTGGAAAATGCGGTGGAGTTTTACGGCGCGATTTCCAACAATAAGCTGCATGGTTTATCGATCAAAGTTGAAACTGACCAGACGCGTTTACCGGGCGTGGTGAATGGCTATGCCAGTGAAGGTATTATTCAGTTCTTCTTTGAAGACACCAGTGATGATCATGGCTTCAACATCTATATTCTTGATGAAAGCAACCGTATTGAGATTTACCACCACTGTGAAGGCAGTAAAGAGGATCTGGTGCGGGATGTCAGCCGCTTCTACTCATCCTCACACGACCGTTTCACTTATGGTTCAAGCTTCGTCAATTTCAATTTGCCGCAGTTTTATCAGATTGTGCAGGTCGATGAGCGCTTCCAGGTGATTCCTTTTCGTAGCCAGACACTGACGCAGCTCTGCGCCACTGTTTCTGACAACGACAATACCGATTACCAACAGCGTATCCAGATGCATTGATCGACGCCGCCATCACCGGCGGCGTCAGAGAGCGATTAGCTAAACGACACCGCTTCTCCAGCCTGCTGACTGCAGGCTTCGGCTAATAGCTGCCAGAATTCAGCGCCACTGCGGTCGCAAATCCATTCCCCCCCTTCACGTTTAAAGTGATAACCGCCACTTTTGGTCGCCAGCCACACCTGATGTAAGGGTTCCTGACGATTGATCACAATCTTACTGCCATTCTCAAAGCTGAGGGTCATGACGCCGCCATGGGTTTCGTAATCGATATCAGCATCGCCATCATGCTGGTCGAGACGTTCTTCAATGGTCAGCATCAGGCTGTCAGCCAGTCGGTGAAATTCGCTGTCGTTCATCATTGTTTCCTTTTTCTTTTGGCTGAGTATACCCGCCATGGCGAATTATTTAGGGGTTATATCGGCAAAAAAATGCGCCATCCACCCACAGAAGGGGGATAATGTTTGCTCATCGCTACGGCAGCAAATAGCGAAAATGCGACAACGGCAGCAACATCGAATCGCCAATTCCTATTGCTTTTCAGAGTTCACCTGCGATGATAAGCAACCAGTAAGCATTAATCATGAGCCGAACGATAATGAACAAAACGATATGCCAGCTGACGATGGCGCTGGCGCTGGCGAGCCTGGTTGGCTGCGGTTTGAAAGGCCCGCTCTACTTCCCGCCGAAGGATCAGCCACAACAGCAGCCTGCGCAGCAGACGACGCAGGAACCCACCACGACCCAACAACACGCCAGCGGTCAGGATCAGACCTCTGGCCAGCCGGGTATGTAACTGACTGAGTAACCTATGGCGCATCCGGCGGAGCAGAAAATGCAGTTCTCCAAAATGCACGGCCTTGGCAACGACTTTATGGTCGTTGATGCCGTCACGCAAAATGTCTATTTTTCACCAGAACTGATTCGCCGTCTGGCCGATCGTCATCTGGGGATCGGGTTTGATCAGTTGCTGATCGTTGAACCGCCGTACGATCCCGATCTGGATTTCCATTATCGCATTTTCAACGCTGACGGCAGCGAAGTGGCACAGTGTGGCAACGGCGCCCGTTGTTTTGCCCGTTTTGTCCGCCTGAAAGGCTTAACCAATAAGAACGATATCAACGTCAGTACCCAAACCGGGCGCATGGTGTTGAGTGTCACCAGTGACGATCTGGTGCGCGTGAATATGGGTGAGCCAAACTTCGAGCCGCAGCAGGTACCGTTCCGCGCAAATAAAGCGGAAAACCTGTATCTGATGCGCGTCGCGGAACAGACGGTGATGTGTGGCGTCGTGTCGATGGGCAACCCGCACTGCGTGATCCAGGTCGAGAATGTGAAAACCGCTGCGGTCGAAACCCTTGGCCCGGTGCTGGAGAGCCATGAGCGTTTCCCGGAGCGTGTCAACGTCGGCTTTATGGAAGTGGTTAACCCCGAGCATATCCGCCTGCGCGTCTATGAACGCGGCGCCGGCGAAACGCAAGCCTGTGGCAGCGGCGCCTGTGCTGCGGTCGCCGTCGGCATCCAACAAGGTAAACTCGCGGAGAAAGTCCGCGTCGATCTACCGGGCGGCACGCTGCATATCGCCTGGAAAGGGCCAGGTCATCCCCTGTTTATGACCGGACCTGCCACCCACGTTTACGACGGATTTATTCATTTATGAAAAATGTCGGGGAACAGAGGGCCAGTGAGGTGATGCTGGACGATCAGGCGGTGAGTGACTACCTGTTGCAACATCCGGATTTCTTTATCCGCAACGCGCGCCAGACTGAGCAGATGGTGATACCTCATCCGGTGCGCGGCACGGTATCGCTGGTCGAGTGGCAGCTGGCGCGCCAGCGTAACCACATCACTCAACTGGAAGAAGAGATCACTTTGCTGATGGAGCAGGCAACCGCTAACCATCAATTGTTCGACCGTCTGCTGGCACTACAGGGTCATCTGGCGGCGGCGCCGACTCTGCATGATATGCTGAACCGTCTGCATCGCTGGGCGCGTGAGCTCGGTCTGGCCGGGGCCAATGTGCGCCTGTTCAGCGACAAGTGGCGCATTGGCGCCCCGTCGGACTTCACCCAGCTGGCGCTCTCCGCGCAGGCATTTGAAGCGGTGCGCATTCAGCGTCTGGGTAAAGAGCAACATTATCTCGGTAACCTCAACGGGCCGGAGTTACTGTTGCTGTTGCCACAGGCCAAAGCGATCGGGTCTGTCGCCATGTCGCTGATGGGCGAACGCGGCGATCTCGGCGTACTGCTCTTCAGCAGCCGTGATACACAGCATTATCAGTCCGGTATGGGGACGTTGTTACTGCAGCACCTGGCGCTGATGATGCCGGAATTGCTGTCACGCTGGATTGAACGGGCATGAGCAGCGACTCGCCTCTACAGCCAGCCGTAGAGGGCTTCCTGCGTTACCTGAAAGTGGAGCGGCAGCTGAGTCCGCTGACGCAAAAGAGTTATACCCATCAGCTTAGCGTGTTGGTGGCGCTGGCTGATGAGATGAAAATCACTGACTGGGCGAAGCTCGATGCCGCTCAGGTGCGTTCGCTGGCGTCGCGCAGCCGTCGTGCCGGACTGCAACCCGCCAGCCTGGCGTTGCGGCTCTCGGCGCTGCGCAGCTTTCTTGACTGGCTGGTCGGCCAGGGACAGCTGAAAGCGAACCCGGCGAAAGGCATTGCCACGCCGCGTGCGCCGCGCCATCTGCCGAAAAATATTGATGTCGACGAAATGAGTCAGCTGCTGGAGATCGATGTTAACGATCCGCTGGCGGTACGCGATCGGGCGATGCTGGAAATCATGTATGGCGCCGGTCTGCGTCTTTCTGAACTTGTTGGTATCGACTGCCGTCATCTTGATCTCGCCTCCGGTGAAGTGTGGGTGATGGGGAAAGGCAGTAAAGAACGCCGGCTGCCGGTGGGGTCAACCGCAGTGAAATGGGTAGAGCAGTGGATGGTACTGCGCGAACTGTTCGCTCCGGATGATGATGCGCTGTTTTTATCCAACCAGGGCAAACGTATTTCGGCGCGTAATGTGCAGAAACGTTTTGCGGAGTGGGGCGTGAAACAGGGCCTGAACAGCCATATTCATCCGCACAAGCTGCGCCACTCCTTTGCCACGCATATGCTGGAGTCAAGCGGCGACCTGCGTGCGGTGCAGGAGTTACTTGGTCACGCCAATCTGTCGACCACCCAGATCTATACTCACCTCGACTTTCAACATCTTGCATCGGTTTACGATGCGGCACATCCCCGTGCTAAACGAGGAAAATCCTGATGCACTTTTACCGCACTTTGCGCCCGGTTAAAGCGATTACCTTCGATCTTGACGACACCCTGTATGACAATCATGACGTGATCCGGCGTACACAACAGGAATCCCATGCTTTTCTGCAGGCTTACCATCCGGCGCTACGTGAGGTTAGCCACGAAGCCTATCAGGCGCTGCGCGATAAGCTGCTGCGGCAGGAGCCGGAAATCTATCACGATGTGACCGAATGGCGACGCCGTGCGGTCGCGGAGGTGATGCTGAACGTCGGTCTGCCGGCGGCGGAAGCGGAGAAAGGTTCACGCGCGGTGATGGCCAACTTTGCCCACTGGCGCAGCCAGATTGAAGTGGCGCAAGCGACCCACCAGGCGCTGGCGCTGCTGGCTCAGCGCGTCCCGCTGGTGGCGATTACCAATGGCAATGCCGAGCCGCACCTGTTCGGTCTCGACGGCTATTTCCGATGTATCCTGCGCGCCGGTCCGCACGGGCGCGCCAAACCCTTCGCGGATATGTATCAGCTGGCGGCAGAAAAGCTGGATTTACCGCTGGAGAACATTCTGCATGTGGGCGACGATCTGACCACCGACGTCGCCGGTGCGGTGCGCTGCGGGATGCAGGCCTGCTGGATTAATCTGCGTGGCGGTAACCTGATGCATATCCGCGACAGCCGTCTGTTACCGCACCTTGAAATTTCGCAGTTGGCATCGCTGACCGCGCTGGTATAATAACTGTTAATATATCCAGTAAAACGCTGGCGGCGTTTTCCCTGCCTGAATGGTGCTTATGGACGTTTCTGACCTGCTAAACAGTTTGAATGACAAACAGCGCGAAGCCGTGGCGGCGCCACGCAGCAATTTGCTGGTGCTGGCGGGTGCGGGTAGCGGCAAAACGCGCGTACTGGTACATCGTATCGCCTGGCTGCTGACGGTAGAGAACTGCTCACCGTATTCGGTGATGGCGGTAACCTTTACCAATAAAGCGGCGGCTGAGATGCGTCACCGTATCGAGCAGCTGATCGGCACCAGTCAGGGTGGCATGTGGATCGGGACTTTCCACGGCTTAGCCCACCGGCTGCTGCGCGCGCATCATCTCGATGCCGGACTGCCGCAGGATTTTCAGATCCTCGATAGCGAAGATCAGTTGCGCCTGTTGAAGCGCCTGATCAAAGCGATGAACCTTGATGACAAGCAGTGGCCGGCGCGCCAGGCGATGTGGTACATCAACGGCAAAAAAGACGAAGGTTTGCGGCCAAAGCATATTGAAAGCTATGGCAATCCGATTGAACAGACCTGGCTGCGCGTCTATCAGGCGTATCAGGAGGCCTGCGATCGTGCCGGGCTGGTGGACTTTGCCGAGCTGCTGCTGCGCGCGCATGAACTGTGGCTGAACAAACCCCATATCCTGAATCACTATCGTGAACGTTTCACCAATATCCTGGTAGATGAGTTTCAGGATACCAACAACATTCAGTACGCCTGGATCCGTATGCTGGCCGGTGATACCGGCCGGGTGATTATCGTCGGCGATGACGACCAGTCGATCTATGGCTGGCGCGGTGCGCAGGTTGAAAATATTCAGCGCTTCCTGCAAGACTTCTCCGGTGCGGAAACCATCCGTCTGGAGCAGAACTACCGTTCAACCAATAACATTCTGAAAGCGGCCAATGCCCTGATCGCCAATAATAACGGCCGTCTTGGTAAAGAGTTATGGACCGATGGCAGCGATGGCGAACCGATCTCCCTCTACTGCGCGTTTAACGAGCTGGATGAAGCGCGCTTCGTGGTCAATCGCATCAAGGTGTGGCAGGAGAACGGCGGCGCCTTAAATGACTGCGCCATTCTCTATCGCAGTAACGCCCAGTCGCGTGTGCTGGAAGAAGCATTACTGCAGACCAGCATGCCATACCGTATTTATGGCGGTATGCGCTTCTTCGAACGTCAGGAAATTAAAGATGCGCTGGCCTACCTGCGGCTGATGGCGAATCGTAATGACGATGCGGCATTTGAACGGGTGATCAATACCCCGACCCGTGGCATTGGCGACCGTACTCTGGATGTGGTGCGCCAGACCTCGCGCGAACGACAGCTGACCTTATGGCAGTCGACGCGTGTATTGCTGCAGGAGAAAGTGCTGGCCGGTCGTGCCGCTTCGGCACTGCAACGTTTTTGCGAACTGGTGGATGCGCTGGCGCAGGACACCGCGGAAATGCCGCTGCATGTACAAACCGACCGGGTGATCAAAGACTCCGGCCTGTGGATAATGTATGAGCAGGAAAAAGGCGAAAAAGGTCAGGCGCGCATCGAAAACTTAGAGGAGCTGGTCAACGCCACCCGTCAGTACAGCTATCAGGATGAAGATGAAGATCTGATGCCATTGCAGGCGTTTCTCTCCCATGCGGCGCTGGAAGCGGGTGAAGGCCAGGCAGACAAATGGCAGGATGCGGTTCAGCTGATGACCATGCATGCGGCGAAAGGGCTGGAGTTTAGCCAGGTGTTTATCGTCGGCATGGAGGAGGGGATGTTCCCCAGTCAGATGTCGCTGGATGAAGGCGGCAGGCTGGAAGAGGAGCGTCGTCTGGCTTATGTCGGCGTGACGCGCGCGATGTTGAAGTTGACGCTGACCTATGCGGAGACCCGGCGGCTTTATGGTAAGGAAGTGTATCACCGGCCATCACGCTTTATTGGCGAGCTGCCGGTGGAGTGCGTCGATGAAGTGCGCCTGCGCGCCAGCGTCAGTCGTCCGGTTAATCATCAGCGTCTGGGGACGCCGGTAACCAGCAACGACAGTGGTTTTGCACTGGGACAGCGGGTGCGCCATAGCAAGTTTGGCGAAGGCACCATTATTAATATGGAGGGTAGCGGCGAACATAGTCGGCTACAGGTCGCCTTTCAGGGACAGGGTATTAAATGGCTGGTGGCGGCATATGCCCGGCTGGAAACAGTCTGATACCGTACCGGCAGAGTGGGCCGCTTGACGCCTTTTTCGACTCAGCGTAACATGCGCCCACGATTACCCTAAGAGGACATTCGCCTTGGACACACCCAGTCGATGCTGGCTCAAAAACCTGTTTAGCAGGTGCAACGCCTAAGGCTATCCTCTTTACTGCTGGTAGCCTTTGTGGTTGTCAGCGACCTCGTATTTCCCGTCGCTTGAGTTAGCTCTGTCACTGACTGAAACGTCTTCGTTTCCCGTGTTCTGGCGCAATGTCCCATTTGTTACTGCAATTGGGAGTACAGCTATGCTGAGCGCATTTAAACTGGATCATAATCGTTTATCCCGCCTGGAACTGGATGACGCGACTGACTCTCTGACCTCTTCGGTCTGGGTTGATCTCGTTGAACCGGAAGAAGAGGAGCGTGAACGGGTCCAGTGTGAATTAGGCCAGAGCCTTGCCACCCGTCCGGAACTGGAAGATATCGAAGCTTCGGCGCGTTTCTTTGAAGATGAAGACGGTCTGCATATCCACTCCTTCTTCTTCTATGAAGATGCGGAAGATCATGCCGGTAACTCCACCGTGGCATTTACCATCCGTGAAGGACGTCTTTATACTCTGCGTGAGCGTGAATTACCGGCGTTTCGCCTCTACCGCATGCGGGCGCGCAATCAGGTACTGATCGACGGTAACGCTTTTGAACTGCTGCTGGATCTGTTTGAAACCAAAATTGAGCAGCTGGCGGATGAGATCGAAAACGTCTACAGCGATCTGGAAAAACTCAGCCGGGTAATTATGGAAGGGCAGCAGGGCGATGAGTTTGACCGCGCGCTGTCGACACTGGCGGAACTGGAAGATATCGGCTGGAAAGTGCGTCTGTGCCTGATGGATACCCAGCGTGCGCTGAACTTCCTGGTGCGCAAGGCGCGTTTACCGGCCACGCAGCTGGAGCAGGCACGGGAAATCCTGCGCGATATCGAGTCACTGTTGCCGCATAATGAATCACTGTTTCAGAAGGTCAACTTCCTGATGCAGGCGGCGATGGGCTTTATCAATATCGAGCAGAACCGCATTATTAAAATCTTCTCGGTGGTATCCGTGGTGTTCCTGCCGCCAACGCTGGTGGCTTCCAGCTACGGGATGAACTTCGAGTTTATGCCAGAGTTAAAATGGAGCTTCGGTTATCCCGGCGCCATTGCGCTGATGATCCTCGCCGGGCTGGCGCCGTACGCTTATTTTAAACGCCGGAACTGGCTGTAAGGCCGCTGAACTTCACCCAGGGATGGGTGAAGGCAGATTGCCGCTGGCAGATCGTCTGACATCCGCGTAAGTTATAAGCTGTTCTTTTACCAACACAAGTTTGCTTAATATGGAACGGCTGTCACTCAGAGTGCAATGGTTTCTCCTGCTCAGCGTCTCGCTGCTGTTGGGATGTTTGCTGCAATATTTCCATGTTCCCGCCGCGCTGTTACTGGGGCCGATGATTGTCGGCGTAGTGATGGGGCTAACCGGCGCCACCTTACGTATTGATAAACGCCTGTTTATTCTGGCGCAGGCGATACTCGGCTGCATGATTGCGCAGAGCCTGTCACCCTCGATCCTGACACCTTTGATCACCGACTGGCCGGTAGTGCTTGCCGTGCTGCTGCTGACGCTTGCCGCCAGCGGGCTATCCGGTTTTTTGCTGGTACGCTTTAGCGATCTGCCTGGCGCCACCGGTGCCTGGGGATCGTCGCCGGGCGGCGCCTCCGCGATGGTGGCGATGGCCGGCGAATATGGCGCGGATGCGCGGCTGGTCGCCTTTATGCAGTATCTGCGCGTGCTGTTTGTGGCGACGGCGGCGGCGATAGTGGCGCGTATCGGACTGGGCGACAGCGCGCAAAGCGCCACGCCGCTGCTGTGGTTTCCGCCGCTGGATCAGCGTTTTGCCGCCACTCTCGCTATTGCTCTCGGCGGCGCCTGGCTGGGGCAACGGTTCCGTATTCCTTCCGGGGCCTTACTGTTGCCGGCGCTGTTTGGCGCGACGCTGCATGCCAGCGGTACGCTCTCGCTCCAGGTGCCGGAGTGGTTGCTGGCGCTGGCTTATGCGCTGATTGGCTGGAGTGTGGGTTTGCGCTTTACCAAACCGATCTTCCGGCTGGCGTTGCGTACCCTGCCGCAAATGGTGCTGTCGATTATTGGCCTGATGCTGTTATGCGGTGCGATGGCGTGGATGCTGACGCAGCTATTGCATGTCGATCTGCTGACCGCTTATCTGGCCACCAGCCCGGGTGGACTGGATACCGTGGCGATTATCGCGGCGGGTAGCCGGGTGGATATCGCTTTTGTGATGGCGATGCAGACCCTGCGACTGTTTACCATTCTGCTTACCGGCCCGGCGCTGGCGCGTTTTATTTCACGCTATGCGCATGCTTAACGGGCCAGATAAAGGCGACCCGCAGGCAAATTAACCAATCATATAGGTTGCGGTTGCACTGGCAATATACACTCCGGCGTCGTTATGCAACTCAACACGCGCCACCGCGACTTTATTGCCGCCGCGCAGCAGGCTGCTGCTGGCGGTAAAACGCTCGCCGCGTCCCGGACGCAGGTAATCAACGCGTAGATCGATGGTGCCCATGCGTGATAAGCGCTGGCGCATCTCCTGTTCATTAATACTCTCCTGGCGCGTCAGCGTGCTGCTGACGCAGACCAGACCGGCGGCGACGTCCAGCACGGAAGCAATGACGCCGCCGTGCAGAATTTTTTGCGCCGCATTGCCGACCAGCATCTGCTGATTAACAAAGCTCAGTTCGGCGTAGTCCGGCTCAAGGCGATCGAGCTGCAGGCCGAGGGCGCGGTTGAACGGCATATCATAGACAAAAATTTCACCAATCAGCTGGCGAGCGGCATCCTGAGTTAACAAAGTACCCGACATGTTGTGACTTCCTGCAAGCAATTAGGGATAACGAAAATGTTAAGAATTTGTATATCTTATGCTTCTGCCAGGCTGCTTTCCAGTTTCAGAAATCAGCGCTAATGTTGGGCCGTTTTTCTGTGTAGAATGACGTGCTTTTTACTCATCTATCTTGCAGCGTTTGCTTTATTGGAGAACACTATGCGTATGCTTCGGGGACTGCTGGCAGCGGCCATGTTATTGCCTGCTGTGGCACTGGCGCAGGAAGCGACCATTAAAGATGTTCATGATGCACCGGCTGTGCGTGGCAGCATTATCGCCAACCTGCTGGAGAAGCATGATAATCCTTTTGTGCTTTATCCTTATGAAAACAATTATTTACTCTACACCTACACCAGCGACCTGAATAAAGAAGCGATTCAGTCTTACAACTGGTCCGATAATGCCAAGAAAGATGAAGTTAAATTTCAGCTAAGCCTGGCTTTCCCGCTGTGGCGCGGTATTCTTGGCGATAACTCCGTACTGGCCGCCGCGTATACTCAGCGTTCATGGTGGCAGCTCTCTAATCGCGCGGCCTCTTCGCCATTCCGTGAAACCAACTATGAGCCGCAGATTTTCCTCGGCTGGGCCACCGATTACAGTCTGGCGGGCTGGACGTTACGCGATGTTGAGTTCGGTCTGGATCATGAGTCGAACGGACGTTCCGATCCCACCTCTCGCAGCTGGAATCGCGTCTATTCGCGTCTGATGGCCCAGAACGGCAACTTTATGGTGGAAGTGAAACCATGGTACCGTCTGCCGGAAAATGAGAATAATGATGATAATCCGGATATCACCAAATATATGGGTTATTACCGCCTGAAGCTGGGCTATATGGTGGGCGACAGCATTTTCAGCGTGCAGAGCAACTATAACTGGAACAGCGGTTATGGCGGCGCAGAGCTGGGCTGGAGCTATCCAATCAGCGAACACGTGCGTTTCTATACCCAGTTATTTAGCGGCTACGGCGAATCGTTAATTGATTATAACCACCGCCAGACGCGTCTTGGCGTCGGCGTCACCCTGAACGACCTGTTCTGATGCTCCGGGTCAGGCTGATGCCTGGCCCGCCAGCAACGATCAATCATGTCATAACAAGATAAACGGGGAAGATGTGTCAACGGCTGCAGTAAGCAACGATCAAGATGAAGCGCTGGCGGAAAAGGTATTACAGGATACCTTCGGCTATCAGCAGTTTCGTCCGGGCCAGCAAACCATCATTCAGGCATCGCTAAACGGGCGTGATTGTCTGGTCGTGATGCCCACCGGTGGCGGTAAGTCTCTCTGCTACCAAATCCCCGCGCTGGTGCGTGAAGGGCTGACGCTGGTAGTTTCACCGTTGATCTCACTGATGAAGGACCAGGTCGATCAGTTGCTGGCCAATGGTGTGGCAGCCGCCTGTCTTAACTCGACGCAAAATCGTGAAGAGCAGCAGGAAGTGATGGCCGGATGTCGTAGCGGGCGTATTCGTCTGCTCTACATTGCGCCAGAGCGTCTGATGATGGACAACTTCCTTGATAATCTGACCCACTGGAATCCGGCGATGCTGGCGGTTGACGAGGCGCACTGTATCTCGCAGTGGGGCCACGATTTCCGTCCCGAATATGGTGCGCTCGGTCAGCTACGCCAGCGTTTCCCGACGCTGCCGGTGATGGCGCTGACCGCCACTGCTGATGAAACCACGCGTAACGATATTGCGCGCCTGCTCCAGCTTAACGATCCGCTGATTCAGATCAGCAGCTTTGATCGCCCGAATATTCGCTATACGCTGGTGGAAAAGTTTAAACCTACCGACCAGTTGATGCGCTATGTGCAGGATCAGCGTGGTAAATGCGGCATAATTTACTGCAACAGCCGGGCAAAAGTTGAAGATACCGCTGCGCGTTTGCAGAGTCGCGGCATCAGCGTCGGCGCTTATCATGCCGGTATGGATAATCTGCATCGCGCGCAGGTTCAGGAAGCTTTTCAGCGTGACGATTTGCAAATCGTGGTCGCCACCGTGGCTTTTGGCATGGGTATTAACAAGCCGAACGTGCGTTTTGTGGTGCATTTCGACATTCCGCGCAATATTGAATCCTACTATCAGGAAACCGGTCGCGCCGGGCGTGATGGCCTGCCCGCCGAAGCCCTGCTGTTTTATGATCCAGCCGATATGGCGTGGCTGCGCCGGTGTCTGGAAGAGAAAGCCCCCGGTGCGCTGAAGGATATCGAGCGGCATAAGCTGAACGCGATGGGGGCCTTTGCTGAAGCGCAAACCTGTCGTCGTCTGGTGCTGCTGAACTATTTCGGTGAAGGACGCCAGCAAGCCTGCGGCAACTGCGATATCTGTCTCGATCCGCCACGGCGCTATGATGGGTTAGTCGAGGCGCAGAAAGCGCTGTCGAGTATCTACCGTGTTGGCCAGCGTTTCGGTATGAGCTATATCGTTGAAGTGTTACGCGGGTCGAATAACCAGCGCATCCGCGAGTTTCAGCACGATAAATTACCGGTCTATGGTATTGGCCGTGAACAGACCACGGAGCATTGGGTAAGCGTACTGCGCCAGCTGATTCATCTGGGGCTGGTTACGCAAAATATCGCGATGCACTCCGCATTGCAGCTGACTGAGGCTGCGCGCCCGATTCTGCGCGGCGAAGAGCCATTGATGCTGGCAGTGCCGCGTCTGGTGACGATCAAAAGTAAAAATAGCAGCCAGAAATTCTATGGCGGCAATTATGACCGCAAGCTATTTGCCAAACTGCGCAAGTTGCGTAAAGCGATTGCCGACGAAGAGAATATTCCGCCGTATGTGGTGTTTAACGACGCCACGCTGATTGAAATGGCCGAACAGATGCCGCTTACCGCTGCCGAAATGCTGAGCGTCAACGGTGTCGGCCAGCGCAAGCTGGAGAGATTTGGTAAGCCGTTTATGGTGATGATCAGAGAGCATGTGGACGGGGACGACGAATAAGCTACCTTACTTGCGATTTTACATCCGGGCAGTGCTCTCGCACTGTTCACGTACTTAGACGTTAATGATGGTAAACCTTTGATTGGCTTCCCTGCTTGCCCTATTTTTGTTTCAGGTCCACCACCTTTGACATGTAGATGTGCCGGGCCGTGATCCCCACTTCTGGTGTAGTGGACAATTTTAATATCTCCCTGCTCGGCTACTACTTTGGAAGGTAAATCAGGTTCGGTATATTTGCCATTTCTTTTGCTAGTGCCGTATTCCCTGGATAACCCCAGCGGATCGATCCAGCTCAGCGGATTTGGGGCGTAAGCGTATGTGTTTAACCCATCTTCCAGCCCTATCAGATCATGCTGGGTAAACCGCCCGGTTACCGAGTCGTACTATCAGTTTTGGTTATAATTCACCCTCATTTTTGCATCGTAGTGCATATCACTTGGTTCCTATGCAAGAGGTAGACATTGGTGACTGTTAATTAAACTGGCTCCTTTCCCAGGCATTAGGCAGAAAAAGGTAAAGAGCAAGAGGATTTTTTAGACCATTTTTTGAAAATTTTATTGTTAAAATTAATCCCACCGTTCATCAATATAAGGTGTTATTCCTTCAATCGTTAAAAATTTAGCCTCACAATTAATAATTAAATCATCACTGAAAATACTTATTGAGGATTTATCTTTGTGTGTTACTACATCAGGCGTGCAAATAAAACCCACTTTATTTCCTTTAGATTCAAAAGATAAAACCTCACCTAAATTAAAAACTAGACTAAGTGAATTAAATTTTTCCTTATCCCATTTTTCAGGATAGCTACTTGGGATTTTCTTGCAAATGAAATGAAAACGTAAAGTTGAATAAGAATGAAAGTAAAAGCTTTCCAGCCCAACGTCCATCAATGATAACTCATTATTAAACAAGAAGTTAATTTTTTCCTTCCCTATTGCATGTTCAAACCACATACATCCTCTCTTCTTAAAAATTATAATGACCATGAGTACCTAAGATACTACCTGTATTTAATACTTCCCCGGTAATTTTGTCCGATGGCCTTACGTTGAAATGCGGCTCTGCACCATGCCCAGGTATAGCTTTAACATGCCCTAAGCTGTGCTCTTGTAGGAAAACAGATTCTCTTTTACTGTTGATATATTCATATTGCCTTATTGTTATTGCCTTGTCGTTATTGGCTTGCCATTATTATATGAAATTATTTTGCCATTACCATCAAGTAAATCAGGTCGCGTTATTGATTGCGGATGCTGGTTCATTGGTATTCCAGCATCACGTTTAGCCTGTCTGAACGCATCCCTCCGACTGACGCCTTCATAGGTCGTTTTCTTGTTTGGTGAACATTTTGTTAGTCCAGGCGGATCAATCCAGCTCAGCGCATTCGGCGCATACTGGCAAAGGTTAATTCCACCCGCCAGCCCGATCGGATCCGGCTGGGTAAATCTCCCCACCACCGGATCATAATGCCTGAACAGATTATAGTGAAATCGATCTTTTCGTCTGCATCCAGCTATCGCCTCAAAGCGCTGAAAACCGTCGCTCTGGCTCCGCCACGAACTGGCTTAACCGTTTCACTTTATAAGTAGTTTTAGTCTTCTTCACCATTTTCAAAGTGAAGATGCTCCATTGATGCACATGTGAAGCCACCTATAAATGATGGTGATTTATGCTTGTCCTCCTTTGGACAAAAAAGGTCATTTTCAATTGCCCAATCATAAACTCCTTTATCAACAGGATATTTTGTCAATGCTCCTGATAATCGATTTTTTTTTATCCAATCTTTAGCATTTTCCAAAGAAAGGAATATTCCCGAAGGGAAACGAGCCATTGCACCATTAAATACCCATACTTCTTTCATATGTAATTAACCATTCACTCTAAATTTTGGTATCTAAACCATCGTTGTATTTTATCGACAGTTTTACGAATTACGGATCGATTGACATCAACTACAACTTGTTGCTTAGACGTTAATGATGGTGAACCTTTGATTGGCTTCCCTGCTTGCCCTATTTTTGTTTCAGGTCCACCACCTTTGACATGTAGATGTGCCGGGCCATGATCCCCACTTCTGGTGTAGTGGACAATTTTAATATCTCCCTGCTCGGCTACTACTTTGGAAGGTAAATCAGGTTCGGTATATTTGCCATTTCTTTTGGTAGTGCCGTATTCCCTGGGTAACTCAAGTGGATCGATCCAGCTCAGCGCATTCGGCGCATAAGCATACAGATTCAGCCCACCTGCCAGCCCGATCGGATCCGGCTGGGTAAACCCTGCACAATCCGGGTCAAAATATCTGAACAGATTATAATGAAGCCCGGTTTCCCTGTCGAGGTACTGCCCCTGCATCCTCAGATTCTGCGCATACCCCGTGCCGCGCAGGGACGAGGTTTCACGCAGCAGTTTGCCCCAGGCGCTGTTGTGTCCTTCCCAGCGCAGCCCGCCTTCCGCATCGGTCAGCCGCTCCGGCATGCCGTTCACCTGGTTGTGAAACCAGTAAATCTCCGGG